>JBJHBJ010000003.1:0-168787 GCA_050485425.1 Ectothiorhodospiraceae bacterium | reverse complement strand
GCTTCCACCACTTCCATCGCCTCCCTCGGCGTGCCGGCATTCGGCGTATTCGCCTCTGCGGTCGCGCTGGGCGAACGGCTCACCGCAACCAATATTGTCGGACTGGTGTTGATTGTGCTCGGTCTTCTGCTGGTCACGCTGTCGGAACGGAAGGCGGTGCAGGACATCCGCGCATAGGCATGTGCAGGGGCTGTTCTATGCTTGTATTTCCGACCTTGTCGGCAGCCGTTCGACGAGGCCGGTCACCTGCCCGCCGGGGTGTGGCTTCATCGGTGGGCGGATGAGTGACAGCATCCGTGGTCTCGGGGAGTTACTGCAATGCCCAACAGCGCCAGTATTCGCCATCTCCGGGCGGGAGAGGCCTTCGAGTTCATCAACGACCGGGGAAAGCCCGTGGAGCTGATTCTGAAGACGGAACTGGGGACGAGCGTGCGTATGACCGTGCCCATGGGCGCGCGCATGGAGTTCGTGATGGGCCAGGAACGCGGATCGCTGTATCTGCTGGAACAGCCCAGCCAGCGAGAGCGCTTTCATATCGTGCCCAGCGGGCGTGCGGCGAGTAGCCAGTGATCGGGCGGGGCCGCCGCGAGCATAGGTGCCGTGCTCGTGCACGACACCTATGAGCGTGATGCCAGGCCTTACCGCTTGGTGTTGGTGGCCGTATCGAAGCCCACCGCAATGGACGCGTCGGCGCTGCCGTCGTCCTTGTAGGGGGTGTACTTCACTTCGATGTCGATGAAGCTGATCGTCAGGTTCTCGGTCGGACGCTCGTTGCTCTGGGCAGAGGCGGTAACCGAGTAGTTGGTGACCAGCGCATTCTTCAGCGTGTACTCCATGTACACGTCCGACCCAGAACCGCTGCCGGTCTTGGTCAGATGAATCACGACATCCTTGCCCTTGCCGCAGCAGGACTCCACGAACAGGCTCGGCGTGGAGCTGTCCATGGTGCGAACCACCTGCAGGTCGCTGATCTCCGCATTGGAGGACTCGCGGTCGTTCTGCGTGGACGAGTTGGAGGTGATCCGGCGCTGAACGCCCCACTGCAGGGATTCGATATCCATCCAACCGCTGTGGTTGCTGTCGGAGGACTCGCCGGTGATGCCGTCGAATTTCATGAAGATGGACATGATTTCCTTCCTTTGTTGTGAAACTTCCTTTGATAAAGAGCCCGAAAGCTCGACCAGAATGATACGCAAAAATTCAGAATTTTTGAATTTTTTTCTGATAACGTATCAAACGTTCCTGCAGGCACGAATCGCGAAAAATTGTATTCCTGAGATGGCGATGGATCAGGTCATCAGTCCTGATCCATGACGGTTTCTTGTTGCTTTTTCTTCCTCTCTGCTGCGCTGTTTCTTCCCGTTCTTGTTCGGCCTTTCGGAGCATTGTTCTTCTGCTTCCGAATGCCGATACTGAAGTCGCTGCCGACCATGTCGACGTGGATGTCTCCAACCGTGAACCCCTTCGCCAGGTATTCCAGCAGTTGGCCGGACAGGTAAGGCAGCAAACCGTTGTTCAGTACCGCTGCGACCTGCCTCGCACCGGTGTCGGATTGCATGCACTGGTCACTGACATGCTCAAGCAGGGCCCTGCTGAACTGTATCGAGGCCCCGTAATGGGATTCGATACGCCGGCGTATTCCAGCCAACTGGAGTTCTGCGATCTTTCCGAGATTATCCCGATCAAGCGGGTAATAGGGAATAAGCTGAATTCTGCCAAGAAAGGCGGGTTTATAGTGTTCACGAAGTGCCGGTGATATGGCATCGATAAGGGCGTCGGGTTCCGGTCGTGTTTCCGGGTCGAGCGCGAGCCGCGTTATCTCATCGCTCGCTGTGTTGCTTGTCATGATGATAACGGTATTGCGAAAGTCGATATCCCTGCCGACACCATCCTTCAAGGTTCCCTTGTCGAACACCTGGTAGAAGATGTCCTGCACACCGGGGTGCGCCTTTTCCATTTCGTCCAGCAGCACCACGCTGTACGGTTTGCGGCGGACCGCCTCGGTAAGTACCCCGCCCTCGCCGTAGCCTACGTAGCCTGGGGGAGACCCCATCAGCAGTGAGACCTTGTGCTCTTCCTTGAACTCCGACATGTTGATGGTGGTGATGGCTTCGTCCGAACCGTAGAGTTGCTCTGCCAGTGCCAGCGCGGTCTCGGTCTTGCCGATGCCGCTGGGGCCGACCAGCATGAAAACGGCCAGTGGCCGGCGCGGGTCGCCGAGCTGTGTGCGGGCAATGCGCATGCCCCGGGCGATCAGCGAGAGTGCGTGGGTCTGACCGATGACGCGGCGGGCCAGCGATTGCTCCAGTGACAGCACCTGGCTAATCTCGTCCGCCTGCATCCGGCCGACCGGGATGCCCGTCCAGTCGGCCACGACCTGCGCGACCACTTCGCCATCCACGCAATCGAAGATCAGCGGCTCCTTGCCCTGCAGGCCCCGCAGTTCGTTCCGGGCGCTGATCAGAGCCTGCCGTTGATCCGGCGTGGCGGGTACCGCGGGGTCGGCCATCTCGGTGCTCAGTGCGAGCACTTTCTCCACGGCCGAGCGGCTTGCCTGCCAGCGTTCCTGCAGGTTTTCCCGGGCCGCCTTCAACGAGTCTTCACGCGCCGCCAGGGCTTCGAGCGCGGTGCGGTGATCCAGGCCTGTTTCCTGTTCCCGGGCAAGGCGTTCGCGTTCGGTAGCGATATGGCGCAGATCCTGGCGGCATTCCTCG
This sequence comes from Ectothiorhodospiraceae bacterium, assembly GCA_050485425.1. Taxonomy (GTDB): domain Bacteria; phylum Pseudomonadota; class Gammaproteobacteria; order Nitrococcales; family Aquisalimonadaceae; genus LSCE01. The sequence goes on along the minus strand of JBJHBJ010000003.1, from coordinate 166,073 downwards.
AGCCGGACCGGTAGCGTGTCCAGGCTGAGGCGCACCCGTGCGCAGGCGGTGTCGAGCAGGCTGACGCACTTGTCCGGAAGCTGGCGGCCCGGGATGTAGCGTTTCGACAATCTGACCGCCGCCCGCACCGCCTCGTCGAGCACGGTGACGCGGTGGTGACGCTCCAGCGCTGCGGCAAATCCGCGCAACATGATTGTGGCCCGCTCTTCATCGGGCTCCTCGATATTGATCACCTGGAAACGACGTGTCAGCGCCGCATCCGATTCGAAGTACTTCTTGTACTCCGCCCAGGTGGTAGCGGCGATGGTGCGTAGTTCGCCGCGGGCCAGGGCCGGCTTGAGCAGGTTTGCCGCGTCTCCGCCACCGGCCTGGTTGCCGGCACCGATCAGGGTGTGGGCTTCGTCAATGAACAGGATGACCGGTCTGGCGGAAGCCTGCACTTCGGCGATGACATTCTTCAACCGGTTCTCGAATTCCCCCTTCACGCCGGCGCCGGCCTGCAGCAGGCCCAGGTCCAGTGTACGCAGCGAGACGTTCTGCAACGGCGCCGGGACTTCGCCGTCCGAGATCCGCTGGGCCAGGCCTTCGACCACAGCCGTCTTGCCGACACCCGCTTCACCCGTGAGTATCGGATTGTTCTGGCGGCGACGGCAGAGAATGTCGATCATCTGCCGGATTTCCGTATCCCGGCCCAACACCGGATCCAGCCGTCCGGCACGGGCTGCCGCCGTCAGGTCGATGGTGAACTGATCCAGGGCGCGACCCTGGCCATTGGCGGGGGTAGGCGATTGCCCGCCGTCATCACCCTGGTCGGCAAGGATCTCCCGCCGAAGCGTTTCTGCATCCAGCCCGACGAACTGTTCCGACACCGCATGAGCATGGAGGCGCAGCGCGTCCGTCCCGGCAATGGCCAGCAACAGGTGCCCCGGCCGGATTTCAAGAGAGCCACACTGGGTGGAAGCCACCATCCAGGCCTCGAACAGTAGCCGGGCGATATCCGGAGCAATCTTCGGAAAACCGCCATTCCCGGTCTTCAGCCGTTCCAGTGCACGCTGGACGTCGACCCCGAGAAGGCCCCTGTCCAGGCCGGATTGATCGAGCATGCGCTGGACGTCGCCGTCTCCCCGGTCGAGCAACTGCTGCAGCAGATGTTCCAGGTCCATGGCGAAATGGGTGCGCGATGATGCGGTGGCAACCGCCGACTCGAACAGCTCCCGGCACGCCGGGGACATTTTCCTGATCAGTTGATCAAATTCCATGATGACCTCAGTCTTCCTTGTTGCGGGTATCGCTGCCGCCCGCGGGCATGCCGGCGGGTAACAGATATCTGGCGTGGCGCAGGCCGTCGGCGCCGCTGCGGGCCCAGGTCGTCCAACCCAGGCGTGCGTTGTCTCCCAGGCGTCGCCGCCCGTCCGCCCCGTGCTCATCCCGTATCGCGTAACGCAATTCCACCGTGAGGTGTGCCGGCAGATAGGCGCGCAGCAAGCGACAGAGCGCCCGGTATCGCGGTTCGGAAGGCAGCAGGGTCTCGTGTTCCGCGCTGCTGAGCGGGCCGATATCAATGCGGATACGGCTCTGGGCGTCCCAGACGCGGTGGCCGATCAGCACGCCATCCCCCAGGCGTTCGCCGCGGGCGACCGAAGGCTGGCCAAGGCGGAATCGCTGCGACCGTGGAATCTGCAGCCATTGCCCGACGAACGGTTCCACTGCCACCGGATGACGCAGAAAATCCTGAAGAATCTGCCGGAGCGAGGCCGCCGACCGGTTGCGCCGCGAGAAGTGTCCGCCGTAATAGAGGCTGCTCTGCACGCGGTCTCCGGGCGGTCGTGCTGCGAGCGTCTGTACCGTCCGGGTGTAGGCAGAAGGGGACGCGGTGTCGTGATACTCCTCGTTGATTGCCGGCTTGTGCTTGGCCCAGGCGCGATAAAGCAGCGAGATCAGACGATGGTTGAAGATGTTGAGGAAATCCGCCAGCGCATGGTCCTTTCTCCGCAGGCGTTGCTGGACCAGCGTGGTGTAGTGGTGTGGCAGGGCCCCCGACGGTCCGGTGATCCCGAGCAGGTTCACCGAGACGTGTGCCGGAGCCGCCATGTCCTGGTTGTCCTGGATGTGCTTTACCGCGCCGGGGGCGAAAGCCGTGGACGTGGCGGCTTCGAAGCGCAGCGCCTCGGCCGCCGGTGGGCCGTCGGTTCCCACACGCACGGTCTTGCCGTCGCGCGCGGCACGATTGTGCAGCCGCTCCGCGACGCGAATCAGCTGGAAGAAGTCGTCCCGTCCCGGGAACTGTCGTTCCAGCAGCCGGGTTAGATCAGGCGCTGACTGCCGCTGCTCGGTGGCCATAGAATCTCGTTTTCCGGGTGCTGGCGGGTGCGCACCGCCAGGCGAATGAATGTGTTGATAGTGCAGAGCTGGGCAAGAAACTGGTTCAGCACAGCGGTGAACAGGAACAGCCCCGTCCCGCTATAGCGCGTCTCGTCGAGCTCCAGCCGTATCTCCGTCCCCTGGCAGACCGCGGCCCGACCCTCGCGCTGGACGCGGGCCGTGATCAGCCGTGTTTCCAGTGCAGTCAGGCCTCCGATCACCGACCTGGAGTCGGCACCCTGCTTGAAATCGTGCAAATGCAGTGTCTGCCTGAGCACGTCCAGCCCGGTATCTCCGGTCAACTGCTGCAAGGAGATGGCGTTGGCCAGTTGCCATCGGGTGGCATTGCCCAGCTTTGGCTTGCGTGACGGCGTCGGCGCCGTCACGCAGCGCAGGGCGATGCCGGAACCGCCGTCGATGAATCGCATCACCGGTTGCCCCGGCCCGAACGGCAGGTGGTCCGGCAGGTCGCGATTGGTGCACAGGGCCTGGCCGCTGATGGTCCAGTCGGCGTCCGGTGCGGTGATCTGGAAATCCCGGTCGACCAGGGAAAGGTAGGTATCCACACCCTGGCTGACGCGGCCGTTCTGCCACTGGCTGCTTTCCCGTCTGACCGACCAGAACGGCTGGCCTTTACTTTCGGCCGGCGATCGGTGTGTGCCGTAGTAGGGCTGTAGCGGGACGGTTCTGCCGTCGGCCCCCCGCGCATGCAGCGACTGCAGGGTGTGGATGTCCGCGCAGCCCGCCTGACCGGCATCCACCGACAGGCGCGTTTCATGGCCCAGGGTGGCGGCATCCAGGGGTTCCAGTCGCTTCTCGAACAGGTTGACCACCGGCGTGCAGCCGAGCAGCAGGGTGTCGCGGTTGACGCCCTGCGCCAGTTCCGGGTGGCTGCGGTCGAGGTAGAAATACAGTGTTGCGGTTTCCTCGAAGGCCTGCAGTGGCTTCGCCAGCCCGGCAAGGTCCAGGAACAGGAATTTCTCCGGGAACGTGAAGTACTCCATGAGCAGGCGATGGCCGGCAGAGCTGCGGCCATCCACGGGCAGCGCCGCTTCGTCGTCGGTGAATCCGCAGGCCTGCAGCCGTTCCGCGGGAAGCATCACCGGGTCGGGGTCCATCGGGTGTCTGGCCAGGGCGATTGCCCGGGTGTGCCGCAGCAGGAACTCGTACAGGCGGAAACTGAGTTGCGGCTGGCCGTTGATGAAGAACCGCAGGCGTTCCGGACGCAGCTCTGCCAGCGTGGTGCCCTGGTAGGCGGAGAGGCCGATCTGCAACACGGCCTGGTAGCCGTCTTCGGTGTCCCGGGAAGGTACCGCCGGGGCGCGGAAGGGGCGCGGCGAGAAGCGTGCCTCCGACACGGTCAGCGGAAGCACATCCGTGTCGTAACAGCTTCTGTAGTAGCAGGTGCCCTGCGGGTTGGACGTGGTGTAGAAGCCCGTCCCCCGGGGCAGGCGGTGTTGCTCCAGGCGGGTGGGCCGCGGTGTCATCTGCACCACGCTGAATGAGGGTATCGGCGCCTGGAATTCCGGATACAGGACTCCCATCAGCGATTCGGTGACGTCGGAAAACCCGTCGTCCAGCTGATGCCGGATGCGTGCCGTCAGAAACGCGAAGGATTCGATCAGTCTCGAGACGTGGGGATCTTCGACAACGTCTCTGTCCAGCCGCAGGCGGCCGGCGATTTTCGGGTGCTTGTCCGCGAACTCTGCGCCCATCTGCCGCAGGTAGGCCAGTTCCCGGTTGTAGTAGGACAGCAGATCATCATCCATGACGTTTTTCCCGGAGGCGGACCATGCGATCCAGTGCATGTATGCGTGAATCGAACAACAGTGGTATCGGGTCAGGCTCCACCATCAGCAATGCCGAGATCTGAAGATGCAGCGTGCGCTCCCGTTCCCCTTCGTCTCCGGTATCCACGAGTTCCACGGAAACCCGCCGGAGCCGGGTTTCGAAACGCTCGATCGTACGGCGGATGATCTCCCGCAGTTTCTCCCGGTGTTCCGGCGCACCCAGTTGCACGGTGCTGAAATCGGGCAGGCCGTAGTTGGCCAACGAGGTTTCCAGTTGCGGGTAGGCTTTCGCATCGATCTCCCGGAACAGCCGGGTGTTCAGCAGGTTTTCCAGATCGCGGCGTACGGCGGCCCGCATTTCGTGCAGCATATCCGCCGGTGAGCGGACGCTTTCCAGGTGCTTGCCTGGCTCCTCGTCGATCAGCCGGTCCAGAAGCGATGGCAGAACCGGTTGCTGCAGTTGCGCCCTGGCCATGTCAGACCTGTGCCGTCCGGGTCTGACCGCGACGGATGTCGGCGGTACATTCCACGTTGTCGATACGTGACAGCGGCATCGCCTCATCCCCGATCAGCCAGGTGCGCAGGCCGATCCCCCGCACCAGCCCGGCCCGGTCCTGCCACTGCGTGGCCCGGCCCAGCAGTGCCTGTTCGTTGTCGGTGGGCGTGGCGTAGATCATGGGGATGAAGACCTGGCCGTGCGTGCCGTCAAGCAACGTCAGTTCGGCCTTTCGCCAGAGCAGGTCCAGCGGCCGTTCGGGGCGATGCAACGCCAGGGATTCCACCTGCGTGGTGCAGACCCAGAAGTATTTTCCGTTGCTGGCGAGCACTTCCAGCAGGCCTGCGTCCACGTCGTCCAGGTCGCGAAGATCATCCACTGCCTTGCCGTTCACCCACAGGGGGCGAATCGGGCGGCTTTCCTCCAGCAGGAGCGCCTGTCTGGCGGCACCGGGCCAGTCCTGTTCCCTGATCGCAATCAGCATGTCCAGCCGCACGCGGGTGCGATTGTCCGCCTCGCCCAGCAGCTCCGGTGTGCGTCCGGCGGCATGCACGTCCACGCGTGCCTGGGCGGCCTGCAGCAACTGCCGCCAGGTCCCTACGGTGACCAGTGCGTCCGGGGCCAGCGTCTGCAGCGTTGCCAACTGACTGTCGGCTTTCTCGAACTCGCCCAGCAGGCAGAGCAGTTCGGCATAGAATGCGCGCTTGCCGGCGTTGCCGGGCTGGCGGCGCAGTTCATTGGCCACGGCAGCTGCAGCCTGCCGCAGGTTTCCTTGCCGGTAATGGTCCATTGCTTCAGTCATGACGGCGTTCCAGTCCTTTGTTTGCGGCTCATTGCGTGGTGCCGGTGGGGCCGATAGCCAACTCGGTGACCAGGCGGATGCTGGAAACAAGCTGATCCAGCTGGAAGTGCGGTTGCATGTGGATGATGCAGGTGAAATGGCCCGGACGTCCCGGTTGTTCCCGCACCTCGACCTTGCTGGCGGCGAGAGGGTAGCGGGCCTTCAGTTCGGCCGATGCGCCGGTGTTCGACGTGGTGTAGCGATTCAGCCAGTCCTGAAACAGCTTCTGGCAGTCGTCGGCATTGACGAAACTGCCGATGCGATCACGCCCCATCACCTTGATGTAGTGGCCGAACCGGGATACGCAGAGCATGTACTGGATCATGGCCGACAGGCGAGCGTTCAGGGTCGCGATCTCGGAGCCGTACCGCGGCGGTTCATGCAGCGAGCTGTTGCTGTAGAAGACCGTGTGCCGGTTGCCGTGATGGCTGCACAGGGGAATGAAGCCGTACTGGCTCAATTCACGTTCGGCGTGGTCGCCGATCTGGATTTCAGTGGCTGGCCTGGGCGCCAGACGTTTGCGGTCGGCTTCATGCGGGCTGTAGATCAGGTTGCCGACGACTCCGCCCTCGCCAAAATCGTGTTCACCGCCACGAATGTCGGCGAACCAGCCGGTATTGGCGAATGCGCGTATCAGGACCGAACCGAACGCGTAGCAGGCGTTTCCCCACAGGTAGCTGTCGTGTCCGGCCGTGGCGCTTTCCCGATAGCGGAAGCCGTCCAGGCGGCTGCCGTCGTCCCGGTAAAGATCGCGCATGAGCACCCGTGGCAACGTCAGACCGACGAACCGGGTGTGCTCGTCCTCCCGCAACTTCCGCCAGGTGATGTATTCCTTTTGCCGGAACAGGGCATCAAGCTCCGCCGGCTCGCCCAGCTCGATGAAGCTGTTGATGCCGAACAGTGTTCCGTCGGCGCTGGCGATGAACGGACACAGTGCGGCGGTCGAGATTCTGGCCATCTCCTGCAGCACCTCGATGTCACTGGCCGACGTTCTCTCGCGCGGGCGGTGGGAGATCGCATAGTCGCCCAGCAGAACACCGAAGGGTTCGCCCCCGGGTGTTCCGAACTCGTCGCCGTAGATACGGCGGAAGATCTGGCTCTGGTCGAACTCCAGCGCGCGCGTGAGATCGCGGGAGAGCTCCGTCCAGCCGATATTCAGCAACCGGATCTTCACGGCCAGGCGTTCGTCGTACTCCGCCTCGGTTTCCAGCAGCGACAGGACACCACGCCAGGAGGCTTCCAGTTTCTGGAAGCGCGGGTGGTGCAGGATCTCGTCCAGCTGGCGGCCGATCGTCCGGTCGAGTCGGACAAGCAGCCGTTCGATGCTGGCCGCTGCCTGCTCAGGCGAGCGTTGCCGGATCGCGGCGGTACGCCCGCGTTTTCCCTTGCGCGGACGCTTCGTCGCAGCCGTGACTGCAGGCTGCGCGCTGGCGGACTGGGCATCCATGCGCTGATTCCTGTCTGTTGCGATGGCCAAGTGCTTTCCGTGTCGTTGGCCCCCTTCGAGGCCCGGAACGGCGTCCCGGACCCCGGCAGGGCGGGTGCAGACGTTCCCGGCAGCTAGCTACCTTCCGGGATGCGAGCCACCATGCGCAGCGAGGTGGTCAGTTCCTCCATTTGCAGCCAGGGCCGCAACCAGGCCACGGCGTTGTAGGAGCCGGGCTTACCGGGCACCGGCGTGACCTGGATCCTGGCTTCCCGCAGCGGGTACTTGGCGCGCATGTCCTGGCCGCCTTCCTCGCTGGCATTCACGTAGTTGTTGATCCAGCGGTTCAGCCAGTTCTCCATGTCCTCGGCCTCCATGAAGCTGCCGATCTTGTCGCGTGCCATGACCTTCAGGTAATGGGCGATGCGCGAAGTGGCCATGACATAGGGCAGCCGTGCCGAGATACTGGCGTTGGCGGTCGCATCCGGCCGATCGAAGACCTTGGGTTTCTGCGCGGTCTGGCCGCCGAAGAACACGGCGTAGTCGGTGTTCTTGTAATGAGACAGCGGCATGAAACCCAGTGCGCTCAGTTCGGCTTCGCGACGGTCGGTAATGGCGATCTCCGTCGGGCACTGCATGTCGATGTCGCCGTCGTCGGTGGTCGTCAGGTGAACAGGCAGACCGTTCACACGCCCGCCGCCCTCGGCGCCGCGGATGGCGGTGCACCAGCCGTACTGGGCAAACGCCTCGGTGAGCCTGGTGCCGAGCACGTAGGCGGCGTTCATCCAGGTGTAGTCCGCAGAAGTGGGCTTCTGCTGCGGATCCAGCTCCTGGTAGACGAATTCCTCCACCGGCCTGGTGTCCTCGCCGTAGGGGAGGCGCGACAGCACCCGCGGCATGGCCAGCGAGACGAAGCGCGAATCGTCGGATTCCCGGAACGATCGCCACTTGATGTACTCGGCGGAGTCGAAGATCTTCGCCAGATCCCTTGGTTTGGAGAGTTCCTCCCAGCGCTCGAAACCGAACAGCGACGGGTCGGCCGCCGACAGGAACGGACAGAACGCGGCGGCGGCGGCGTTGGACATGTTTGACAGGAACTCGATGTCGTCCGGATGGTTGGTGAATTCGAAATCACCGATCAGTGCGCCGTACGGTTCCCCGCCCGGCGACCCGAACTCGTTCTCGTAGATCTTCTTGAAGGTCTGGCTCTGGTCGAACTCCACCGCCTTGGAGAGATCCTTGGCGACTTCCTTCTTGGTCGCGTTCAGCAGGCGAAGCTTCAGCGAGGAGCCGGTTTCGGTGTTCATGACCAGATAGTGCAGCCCGCGCCACGAGCCTTCCAGCTTCTGGAACTTCTCGTGATGCATGATCTCCCGCAGCTGGTTGCTGATCGCCTCGTCGATTGCCTCGATGGCGCGACGGAAGGTTACGGTCAGGTTCTTGTTCCAGCTTACCGTGCCTTTCATGGCCTCTCGGGTGAGCGTGCGCAGCAGTTCCTGTGCCTCTTCGGCATCCGTCTGCTTGGTGGCCTGCACCGCCTGTTCCAGCAGGCTCAGCGCCGCGGTTTCGGCCGCATCCTGCTGCTGCTCCACATCCATTGCCTGGTTACTCATCGGTCTTCTCCCCATCCTTGTCGGATTCAGCGCCCACGGCCTCCGCCAGCTCGGACAGATCCGCTTCGTTGGTCAGCACCCGTTCGATGATTTCTTCCAGTGCTTCCGAGCGGTCGGCCTTGGTGGAGAGGTCGCGCAGCTTGTTGCGCGTCTCCATCAGCTTGCGCAGCGGCTCCACCTGGGAGACCACGGCGGCCGGCTCGAAATCGTCCATGGACTGGAACTGGAGGTTGACGGCGAATTCGCTGCCGTCATCCTCCAGCGTGTTCTTGACCTTCAACTGCAGGCCCGGTGTCATGCTTGCCAGTACCTGATCGAAATTGTCCCGGTCGATCTGGACGAAGCGGCGGTCTTTGAGGGGCTTCAGCGGTGTGGTTGGATCGCCGGAAAAATCCCCCATGACGCCGACGATGAAAGGCAGTTCCTTTTCTACCACGGCGCCTTCGGTTTCCACTTCGTAGCTGATGTGGACGCGTGGCTTGCGCACGCGGTTGAGTTTGTCGTGAATGCTTGCCATTGGCTTGTTCCCTTGGTTGCGACGAGTCCCTGATTAGCGTTCTTCGGTTCTGATACCGGCCAGCGTCCGGTATTTCTGGCGTGCACCGTCGTCGGGGATGAGTTCCCCGATCAGTTCCGGCAGTGAGAGCTGGCTCCAGTACACCGCCTGTTCGATGGCGTAGGAAACCGGTGAATGGGGTTCCGTCCTGCGGAAATAGGCGGCAACATCCCGTAGCGCCCGAAGCGCGGCTTCCCGGCTCTGTATACCCGCCGCATGCTGCTCTGCCGGCGGCATGGCGGTGGAGCCGTCAGCGGATTCGGCGTCCGCTTCGCCGGTAACGTTGTCGCCGACGCCTGCCGGGGCGGCCGCGGTAAGCCGTTCCCCCGCGATGTAGTTCAATGTCTGCAGGCAGCCGTCCAGCGCATCGCGTATGCGCCCGGTGGGTTGTGGGTCATCGCCGCAGTAGGTGTCCAGCGCCTGCTGGTAAAGGTCGAATTCGACGATCGCCTGCTGCAGGTCCGCGTGGAGCGATTCCAGGAACGGCTGTGGTGTCTCGGCCACGGCCTGGTCGACGGCGTCGCGGGTGACGAAGCCACGCTGACTTCGCGCTTCCCGCTTGGCGGGGTCCGCGATGCGCTCGAGCTCGAAGGCCTGTTCACACTGCCAGGTGGACAGGGCGTCCCCCTGGGACGGGGCGGTCAGCGGAATGGACTTGATCGGGGCGATCAGCGCGCCTTCGCTGCCCTGGCCGTTCAAACCGGTGAGTGCGGCGAGCTGTGTCGCCTTGCCGTCTTCGTCCGGCTGAGGATGAAGGGCTTCCCCGAAGGTTTCGATCAACCGGCGGGCCAGGGAGAAGCCGCTGGCCAGGCCCTGGAAACCGTGGACCCTGGTGAGCGCCTCGATCAGCCAGGCAACGGCTTCGAGGTCCTTGCTGCGCTCCTGTAGCAGCGTCGGCACGCCGTCGATGAGCGCCATCCAGTCGGCGGGGCGGATGTAGCTGGTCTCGCCCGCGCCCATGGCCTGGCGCTCATTGTTTCTGGCCGAGGTGCGGGCGTCGCGCAGCGCATGGTATTCGCTGCTGGCGCTCTCGCGCAGGTCGTCGCCGGCGGGCGCGGCCTCGTCGATGGCCACGAGCAACTCGGGCCAGGGGAGGAGGGGGTTGGACGGTGTCTGGGGCGTTATCGCTGCTGCAGTCTGGGTCATGGTGCATCCCTTCAACCCTGAATCATCCGTGAAACACCGGTCATGGTGTGGCGCCTGTCCTTGCGTGTCGTTCTGCATTCCGTTGCCGCCAGCAGGAAGGCATGGCGATCCCGCTGTCGCTTCGCCGAACCAGGCGGCTGTGGGCCCGGGCGTTGTCATCATGTCAACGCGTCATCGGAGCCGATGGGCGGTACTATCACCGCTATCACCGGCCATTGTCAAACATCATTTCCCGGGACGGCTGGTGCGTGGGTGGCCGGTTCCGCTCCGGACGTGATGAAAGGCGGCGTCGGTGGCATGCTCCCGTTCCAGGCCTGATCGGTCTTTCCACCGGCGCTGGAAATCGCCCAGACCAGAGCCAGCAGCACGGAGCCGGCGGAGCAAGCCAGCAGACGGCTGCCTTCCGTGAGCCTGATCGACTTCAGCATGGCCAACGGAGTGCGGGCGCGCCGTTGGGCATCAGCTGCGAGCGATCGCCGTAGAAGTCGCCATTGCACGGGGTTGAGCCCACCCGGAGGCGCCGGCAGTGGCACCTGTTCCCCCGCGGAGACCGCCGGCCCGTCGGGATAGGGCTTGCCGCCGCTGACGGCTTCATAGATCACGCAGGCCAGTGAGTAGACGTCGTCTTCCGGAGTCGCAGGCTCGTCGTTGAGGGTTTGCGGGCTGGCATAGGCGGGGGAGTATCCCAGGTAGCCGGTATCGCCGTGCCGACCGGCTCCAGGGTGGCCGGGTATAGGTCTCACGGTCGCCAGATCCAGCAGCTTTACCTCTCCGTCGGAGGTGATGAAGATGTTGCCGGGCTTGACGTCCGAGTGCACCAGGCCCCGCCGGTGCAGTGCGTTCAGCGTCTGCGCGATGGGCGCCAGCATGGCGGCCAGCCGCCTGTAGGGAAGCCGTCTGTCGGGGCTACGGTCGAGCAGGTCAGCCAGCGTCTCTCCGTCCAGCCATTCCATCACCAGATAATGCAGCCGGCCCTGCCGGCCACAGTCATGAATGCGGACCAGACCGTCCTCCACGACAGCTCTGCTCGTGGCCAGTTCCCGCATGACCAGTTGCAGGGCCAGGTCTTCATCATCAATTCCCTGCAGAATCTTGATCGCGACGGCGGAACGCAGGCCGGTACGTTCCGCGAGCAGGTCCCGGCCACGAAAGATGAGGCTGGTACCACCCCGACCGTGCCGCTGCAGGAGCAGATAGCGGCCACCGAGTACCAGGCCGGGCGCGGGCGGGGAATGGCCGCGGGACGCGGTAGGGGCGAGCGACTGTGTTGACGGAGCCGGGTGAGGGAGGAAACTGCGCTGTCGATTCATGAAGCCTTTATCCCTGGCCAAATCGTGTTAGCATTCCGTGCAGAACAGGTGGCAGGCGACCCGTCTGGGGCTTGCAACCGATACGAGCTTAGCAGCACGATAACGCGATGTCATCGTGAGGCGGAACCGCCCGCGCGGCTTGGTCATCGTCCCGGACGGGCGATGAAGGGACAGGTACCACCAGGGAGAGGGTTGCACAGGGATGTCACTCATGTTCAGGCTTTCCGGCGACACGCAGATGTTGCCGGGGCAGATTCCCGAACACAGTTTCGATGAGCACGGCGGCGTCGTGGGGCGCAGCGACGAATGCCATTGGCAACTGCTGTGCCCCGCCCGGCTGATCTCCCGCCGGCACGCGGTCGTGACTGCGGAAGCCGGCCGCTACTACCTCTACGACGCCAGTTCCAACGGCGTCTTCCTGAATGATGCAAACGAGCCCCTTGGCCCGGGAAACCGTGCCTTGCTCAGTGATGGTGACAGCCTGCGGATGGGCAACTTCGTCATCCGGGTGACGCTGGACGACCACTCTCCCGGAGAGCGTGAGCCAGCCACCCATCCCGAACCCGAACAGGACGCTCCCGCGGATTCAGCCGTTCCGGAGTCCGTACAGGGTGATGTCCCGCGACCCGCCGAGTCAGCCCCTCCCTCGACAAACGGCACCAGTGGTTCAGGCGGCGACGTGGCGTCTGTGTCCGGGGCCGGCGGCGATGCCCGCGTCATTCCGCGTCTCGGGCATCCGGACGATGTCTTCCAGCCACCAGCCACGATCATCCCGGAGGACTGGGATTTCAAGGTCGACGGTGTTGCACAACATCCCGACACGGGGCCAGGCCGGGCCGTTTCCCGGCAACTGGATGCGCTGGAGCCCGCGTCCAGACGGGCCATCATCGAAGCACTGGCGCTGGATCCCCATGCGCTGGACGAAAACGACCTCAGCCCCGAGGCGCTGGCAGCACTGGCCGGTACGCTGCGCATCTGCCTGCGGGGGCTGTTCTCGCTGCGCGCCGAATACGAATCCGCCGAGCGGATCTTCTCGCCTGACAAGGGGGAGCAAGCCGTGGCGCGGAGCATCCGCTTCTCCGGTGCGCAGAACGCGAATGAATTCCTGGAGCTGCTGCTGCACGAGGCCCGCAGCGGCGATACCGGCCCGGTGCTGGATGAACTCCGGGCCGACGTGCGCCAGATGCAGGGTATCCACTACGGCACCATCACGACGCTGTGGAAATCGTTCTCCGCGGTGATCAACGTCTTCTCTCCCGCCGAGGTCGAGGCCGCGACGCGTCGCGCAGCGCCGGCCAAGGGAATCGGAAAGCTGGTTTTCCGGCTCCGTATGCTGCTGTTTCCGGCGATCACCTGCTGGCGTTTCTATCGCGCCTGGTTCGATACCCGGCGCAACACCGCGAACAGCACTGCCCGTGACATGTTCGGCAGGGCGTTGGAGCGATTCATGGCAAACCGCAGCACGAAAGGGGCGCGGTCGCAGTTCGAGAGCGAGGAGACGCAATGAAACGGGAGGTCCGCATGGCCATGAGTCGACGCGTGATCAGGGGGGCTTTCGTGATCGCCGTGTTGATACTGGCGGCAATCGTACTGGCTGCCTGCTCGGTCACCCGACATGTGGTCCCACCCACGGAGCGTCTGACGCTGATCGCCCTTGGCGACGTCAACCCGGACGGCCAGGGGAGGCCCTCGCCGGTCGCCGTCCGCGTGTTCCAACTGTCCCGCAGGACCACGCTGGACAATCTCGATTTCGACGGTGCGTTCGACAACGCCGAGGTGCTGCTGGGTGATGAACTCCTGTTCAAGGAAAACCTCATGCTGCAGCCGGGAGAAAGCCGCGAACTGCGTTTTCCGCTGGAGCGGGACACCGGATACGTAGCCATTGCGGCCGGCTTTCGCCAGATCGACGGAGCCCAATGGAAGCTGGTCTACCAGGTCAACGCGAACTGGTCCGGCCGGCATACGGTGATGCTCACGGAGACCAGCGTCGTTGCCGGCGCGCCGGAGCCTGAACCGGTCGAGCGCGACGATGATCCGCAACCGGAGTTGATGCACTAGTGTCCCGGCACAGAAGTTCGCAGCATTTCTGAGCGTCAGCCTTGCGCTGGGGCCTTGTTGCACCCCGACACCAGGGAAACCAAGGAAAGGAGCCTGACAATGGAAAACAAGACCGCATGGCTGGAGAGCCAGTACCTGTTTCCACACCACTTCCAGCAGCAGGAACGGTACCTGGAACAATTGGTGGAATACCGCTGCCGCGCCATCCGTGGTCACGGCTGGGGTTTTCATGAAATCGCTATCGACCATAGCGCGCTTGCCGAGGGCGGTTTTGCGCTGAGGCTGGTCCGTGGCGTTATGCCGGACGGCACGCCGCTGGAACTGCCGGGAGGGGCCACATTGCCGCCGCCATTGAAAGTGCCGTCCGACACCAAGAACCAGATCCTGTACCTGGTCCTGCCCAGTTACCAGCCCGGCGTTCGTTTTCTGGAACTCGATGAACAGGCGGCGCGAGGCAACGTGGCGCGCTACCGCCTGTCCATGCGGGAGGTCTTCGACTACGCCGCCGATGCCGGTAATCCGCAATCCATCGAAACGGCCATGCTGAACTGCGGTCTGGCGCTGGAGAGTCAGGATCTCGGAGGCTACAGCGCGCTGCCGGTGGCACGCGTGCGGGAAGTGACCCGCGAAGGTGCCGTGGTACTGGAAGGTGACTTCATTCCGCCGATGCTGAACATCGCAGGTAACGACAAGCTGCGGGCCGCGCTGGCCGACGTCATCGGGTTGCTGCAGCAGCGCGGCGAGGCGTTGGCAGCGCGGTTCAATGACAGTGGCGGCAAGGCGGGCGGCGCCTCGGCGATCGCCGATTTTCTGCTGCTGCAGCTCATCAACCGCTCGGAGCCGCGGCTCCGGCATCTAGATCAGTACGCCCAGGTACACCCCGAGAGGCTCTATACCGAGCTGGTAACGCTGGCCGGTGAGCTGAGTACGTTCACCACCACGGCCAAGCGCCCACTGAAGGTGGTTCCGTATCACCATGAAGATCCGGCCGCGTCCTTCCAGTCGGTCTGCGACGTGCTGGGCCGTGAACTCAGTACCGTGCTGGAGCAGACCGCCGTTTCGCTTCCCGTGGAGGACCGGCAGTACGGCATTCGCGTCGCCAGGCTGGCGGACCGTGCATTGCTGGGGGAGAGCCGATTCGTGCTTGCGGTGAAGGCCGACGTTCCGACCGAACGCCTGCGGGAGCAGGTTCCCACGCTGGTCAAGGCGGGGACGGTGGAATCCATCCGCGACCTGGTCAACAACCAGCTTCCCGGCATCACCTACAACACGTTGCCGATGGCGCCGCGCGAGATCCCCTATCATGCCGGCAGCGTGTATTTCGAGCTGGATTCGAGTAGCGAGCATTGGCAACAGCTCAAGCAGTCGGGTGGGTTCGCCTTCCATGTAGCGGACGAACTCCCGAATCTGAAACTCGAGCTCTGGGCAATCAGGAACTAACGGCAGGGAAGCCAACAGCATGTCGGACCAGGACCGTACGATGATCGTCCCGCGACCGGGCGGCGGACGGCGGGCAAGCGAGGAGCCGGACAGGACACTGATCCGGCCACGCCCGGCTGGCGGTGGCACTGACGGCCAGCCGCAACCGGACGATGCCACAGTGGTCAGGCCGAGGAGCGCCGCCGGCCGGCAGCCTTTGCGCCTGCAGGCGTTGCAGCCGATACGAGGCGCCACTCTGCGCGATCTCGCTGCCACGCTGCTGATGCTGGCCGGCGAACTTGGCCAGGCACAGGCGAAAGTGGATGCGCGAACGCTGCACCAGCAGGTTTCCCGCCAGATCGAGGCGTTTCACCAGAAAGCCGGACAGGCGGATATTCCGGCCGATACGCTGAGAAAATCCAGCTACCTGGTGTGCACGCTGCTGGACGAGACGGTGCTGAACTCGCCATGGGGCGAGCATAGTAACTGGAGCCAGAAAACCCTGCTGCGACTGCATCACGGAGAGACCTACGGCGGCGAGACCGCGTTCAGGATGATCGACGAGGCGCTGGGCGCGGTGCGCAAGGACCGCGCTTTCCTGGAGCTGGCCTATCTGTGCCTTGGGCTGGGTTTCCAGGGCAGGTATCGGATCGATCCCCAGGGCAGACTGAAGCTGGAAGGCTATCGGGAAGACATCTACCGGGAGTTGACCGAGGCGCGGGACTCCCATCGCCGGGATCTGTCCCCCGACGTCACCGTTGATGCCCGGAAGGGTGGCCGCCTGCTCGGTTTCACGCCGGTGTGGGTGACGGCATCCGTGCTGGCCGCCGTGGCCTTCGGTGCCTACCTGCTGATGCTGACCAATCTGAATCGCCAGAGCGACCAGTTGATGGTCGCCATGGCCGGCCTGCTGCCCGCCGAGGTGCAGGAAACGGAACCGGCGTCCGGCGAGCGGCCGCTGGCGGGGATGCTGAAGGAACTGCTCGCATCCGAGATTGCCCAGGATGCTTTGCACATCAACGATGGTAGTCGCTATGTCACCATCACGTTGCAGGCGGAGGAGCTGTTTGAATCCGCCAGCGCAGACGTATCCCCGGCCTATGGCCCGATCCTGGAAAAGATCGGCCGTGCGCTGGAGGCCGTCCCTGGCCGGATCACCGTGGCGGGGCACAGTGACAGCCGGGCGATCAGGACGCTCCGCTATCCCTCCAACTGGCATTTGTCGTTGGCCCGGGCCAACGCCGTGGCGCAGTCCATGGCCAGCGCAGGGGAGCTGTCCGGTCGGCTGGTTCCCGAAGGGCGTTCGGATACGCAACCGGTGGCGGATAACGACACCGCGGAGGGACGCGCCAGAAACAGGCGCGTGACCATCGAGATTGCCCATAGCGGCGAACGCTGAGATGCCACACTTACCTCCCAGAAGGAATTGGGAATCATGATCAGAGCCATTTTTCGATTCCTCGGCCAGCGTTGGGTGCTGACGCTGATTGGCGTACTGGCGCTGTCGCTGCTGGTCTGGTTTGCGGGCCCGCTGGTGGCTGTTGCCGGTCGCGTTCCGCTGGAGTCGCAGGTCGCGCGCTTCATCGTCATTCTGCTCCTGGTGCTGGCCTGGGGGCTTGGGAACCTGCGGCGGGAGAACAGCGAGCGTCGGCAGGAGAAGCAGTTCAGCGGTGCGCTGGAGGCGGATGCCGAGCGTCGGCCGGACAGCGGTGGTAGCGCCGCGGATGCGCAAGCGGAGGCTGATCGCCAGATGCTGGCGGACGGCCTGAAGAAAGCGGTGAGCACCTTGCAGAGGGCACGCCTGGGGCGGGGGCGGAAACTGTATCAGTTGCCCTGGTACGTCATTATCGGCGCTCCCGGTTCGGGCAAGACCACGGCGATCCGCCATTCCGGATTGCGCTTCCCGCTCAGCAGCGACATCGGCGCCAACCCGGTGAAAGGTTCCGGCGGAACCCGGCACTGCGACTGGTGGTTCACCGACCAGGCCGTGCTGCTGGATACCGCCGGACGGTATACCCTCCAGTCCCAGCCAGGGCGGACGGAGTCGACTGCCTGGCTGAGTTTCCTGACCATGCTAAGGAAGTGCCGCCCCAGACGCCCGTTGAACGGCGTGCTGGTGGCGGTCAGCATCCTCGATCTGGTCGAACGTACGCCGACGCAATTGGCGATCCAGCAGGCCGCCATCAAGCGCAGGATCCAGGAGTTAAACAGCCATCTGGGCATGCGTCTGCCGGTCTATGTGGTGTTCACAAAATGCGAT
Organism: Ectothiorhodospiraceae bacterium; assembly: GCA_050485425.1. Classification (GTDB taxonomy): domain Bacteria; phylum Pseudomonadota; class Gammaproteobacteria; order Nitrococcales; family Aquisalimonadaceae; genus LSCE01. The sequence goes on along the minus strand of JBJHBJ010000003.1, from coordinate 148,797 downwards.
CTGGTGGCGGGGTTCAGGGAGTATTTCGCCGATCTTGATGCCGAGGACCGGGAGCAGGTCTGGGGGCTGACGCTGCCCATGGATCGCCGGTCGGACTCCAGGGCAGCGCTGGCGGCGTTCGAGGAACGCTACCAGCGCCTGCTGGCGCGCGCCGATGACCGGGTGTTGAACCGCCTTCACGATGAGTCGGACGCGCGCCGCCGGGCCCTGCTTTACGAATTTCCCCGCCAGATGCAATCGCTGCTGCCCCGGATGCAGGCGTTTCTGGGAGATATCTTCACGCCAAACCAGTTCGAGGAGCCGGCTCTGTTGCGCGGCGTCTATCTGATCAGCGCGACCCAGGAAGCCGGTGCCGCACGCCGGGTGGGCGGGGTGATGCCGGCAGCGATGCTGCATGCGCCAGCCTCCGCCGCCGGTAGCGGGCCGGTGCGCAGCTACTTCATCCCGCGGCTGTTCTCCGAGGTGATTTTCCGCGAATCGGATCTGGCGCGGGCCAGCCACCAGGCGGCACGACGCTTTCGCTGGCTTTACGGCGGCGCGCTGGCTGCCGTCGTGAGCGCCTTCGCGGTGGCGATGACACTCTGGGTGGACGGGTACCGTTCCAGCAGCGGCTACCTGCAGGCCGTGACCGAGCGCGTGGAAGAGTATCGCGAGACGCACGGTGTGGACGGCATGTCCGGCCAGACCGAATGGCGCACACTGGCCGACGCCCTGAACCGTCTGAAGGAGCTCCCGTCCGACGCGGCGGGAACCGCCGCCGGGCTGTCCCAGGACGACAAGGTCCATGCCCAGGCCGAACTGGGCTACCGGCAGGCGCTGGAGCGTTACTTCATGCCCCGGCTTTCGGCCCTGCTGGCTGCTCAGCTTGACGCGGAGCAGTCCGAAGATGAACGCCTCTACGAGGCCCTGCGCTTCTACATGATGCTCTACCACCCGGAGCACATGGAGACGGAATCCTTCCTGCTGTGGACGGAGTTGCTGTGGCAGACCCGGCTTCCCGGCGAACGCAACCGCACTGTCAGGGAGATGCTCAATGCGCACGCCCGGGCCGCCGTCGAGCGGGGCGTGATCCCTCCACCTACCGAGGCGGGGCGGGTGGACGACGCGCGGCAGGCACTGATGGAAACGCCACTGGACCGGCGGGTCTACCGGCGCCTGAGAAACGACTACATGCGCGATCATCCGGAACAGTTCACGGTGGCCGACGTCCTGGGCGGCCGCGCCTCGGCGATCTTTTCGCGACGCAGCGAGGCCAGCCTGGACGATGGTATACCCGTGCTGTTCACCTACGAGCATTTCCACACGGGCTTTCTGCGCCAGAGCCGTCGATTGTCCCAGCAACTGGCGGGCGAGCAATGGGTGTATGGCGAGGATCATGGGGAGGCGCTGTCTGACGAGGAACTGTCGGAGCTGGAAGCTTCCGTCAAGCAACTGTATTTCGCGGAGTACGTGGAACGCTGGGAAGGCCTGCTCTCCGACCTTGTGATCCGCCCGCTTCCCTCGGTGGACGAGGGACGGACGCAATTGCAGGTGCTGACGGCCAGGGATGCACCGATCCCACGGCTGCTGGAAGCGGTGCGCGCGCATACAGCCCTGAGCGACGTTCCTGAGTCTGCCGAAGCACTGGGCCGTGTCGCCGATGCCGCCAGCCAGGAATTGCTGCGCAACCAGCGCAGGCGGCTCGAGAGACTGGCGCCGGACGGCATTCCCGGCGCCGGAGTGCAATTGCCGGGGGCGCCGGTGAGCGATGCCTTCTCCAGCTTGAATGCCTATGTGTCGGATGAGGAGGGGGTACCGTTACAGCGCCTTCAGAGCGCCCTGGAAGGCATGGCCGAGTACTTCGATGCGCTGGCCTATTCCAACGACATGGCGGAGACGGCATTCGAGGCGATGCGGGATCCACAACAGGGCAGCGGCGCGGTGCGTGATCTACGCAGGGCCCTGGATGAAGCGCCCTCCCGGATAGCCGGCTGGTTCGAGAACCTGCCGGACGATGCCGATCGCGTGACGTCCGCTGCGGCCATGCAGCATATCAACGCCGTGTGGCGTTCCCAGGTCCTGCGGCGGTACCGACAGACCGTCCAGGGGCGCTATCCGGTGGATCCGGAATCCACGACGGACGTGATGATGGAGGATTTCGTTGCCTTCTTCGGACCCCAGGGTGAACTGGACATGTTCTTCCAGCACTACGTGCGGCCGTTCGTCGACGTCAACAGCACACCCTGGCGATGGCGCCGGCCGGTCGGCATGTCCAGCCGCACGCTGCAGACGTTCGAGCGCGGTGAGCGGATCCGCCGGACCTACTTCAGCGAGGGCGAGGAGCCCCGGGTCAGCTTCATGCTGAGACCCCATTCCCTGGAGCGGACTGTAACACGGTCGTTGTTCGAGCTTGCCGGGGCCGAACTCAGGTACCAGCACGGGCCGGTCCGTTCCATTCGCGTGGACTGGACAGGGGACGCGGAGGACCGGACGCGCCTGGTATTCAACCGGGGAAGCAGGGGCTCTCCGGTCAGTACACGCCTCGAGGGGGAGTGGAGCCTGTTCCGGCTGCTGGATCGCCACGGTGCTATCGACACCGGCGACAACGGCGACGGTTTAATGCTGACACTGACCCTGTCGGGAATCCGGGCGCAGTACGAACTGCAGCCCCGGAGCATTCATCACCCGTTCCTCGATAATCCTGTCCAGCATTTCGTTCTCCCGGAGTCGTTGTGAGTAATAACAATGAATTATGCGGTGTATTTGGTAAACTGCCGCAACAGCCCGACTACGTGTCACAGCATTTGCCCGCCTGGTTCACCACACCCTGGCATGCCTGGTTGCAGTCGGCGCTGGCGGTCAGCCGGGAACAGCTTGCAGACGACTGGACGGACTATTACATGACCAGCCCGGTGTGGCGGTTCGCACTCACCCCCGGCGTCTGCGGCGAACAGGCTGTCATGGGGCTGATCATTCCCAGCGTGGACGAGGTAGGGCGTTGCTATCCGTTGACAGTCGCGCATGCCGGGGCCCATCCCGTGTGGGCCGCACGCATGCACGGCCAGGCCTGGTACGACGCGGCGGAGGGGGTGCTGCTGAGCGCGCTGGCCGACGGCATGAGCTACCTTGCCTTCATGGAGCGCCTGGAGACGCTGGAAGCACCGCAGCCGGAACCGGTTCCGGTTTACCGTACCGAACTGGGTGCCGCCCTGGAGCAGAAGGGCTGGGTGGTCGCGTCCGACAGCGCCGATAGCCAGGCCGGCATGGCGCTGGGCCTGCTGGATCGTGTCTACCGGCGGTTGCTGGGCGGCTACTCGCTCTGGTGGACCAAGGGCTCGGACCACGTCGGCGATTGCCTGCTGGTGGCCCCCGGCTTGCCCGGTGCCGGCCAGTACGCCGCCATGCTGGACGGAAACTGGCACCAATGGGGATGGGCGTTCGAGCAGTTGATCGACCAGGAACACGGAGATGCGCCGGATGCGTGAGGCCGAGCAGGAACCGTGGCTGGTGACCCGCGGCATGACGCATACCGGACTGGTCCGGCAGCGCAACGAGGATGCATTCCTGGAATTGCCGAATGCCGGTCTCTGGGCGGTGGCGGATGGTATGGGCGGTCACGCCTGCGGCGACCATGCCAGCCGCACGCTGGTACAGGCGCTATGCGAGCTGGCGGCTGAATGCGTCGGGGAGGTGCTGCTGGAGCGGCTGCCCGGAACCGTGGCTCGCGTGAACGAACAACTGCTGGCGGAGAGCGCTGCCTGGGGGCATGGGCAGGTCATTGGTACCACGCTGGCGGTACTGTTGCTCGAGGCGGACAACTATCACTGCCTGTGGGCGGGAGACAGCAGGGTCTATCTATTGCGGAACGGTGCACTGGTCCAGTTGACCCGGGACCACACCGCCTGGCCCAGCGATGCACAGATCGGCGGTCTGGCAGCCAATCCACCGCTGACCCGCGCAGTGGGCGCCAGCCCGGCGTTCGAACTGGAGAGCGTCCATGGGCATCTGTATGAGGGTGATACCTTCCTGCTCTGTTCCGACGGACTCAGCGGTGTGGTAAGTGACGACAACATGGCGCACCTGCTTCGCCGCCCGCCAGTCGCCAGTGCCTGCGAGCGGCTGCTGGACGCCGCGCTGGCTGCCGGCGGGCCGGATAACATCAGCTGTGTCACGGTCTCGCTCACCGGTTCTGAGTCAACCTGATTCCGTGCGCTGTTCCGGGTGGAAGGAACCTCGCTCTTCAGACCTGTTATCTTACTGCTATCACTACCGAGCACATCACGATAACGGGGAGGGGAGAATGAGAATCAGAGCCGCAGTACTGAACGCCGTGGGCGCGCCCAGGCCTTACCAGGAAAGCCGGCCGCTGACCATCGAGGAACTGGAGCTGGATCCGCCGGGTGACGGTGAGGTTCTGGTGCAGATCAGGGCGGCGGGTCTGTGCCACTCGGATCTTTCCGTGATGAACGGTAACCGTCCCCGGCCTGTTCCCATGGCGCTCGGGCATGAGGCGGCCGGCGTGGTCAAGGCGCTGGGTCGTGGTGTTACCGACCTGGCGGTGGGTGATCATGTGGTGGCGGTTTTCGTCCCCAGTTGCGGCCATTGCGGGCCCTGTGCGGAGGGGCGGCCGGCGCTCTGCGAACCGGGCAACAAGGCGAATGTGGCCGGTACGCTGATCAGCGGAGCGCATCGTCTGCACCGGGCGGACGGCACGCCGGTGAACCACCATCTGGGCGTCTCGGCATTTGCCGATCACGCCGTGGTATCGCGCAATTCCCTGATTCGCGTTGACCCGGCCCTGCCACTCGAGCACGCGGCGTTGTTCGGTTGCGCTGTACTGACGGGTGTCGGCGCGGCGGTCAACTCCGCCGAGATCCGGTCGGGGCAGAGCGTGGCGGTGATCGGCCTGGGCGGGGTTGGCCTGAACAGCGTACTCGGCGCCCTGGTTGCCGGGGCCGGGGATGTGGTTGCCGTCGACGTCGACGAGAGCAAACTGACGCTGGCCCGTGAACTTGGGGCCACGCACGCATTCAACAGCGCCGAGGATGGGGCGTTGGAGAAAATCAGGGAGGCCACCGGAGGCGGCGTGGACTGCGCCATCGAGATGGCGGGTTCCGAAAAGGCGCTCGAGTTCGCTTACCAGATCACCCGCCGCGGCGGCATGACTGTAACCGGTGGCCTGGCCCATCCGGAGCGCAAGCTCTCCATCCAGCAGGTCAGCCTGGTGGCGGAGGAGCGCACCCTGCGCGGCAGCTACGTGGGCAGTTGCGTGCCTGTACGTGATGTGGCGCGCTACGTGAAACTGTTCCGGCAAGGCAAGCTGCCGGTGGACCGGCTGCTCAGTCGCAAGCTGCGGTTCGAGGAGATCAATGACGGGTTCGAGGCCCTGGCCGATGGCCGGGCGGTGCGCCAGGTCGTCGTCTTCGACTGAGCCCCGGGGCTGAATTACGAACGGGCGGCCCCGGCATGACGATGCCGGGGCCGCTTCGTTTCAGTCGTCCGCGTCGTCGTAGTCACCGCGTTTCTTCGGGTTGGCCTTCGCGCGTTCGTCCTGGCTGTGGTCCGCGTCGTCAGAGGAGGACGTCTCCCCCGTTTCCTCCTGCTGTTCGCCAGCCTCGGATGCTTCAGTGTCGGGCAGACGCTTCTGCTTCTGGTCGGCGTGCCGGACGGTGATCGGCGCGGCCGGCGCGGTGCCGTCCTTGTCCTGACCGAAGTACAGCGTCAGGTGCGGGAACGGAATCTCGATGCCGGCGGCGTCCAGGTGGCGCTTGACCAGGCGGTTGTATTCGCGGCCGATCGCCCATTGCATGCCGGGCAGCGTCTTGATGCGGACGCGGATGTTCACCGAGCTGTCGGCCAGTGCGGTGACGCCGTGGACTTCCAGTTCTCCCAGGATGCTGGCGCGATGATCATCGTTGGCCATCAGCTCGTCGAAGGCTTCGCGCAGCCGGACAATCACCTCATCCGTATCTTCGCGATAAGCCACGCCGTATTCGCCCACGTGATAGGCGAACTCGCGCATGTAATTGGAGACGCTGTCCACGGAGGAGAACGGGATCAGATGATAGGTGCCTGACAGATCTCGAATACCCAGCGAGCGGATGGTGAGCTTCTCGGCGGTGCCGGTGACTCCGCCTGCGGTGACCACGTCGCCGGCGTTGATGGCATTCTCGAGCTGGATGAATACCCCGGTGATGATGTCCTGCACCAGCTTCTGCGCACCAAAACCGATCGCCAGGCCGAGCACACCGGCGCCGGCAATCAGCGGTCCGATGTTCACCCCGACCTCCGAGAGCACGATCATGAGCGTCATCACGGTGAGGGTAACGGCGACCGCGTTGCGGAAGATGGTCAGCAACGTTTTCTCTCGGGCGCTGGGTTCGCCGAAACCGGTGGCCGGGTTCAGTCGTTCCTCGATCCAGCTCGCCAGCCCGATCCACAGCCCGACCGCCACGATCAGGATGAGCGCGATGGTCAGGGCGGAACCGATGGTGCTGATACCTGCCTCGGAGCCCAGCCAGGCGATCAGGTCGAAGGCACCCCAGGCATCCAGGATCACAGCCAGCACGACCACCAGGATGACCGCCCGCATGATCTTCAATGCCATCGGAATGAAGCCGTTCAGGCGTTCCTCCAGCAGCGGGAAGCGTTGCCTGGTGTCCTCGGGCACCTTGAAGCCGCGGCTGATGAGCTGGCTCAGCAGCACCGACAGGAAGATACCGGCGGCAACCGCGATCACGGTCTGCACTGTGGCCTGAAGCATCAACGGCAGTGCGTCCTCCGGGCGCACCAGGGTGACCACCGCCAGTGCCGCGAAGTAGGCGAGGGCGACTAGATGCCAGCCGCGGGCGAGCATCAGCAGCAGTACCCGCAGGAATGCCAGATCGGATTTCTCCGCACGCAGCCGCAGCCGCTCGGCCACGTCGTTGCGGTTCTGCAGAATGACTGTGACGGCGTACAGGAACGCCAGCCCCATGATCAGCAACGACGTGATACGGCCGACGGCGGGGGAGAGGTGGAAGTTGATGATCGGCACCAGCACCAGTAGGCCGTAGCCGATGAAACCGGCCAGTCGCGCCAGCCAGCGGTTCCAGTATTCCGCGTCCTCGGCGGCCAGGGGCAGCAGCCTCAGCCCCTCGTCACGGGACGCGAACACGACCCGGATCAGCAGCTTGAAGATCTCGACCAGCAGGAAGGCATTGAGGAACAGCGATTCCCTCGCATCCATGCTGCCAGGCTCCCCGATCACGAACAGCGCCAGGAGGTAGCCCCCGACCCAGGCCAGCAGGACCACGATCAGGTCCACCAGCGCAGACCAGATCGCTGCCGCCAGCTTGCGCAGCAGCAGTGTGCCGCTGCTGCCGTGCAGCGTCCACCGGCTGGCCGCGGCAAAGACCGGCCTGGCCAGCCGCCGGAACAGCAGGAACAGCGCGACGGTGGCGACGATCACCAGGCCGAGGTTCATCGTCGCGGTGGCCAGCGTGGCCCAGTCCAGCGCCTCCTCGCCAGTGAGCAGGGCGGAGAGGGCGGACATGCCGGCGGCAAATTCGCCGACGATGTTCTCGGCAAAGGCTTGCGTGGTGTTCGCGATCTGCCGCGCGAACGAGAACTCCTCCTCGCTCTGGCCGGCGGGCGAAGCTTCCCGCTGTACCCCGTCCTGCTGCTGTTCCGCCGAGCGCTGGCGCAGGTCCTCGATCAGGCGGTTGCGGGCTTCCTCATCTTCCAGGATATCCGCCAGGGCTCCGTATCCAGGCTGATCGCCCGATTGAGCAAAGCTCTGCGCCGGGGCGATGAGCAAGGCGGTGAGCATCAGCAACAGCAGGGGGATGAGGCGGGAATACTGCGAAAGTACCACTTTGCAATCTCCAGTGGTCGTTGGGGTGAATGGCCTGTACTTCGCGCTGCGCCATTGCTGTGCCGGACCGCGGAATGACCACGGCGCTGTGCTCCGAGCCTGGCCGCAAGGCAAGTCTGGCGCTCAGCAACGCTGCGAGCTTCCTAGGATGCCGAGTATTGTTGCCGGAAACAAATCACATGCCGGGTAGGCGCCGCGGCTGCCTATTCGGCGGGGGTCACCTTGAGCACGCGGCCGTTCTCATGGTCGGTGAGCAGGTAGACGGCACCGTCGGGCCCGACCCGTACGTGCCGGATACGGGCGTCAAGTTCGGTGAACAGTGTTTCCTCCCCGGTGACCCGACCCTCCTCGTCCAGCGTGATGCGCTGAACGCTGCGGCTGACCAGGCCGGCATTAAGCAGGCTACCGTTCCAGTCGGGGAAGAGGTCGCCGCGATATACAGCCAGACCCGCCGGCGCGATGGCGGTGGCCCAGACATGTTCCGGCGACTGCGTATCGGGGAGTTCACGGAATGGTGTGATGACCGCGCCGGAGTAATCCACGCCATGCGAGGCGATGGGCCAGCCGTAATTGGCTCCTGGCCGGATGATGTTCAGTTCGTCGCCGCCCCGCGGGCCGTGCTCGTTGGACCACAGGATGCCGGTTTCGGGATCGCGGTCAATGCCCTGGACGTTCCGGTGACCGAAACTGAATATGTCCCGCAACGCGCCTTCTTCCTCGACCAGCGGATTGTCCCCGGGCACACTGCCGTCGGCGTTCAGGCGCACGATAGCGCCGAAGTGGTTGCTGTTGTCCTGTGCCTGTTCACGGTAATCGAATCCGTCCCCCAGAGTGAGCAGTAGCGTGTCGTCCGGCAGGAAAAGCATGCGCCCGCCGTAATGCACGCTGGTGTCGCGTTCCGGTGTGGCGCGGAAGATCGGTTCCACGTCGTCCAGGCGATTTCCGTTCAAGGTGCCACGCACCAGCAGCAGCGAGTTGGAGGAACGGCTGCCCTCGGCCAGGCTGAGATAGATCTGGCCGCTGTTGTCGAAGTTCGGCGCGGGGAGCACGTCGAACAGTCCGGCCTGGGAATGCACGTGCGCCCGGGGCACGCCGGAGACCGGTTCCGGCAACAACTCGCCGTCTACGATCAGCCGGAGCCGTCCGGCGCGTTCCGTGACCAGCATGCGGCCGTCAGGCAGCCAGGCCAGGGACCAGGGGTGTTCCAGTCCTTCGGCGACAGTCTCGATCCGGTATTCGGCGTAAGCCGCGCCAGGGAGCAGGGCGCAGAAGAGCACCAGCAACGGGCCATGAATACGATTCATCAGCGGGCAACCTTGTGTGGGACTTCGCAGAGCCGTGGTCGTTCGGCTAAGGTAGCAAACACGGCCACAACGGAGCGATTCATGCGGAGCAGACCCTTTCGGATCATTCCGGCATTCGTGCTTTCCGTTGCCGTGACCGCCATGCTCAGTTCCGTGGCCCAGACGCAGTTCAACATGCTGGCCCTGGCGGGGATGGGCGTGATGGTACCGGCAGGCCTCTGGTTGCAGGTGGTGTTCCGCGACCTGGTCGGTTTTGCGCCCATTTACGCGGTGGTGGTGGCTGTCGCATTCCTGCTTGCCTTTACCGTCGCCGGTCTGATGGCACGCTGGTTGCCTGGCCAGCGTCTGCTGCTGTTCATGCTCGCCGGCGCTGCCGGGATACTCACCGCCATACTGCTGATCAACGGCCTGGCGCCGATGACGCCGGTGGCCATGAGCCGCTATGTGACCGGTATCGCGATACTGACGGGGGCCGGGGCGGTCGGCGGCTGGGTGTACCTGCTGCTGGCAGGTGCGCCCCGGCAGCGACGCGGCTGAACGCCTCAGTGTCCCCGTGCGTCGATGGCCTCCTGTAGCAGCAGCGTCCGGTGGGCCTCTTCCACGTGCAATCCTTCAACCAGGCGGCCGTTGACCACGGCCAGGCCCTTGCCGGCGGCCTGTGCCTCCTCCCAGGCGGCAATGATGCGGCGGGCCAGTTCCAGTTCCACCGGGGTGGGCGAGAAGACCTCGTTGGTGACTTGAAGCTGGCTGGGATGGATGCAGGTCTTGCCGTCGAAGCCCAGATCCCGGCCCTGCTGGCAGGCGTGGCGGAAACCGTCGGCGTTGTGCAGGTCCAGGTAGACACCGTCGAGCACGTCCAGCCCGTAGGCCCGTGCCGCCAGGACGCACTGGGACAAGGCGGCCACCAGCCCCACGCGATCGGCGGTGTGCCGGACGCGGAGATCCCGCGCCAGATCGGATGTGCCGGCCACCAGCACCTCCAGTCCGGGCGCATCGGCGCAGATGGCCTGCAGGTTGAGTATCCCCTGCGGGGTTTCCGCCATCGCCCATAGCGGCAGGCCGGACGGCGCTCCGGCGGCTGCCAGTGCCTCGCGGGCGCCGGCCAGGTCGGCGGCTGATTCCACCTTGGGGATCAGTACGCCGTCCACGGCCTCGCCGGCCACCGCCCGCAGGTCCTCCGGCCCCCAGGCGGTTCCCAGGCCGTTCACGCGGACCACGACCTCCCGCCCGCCGAAGCCGCCCTGCCGCAGGGCTTCCCGCACCAGGCGGCGGGCCTCCGCTTTCTGGTCCGGGCCCACGGCGTCCTCCAGATCGAGGATCAGCACATCGGCCTCCAGGGAGCGGGCCTTCTCCATGGCCCGGGAGTTGGAACCCGGCATGTACAGCACCGAACGGCGAGGGCGAACGCTCATGAAGTCTCCTTATTCAGGCTGATACAGTTCCGCTCCGCGCTTGCGGAACTCCACGGCTTTCTCCTGCATGCCCTTGCTGCGCGCGGCATCCAGGTCGTGAAGCCCTTCGCGATCCGCGTATTCACGAATGTCCTGGGTGATCTTCATGGAACAGAAGTTCGGACCGCACATGGAGCAGAAGTGCGCCACCTTGTGGCCTTCCTTGGGCAGGGTCTCGTCGTGGAACTCCCGGGCCTTTTCCGGATCCAGCCCCAGGTTGAACTGGTCTTCCCAGCGGAACTCGAAGCGCGCCTTGCTGAGCGCGTTGTCCCGGACCTGGGCGGCCGGATGCCCCTTGGCCAGGTCGGCGGCATGGGCAGCGATCTTGTAGGTGATGATGCCGTCGCGTACGTCCTGCTTGTTGGGCAGGCCCAGATGCTCTTTGGGCGTGACGTAGCAGAGCATGGCAGTGCCGTACCAGCCGATCTGTGCGGCGCCGATGGCCGAGGTGATGTGGTCGTAGCCGGGGGCAATGTCCGTGGCCAGCGGGCCGAGCGTGTAGAACGGCGCCTCATGGCAGGCTTCCAGCTCCTTGTCCATGTTTTCCTTGATCTTCTGCATGGGAACGTGCCCCGGGCCCTCGATCATCACCTGCACGTCGTGCTTCCACGCGATCGTGGTGAGTTCGCCCAGGGTTTCGAGCTCGGCGAACTGCGCCTCGTCGTTGGCGTCGGCAATGCAGCCAGGCCGCAGGCCGTCACCCAGCGAGAAGGCCACGTCGTAGGCCTTCATGATCTCGCACATTTCCTCGAAATGGGTGTACAGGAAGCTCTCCTGGTGGTGGGCCAGGCACCATTTGGCCATGATGGAGCCGCCGCGCGAGACGATGCCGGTGACCCGATCCCGTGTCATCGGGATGAACGGCAGCCGGACGCCGGCATGGATGGTGAAGTAGTCCACGCCCTGTTCCGCTTGCTCGATTAGCGTGTCGCGGAAGATCTCCCAGGTCAGTTCCTCGGCCTTGCCGTTGACCTTTTCCAGCGCCTGGTAGATGGGCACGGTGCCGATGGGAACCGGGCTGTTGCGCAGGATCCACTCGCGGGTCTCGTGGATGTGCTTGCCGGTGGACAGATCCATCACGGTGTCGCCGCCCCAGCGGATGCCCCAGACCATTTTCTCGACTTCCTCTTCGATGGAGGAGGTGACCGCGGAGTTGCCCAGGTTGCAGTTGATCTTCACCAGGAAGTTGCGGCCGATGATCATCGGCTCCAGTTCCGGGTGGTTGATGTTGCAGGGAATGATCGCGCGGCCGCTGGCGACCTCGTCGCGAACGAATTCCGGCGTGATGCGTTCGGGAATCCTGGCGCCGAACCCTTCGCCGGCGTGCCGCCTGAGCAGGCGCTTGTCGGCCAGTTCGTCCAGCCGCTGGTTCTCGCGTATGGCGATGAACTCCATCTCCGGCGTAACGATGCCGCGCCGTGCATAGTGCATCTGGGTGACGTTGGTACCGTCCCGGGCGCGACGCGGGGGGCGGATGTGGGAGAAGCGGAGGTGCGCCGTGGCGGGGTCTTCGGCGCGCTCGCGGCCATAGTCGGAGCTGGGACCGGCAAGCACCTCGGTGTCCTGCCGCTCGTCGATCCAGGCCCGTCGGAGCTGCGGCAGGCCGGCCATCAGGTCGATGGGATGGTCCTGATCGGTGTAGGGGCCGGAGGTATCGTAAACGGTAATCGGCGGGTTTTCCTCCCGCCCATGCAGGCCCAGGGTGTCGGCCTGGTGGATCTCCCGCATCGGTACGCGAATGTCCGGCCGGCTGCCCGTGACATAGACGCGTCGGGAGCCTGGAAACGGGCGGGTGATCTCTTCACTGAGACCAGCGGTACGCTGGGTAAACACGCTTGGTTGGGAGCTCATCGCATCACCTTCTGGTCGTGGTTCAGTATCCCGGATCTGCCGATTCGGGACATTAGCGACGCGAAGCGAGAGCGCAACGATGGTAAGGCATCGAAGCTTCCCTACGCCGGTGCGAACCGGGTCAGGTTCAAAGGGTATGTCTCAGCCCGGGACGGCAACGGCCGCCCGGGCACCCCCGCTTCACTCATTGGCAGAGCAGGCCCGTGACGACCTGCTCCGCCGCCAAGCATAGTGCTTTCGGAGGTTCGTGCAAACCACGCTCAGATGGGTGGAACGCCGCCGATGCGTCGGGTGATCTCCCGTGCAGTCTCCGCAACCAGTGTCCCCAGCTTGCGGGCCTTGGCGGTGGTGAGGCGGGCGGCAGGTCCGGAGAGCGACAGCGCCGCCAGGGCTTCGCCGTTGCCGCCGAAGAAGGGGGCGGCGACGCAGCGCATGCCCAGCACGTGGAATTCGTCGTCCACCACGTAGCCGTCCGCGCGGCCCTGTTCGAGTACGCGATGAAGCACATCTGCCCGGACGATGGAGTTGGCGGTGTAGGCCGGCAGGCCCTGGCTTTCCACCAGCAGGTCGACTTCGGCGGGTGACCAGGCGGTGAGCAGCGCCAGGCCGACCCCGGAGCAGGGCAGGGGAACACGATCGCCGAGCCGGGAAAACGCCCGGATTGTGGCACTGGATTCCACCTGGGCGACGTAGACGGCGCTCTCGTCGCGCTCCACGGCCAGGTTGCTGGTCTCGCCGGATTCTGTCGACAACTGGCGCATGTACGGCCTGGCCAGGGCGACGAAGTCCCGGCCGCGGATAAAGGCGTTGCCCAGCGCCACATTGGCCGCGCCGACTCGCCACAGGCCGCTGGCCTGGTGCAGTTCGGCGAAGCCGTCGCGCATCAGTGTTGCCAGCAGGCGATGCGTGGTCGAAGGCGCCAGCCCCACCCGTCTTGCCAGATCGGTCAGCAGCAATCCGCGGGGTTCGGATGCCAGGCACTGCAGCAACTGCAATCCACGACTCAGTGCCTGGACGGTATCACCGGTCTCGGTCCTGCCGCGGGCGGCCCGCTTGCGCGTGGATTGGCCATCAGCCATTGTCTACGGTCCCTGCCATGCACTCGAATGGATACGGAATGTACTGCCGGCCAGCCGGCCGTGCGACTGGATGGCATGATACCAGCCACGGGACGCCAGGAGTCATCAGATGCCGCGTTTTGCCGCCAATCTGTCCATGCTGTTCACCGAGCATGCCATGCCGGAACGCTTCGCGGCCGCGGCCGGGGCCGGATTCGGTTTCGTGGAATGCCAGTTTCCGTATGCATGGCCCGCCCGCGACCTGAAGAGGGCGCTGGATGACAGCGGGCTGGACCTGGTGCTGCACAACCTGCCGGCCGGGGACTGGCAGGCCGGCGATCGCGGCATTGCCTGTCATCCCGATCGCGCCGCCGAATTCCGCGAAGGCGTCGGGCAGGCGCTGGAATACAGTCGGGAACTCGCCTGTCGCCAGCTCAACTGCCTGGCCGGCATTCCGCCTGCCGGCGTGGACGATGCCGAAGCATGGGCCGTTTTCGAGGAGAATCTGGTCTACGCCGCAAGGCAGTTCGGGAAGCACGGAAGGCGTCTGCTGGTGGAAGCGATCAATACGCGGGATGTGCCGGGGTTTCTGGTTCATCGCAGCTGCCAGGTGCTGGATCTGATCAGGCGCAGGGAACTGGATAACGTCTATCTGCAGTATGACGTCTATCACATGCAGATCATGGAGGGGAATCTGGCCGCGGGGCTGGAGGCGGCCGGTGATCGTCTGGGGCACGTGCAGATCGCGGACGTGCCGGGACGCCATGAGCCGGGCACCGGAGAGATCCGTTTCCCGTTCCTGTTCGACTGGCTGGACGGAATCGGCTACACAGGATTTGTCGGTTGCGAATACCTGCCCCGGGGCGGGACGCTGGACAGTCTGGCCTGGCTGCCGAAGGCGCGGACCTCAGCCCAGTAGCAGAATGTGCAGCTTGCGTGGCCCGTGGGCGCCGAGCTGGATGGTCTGCTCGATGTCCGCGGTCCGGGACGGGCCGGTAATGTAGTTCAGCGAGCGTGGCGGGAAATCCGGCCGCGCCCGCAGCCGTTCCCAGACGTCCTCCATGTAGGGCACCACCGCATCGACGGGCAGCACCACCAGGTGATGGTCCGCCAGGAAATCGAGCGTGGTCGGGGACTGGGCGCCGGAACAGAGCACCAGCGTGCCGGTTTCCGCCATGGCCGCATCCGCCACCGACACCGACACGAGCAGGCCATCGTGTTTCGTGCCGAAGCTGACGTCCAGCAGCGATGGCCATGGTACGTCCTGCAGCAGCGCGTGTTCCGCCACGCGTACCGCTGGCGGCAGGTCCTGCGCTTTCAGGTAGGCCGCGACGGCATCGCCGATCTCTGCCGCAGCCGAAATACGCTGGTGCGTGGCGGCGGCGGCGTCCAGCTTGACCAGGAAACGCTCCAGTGTTTCCCCGGACCATAAGGGACGCGGCGGCTGGGCGACGGCGTAGCTTTCATTCCGCGCCTCCGCGGCACGACCGGTGGTGGTTGGCGCGCTGTCCCGGTTCAGCGCCTTCCCGACCCGGTCCAGTATGCGGTTTCTGGCTTCGCTCACCGGGTTCTCTCCTGTTGTCGCTGTCTCCAGAGCTGCTGGAATGTCTGCTTCTGCGGTGCCGGCAGGTCCCGGCACCCTGTCCAGCCGCCCGCCAGCGGCAGCCGGCTGAAACGTCCCCGGCCCCGGCTCAGCCCCTTCAGGATGCGCGTGGCGAGTCCGGTGGCGGCATGGTAGAGCCGCGGCCGGGTGGCGAAGAACCCCCACAAGGCCAGACCAAAACGGTTTCGGGAATCGACCAGCCCTTCCCGATACTGCTCGGAACGTAGCTGCCGCAGCAGTTTCGGCAGCGGGATCTTCACCGGACAGACAGTGGCACAGCGACCGTTCAGCGTGCAGGCATTGGGGAGATCCCGGGTTTTGTCCAGGCCGACGATCAGCGGTGTCAGCACCGAGCCCATCGGCCCCGGGTAGACCCAGCCGTAGGCGTGGCCACCCACGGCCGCGTAGACCGGGCAGTGGTTCATGCAGGCGCCGCAACGGATGCAGCGCAGCATCTCCCGGAACTGGCCCTGCAGCATGCGCGTACGGCCGTTGTCCAGCAGCACCAGGTGGAATTCGTCCGGGCCGTCGGGGTCGCCCTCCCGGCGTGGGCCGTTGACGAAGGTGGTGTAGGTGGACATCTCCTGTCCGGTGGCACTACGGGCCAGCAGCCGCAGCAGGCTGCTGGCGTCTTCCAGTGTCGGCACCACCTTGTCGATGCCGGCGATGGCGATGTGCATGCGGGGGAGGGTATGCGTGAGATCGGCATTGCCCTCGTTGGTCACCAGTGCGATGGAGCCGGTTTCCGCGATCAGGAAGTTCGCCCCGGTAATGCCGACATCGGCGGTGAGGAATTTCTCGCGCAGGACCTCGCGGGCCTCGTTCACAAGCTCCGGGATTTCCCGGAGCCTGGTCTTCAGCTCACCCCGGTGATGATAGCGGTCGAACAGCTCGGTAATCTGCTGGCGCGTCTTGTGCACCGCCGGGGCGATGATGTGGCTGGGGGGTTCTTCGGCGAGCTGGATGATGTACTCGCCCAGGTCGGTCTCCACCACCTCCAGCCCCTCTGCCTCCATGGCCTCGTTGATGCCGATCTCCTCGCCGACCATGGTCTTGGACTTGGTGACCCGCCGGGCTGATGCCTTGCGGCAGAGCTCCAGCACGATGGCCTGTGCCTGACTCGCGTCCTCCGCCCAGTGCACGTGACCGCCCGCGGCCTTGACCTGCGCTTCCAGGCGTTCGAGGTAGATGTCCAGGTGGGCCAGACTGTGGTCACGAATACGTTTCCCGCGCTTGCGCAGGGCCTCGAAATCGTCGAAGGCGTCCACCGCCACGCGGCGCTTGTCGATGAAGCCGGATTTGGCACGGGACAGGGCCTGCTGCAACGCGGCATCCTTCAACGCGGCCCGTGCCTGCGGCTTGAACTGCTGGGGGGAGAACTGCATCACCGGGATTCCTCCTCGCCGATCGCGGGGCCGTCGGCCATGCCTGCCAGCACTTCTGCCACGTGGTAGGCGCGCACCGGCACGTTCAGGCGTTGCATGCGTCCGGCCATGTTCATCAGACAGCCCAGGTCTCCGGCGAGCAGGGTGCCGGCACCGGTCTTGCGGATGCAATCCACCTTGTTGCTGACCATGCGCTCGGAAATCTCCGGGTACTTGACGCAGAACGTGCCGCCGAACCCGCAGCAGGTATCGCGCTCCTCCATTTCCACCAGCTCGAGCCCGGTCACCTGGGAGAGCAGTTCGCGAGGCTGCTTGCGGATATCCAGTTCCCGCAGGCCGGAGCAGGAATCGTGGTAGGTAGTCCTGCCGGCAAAGGCGGCGTTGCCGTCCAGCGAGAGCCCGGCCACCTCGGTGAGAAAGCGGGTGAGTTCCCAGGTGCGTTCAGCCAGGCGGTAGGCGGCGTCCTGCCATTCCTTGTCGGCACGGAACAGCTCGGGGTAGTGGGTGATGATGGTGCCGGCGCAGGAGCCCGAGGGTACCACCACATACTGGTAGCTCTCGAACTGGCGGATGAGTTGCCTGGCCAGCGCCGCCGCGCGTGCGTCGTCGCCGCTGTTGTAGGCCGGCTGGCCGCAACAGGTCTGCTGCTCGGGCACCTCCACCCGATAGCCGGCCTGTTCCAGCAGTTTCACCGTTGCCATGCCCACGTTGGGGCGGAAGAGATCCACCAGGCAGGTGGCGAAAAGTGCGACGGTGGGTTGCTGTTCGGATTGTCTTGTATCAACCATGCCCTGGGTCCGTGTTTGGAACATCTGTCAGGCGTCGGAGTCAGCACGACTGAGAGCTGGACGTTTGCTAACTATACTAGGGAATTGCCCGGTACTTCCCCAGATGAGCACCGAATCCGGTGTTTATCCGGGGAAAGCCGGGGAACTCCCGCAACACAGGAGGTAGCATGAGCCTGAACGCGAAAACCTGCACACCCTGCCGCGGCGGCGTCGAGCCCATGAATCCCGGCGATGCGGAAACCATGCGCAAGGAAGTGCCGGACTGGTCGCTGACGCATGCGTCGACACGGCTGGAACGCAAGTTCAAGTTTTCCGATTTCGCCACGGCCAACCGTTTCGTCGACAAGGTGGGCGAGCTGGCCGAGGAGCAGGGCCATCATCCCGACATCACCTTCGGCTGGGGCTACGCCACCGTTGAAATCTGGACGCACAAGATTGGCGGTCTGCACGAGAACGATTTCATCTTCGCAGCCAAGACCAATGACATCTATGCCGGGTTCTGACAGGTGATCCGTCAAGGTGGCATTGTCGCGGACGGCGGGCTTGTCAGCACTCAGGGCGCGGCACGCCGTGTCGGCAAACGCCTCGGCAGCGCTGAATGCGGCAACGTCACCCTGACGGCTCATTCCGGTCCCACGTCCCTGAGCGTCCGCCGGACTTGTGCAGCAGGCGGACACCGCCGATTTCCATGCCGCGGTCCATGGCCTTGCACATATCGTAGACGGTCAGCAGGGCGGCCTGGACGGCGTGAATGGCTTCCATTTCCACACCAGTGCGCTCGACGGTGACCGTTTCCGCCCGGCACTCCAGTCCGTTGCCGTCATCCATGGGGCGGATGACCAGCTCCGCATGGGTCAGCGCAATCGGGTGACAGAGCGGTACGATATCCCATGTCTTCTTGGCAGCCATCAGGCCGGCGATACGGGCGACGGCAAGTACGTCCCCCTTCTTTATCTGGTGGTCGAGGACGGCCCGCAGGGTTTCCGGTGCCATGCGGATATGGCCTTCGGCGATGGCGACACGCCGGGTCTGCGCCTTGTCGCCGACATCGACGATGTGGACTTCACCGGTTTCGGTGAGGTGGGGCAATCGGGTCATGATCAGTCTCCAGCAATGGTGGTGCCAGTATAAGGAAACGTCCGCGTATTCACAGGGGCGGGCAGGGAACGGGTGGGTCAGCGCCTGCGTGGCGCTTGGCTGCGTCATGGTGCTGGCGGGCTGTGCCTCCCGGCCCGCCATGACGCCGCCCAGCGCCAGTGAACGGGCGTGCCTGACCTTCTATGAGAACGTCGACCGCCTGGTGGACGAGGAAGGCGTCCGCGATGGCGCACCGCCACCGGTTCGCGGCTATCCGTTTCTGCGGCAGGACCGTGAACTGGCCTCCCGGGCCCTGGCTTCCCGCGACAGCGTGTTGTGGGAACTGCATATGCTTGACCGGCAGGCGCGGCGATGGGAACTGGCCAACCTCGGGGCGCAGAGCAGACGGGTGCTCGCCGACAAGGTGCCGGAGGGAGAGGGCGTCGCTGATGCGCTGGAGCGCTGTGGAGAACGCCTGCTGGCCGCTGTCCGGCGAGCGGCCGAACCGGATGGCCAGACGCTGTCAGCGCTGGCGGCCCCGTCGGACGAGTACATCGGGTGGCATCGCGTGGTCGGGGTTTATCCGATCAGCCGGTGGTTCATTCGTGCCGGCGTGGCCGGTTGGCAGCGAGGCGTGCGCGGCGAATTCTCGCCCGACGCCCCGGCGCAGCCGGCGGCGCTCCGATACCAACCCGGCGGCGGCGAGACCACCGCGGATCCGCTTGCGGTGGCTGGCGTCCTGGCGAACGTGCCCAGAGACGATCTCGGCCGCGCTGTTCTGAGTGCCGGCGAGCGTGCGTTCCTGCTTGCCGCTTATGCCCCGGTCATCGAGATGGAGCGCGATGCCCCGCACAATCGCATTGGGACGCCGACATGGCTCGATGACGGTCTGCCGGGAGTGCTCATTGACCGGCCTCGGGTCTACCATTACATCGATCATGCCCAACTGGGTGCCGGGGGTCTGTTACGGCTGAACTACGTGTTCTGGTTCTCCGCCCGGCCCAGGGATCATTTCCTGGACCTGCTCGGCGGCCGCCTGGATGGTCTGACGGTGCGGGTGACACTGTCGGAGGACGGGCTGCCGCTGCTGCTTGAAACCATGCACAACTGCGGTTGCTATCACCAGCATTACCCATTCGATGGGCTGGAGCCGTTGTCCCGCCCCGCTTACGCCGAACCCCCGCTGCTGCTGCCGGCGCCGCCGAGACCGGAAGGCGCGCAGCGTCTCGCCCTTCGCCTGGAGGATGGGTCGCACTACGTCCAGGCTGTCTACCTGACGGAGGCGGTGGACGGGGACGGCGAGGAGTACCTGCTTGAGGACTATGATCGTCTTCGCAGCCTGGCGCGCGGGACCGGCGATCCCGGACGCCGCAGCCTGTTTGCCTCTGACGGTCTGGTGCCGGGGACCGAACGTGGAGAGCGATGGATCTTCTGGGTCTCCGGGGTTCCGGAGCCGGGCGCGATGCGGCAGCGGGGCAGGCATGCCACCGCTTTCGTGGGCAGGCGTCATTTCGACGATCCGGACCTGTTGCACCGGATCTACCACCGTCCCGGCAATGACCGGACGGAATGACGAACGACTCCCGGCCTACTGCCCGGAGCGCATCCGATGGCGGATGACCAGGTCGTAGCGGTCCACCGTCTGCATGTACTGCATCCGGTTGGGGTGCATGCGGGCATACCCACTGACCTCGGACAGCACGTCTCTGGCCTCTTCCAGTTCGTCAGCTTCCAGCAGCCGTCGGACACGCGTCAGCGGCAGGTGGTAGTACAACTCGTCCTCCACCTCTCGACGAGCCAGGGAGGCCGATGACGTCTGGTTGAGCGCCGAGCGCAGCAGCTGTTCCGCTTCGTCCAGCTCGCCGTTCTGGCGGGCTTCGCGGGCAGTTTCCACCATGGCTGCTACGGCCGGCGGCATGCTGTCGGCCACGGCGACCACCGCAGGGCGAATATCGGATTGCATGCCGTTGGGTACCGACAGTTCCACGGTCAGGGCAGGGGAGACGAAAGCCAGCCCGGATGCGGCCAGGAACATCGTGGGTAGAGCGAACTTATGTAACATAATTATTTTCCGTAACTTTATGTTTTTGTTATGTTCGCGAAGGATCCTGGCCAGTATATGGCCAGCGGGGAAGGATGGGAAGTCCGAATGGCCGGCTTTTCACTTGCCGGGCCATGAAACAAAAAAAGCGGAGGCTGTGCCTCCGCTTTTCGGCCGGGAGCGGTCAGGCCGCTCAGAAGTAGTAGCCGATATTGGCCCGGAACAGGGTTTCCCAACTGTCGTCGCGCGCCGCGAACGGACCATTCTTCATGGACTGGATTTCCAGGTAGGTAAACAGCGGACCGGATGCCAGCAGCGTACCGGCAACATTCTTCCGGTAGTCCTCCAGGTCGCCAGCCTCGTCGGTCAGCATGGAATAGTGGTTGTAGAACTGCACGTAGTCCAGCAGGCCGCTCGTGTGCAGGGTATAAGCCGCCCCGACGAGGTAGAAGTTGGCTTCCTGTGGAATATCCCAGGTGCCGCCGAAGGCAGCAACTTGGATCGTGTCCCGGTCGATCGATTCATCCGGGTCGAACTCGTAGGAGCCAGCCTGCGCTCGCAGGTCCAGGTTGCCGGCGGTGAATACACCGTGAGCGGCCGCGGCCCAGCGGCTGCCGGTATCTTCCTCGGCCTCGTTGCGTAGCTCGCCGTACATGCCGGACAGGCCCACTTCCAGCCCCAGACCATCGCCGAATGACAGTTGCTGGGCCAGTCGCAATGCCAGAGTGTTGCGTTCGTAGTTGCCTTCAGTTCCAATCGGGGCGACATCCGGCGAATAGCGGTTCTCGGACCCACCGCGGCCCAGTTCGCCGTTCTTGTACAGGGCCAGCGTCAGGTGTGTGCCGTTGGCGTTGTAGTGCACGTTGGCACCCTGCTTGATGGCGTCTTCCAGGCCGACCTCGTACAGCGTGCTGAGCTGGAAGCCGTAAGCACCCAGCGGCATGATGCCGAAGTACTGCTCCACCGCGCCGAACTCGGTGGACCACTGGTCGTTGAAATCATAGCCGATGGCCAGTTGCCGCGGCGTTCTGAAGCCGTCATATAAGCGGTATTCCGCGTTCAGGCTCCAGGCGCCGATGCGCCCGCGCAGGTTGAAGCGCACGACGTCCAGATTGAAGTCGCCCAGACTGTCGCGACTTTCCGCGTCGGCGTCGTTGTAGTCGTAGTTGAAGCGGACCGCGCCCCCCACGGTGATGCCGTCTTCCTCGTCGGCTACGGCCGTTCCGGCCCACCCGGTGGCACCGATCACCCCCGCCAGGGCCAGTGCATTGAGCGTCTGCAGCGCGTTCTTCTGCATTGTTGGAACTCCTTCACTCTCTGCTTGGGTTTCAGAGGGCTGTCCGGCGGACGCACGCCCTCACGGCATTCATTGCCTGAATGACAGTCTAGACGCTATTCGCCAATGTTGCGCTGATACAACTTTTGCGTCGCAAAACAACAACGCAAAGCATAGCGTATTTTCGCGCCCTCTGTCCCGTGTTGCAGAAATGATACGTTTGCCGATCCGCGCCGGCCTGATCGGCCCCGGGGATCGCTGAACTTACGCGGCAGGGGCTTGCCTGTTACGCTCAGGGCTATGCGTCTTGCCAGAGGAGAGTGTGCCGATGTCTGCAGTTGCGTGGTTACTGGTGTTGGCGGTGAGTGTTGTTGTGGCGTTCGTGGTTGGGCGGATGACGGCGCCGAGCACCAGCCGGACGAAAACGCTGGAGCATGAGCGTGACGCCGCAGCCAGCGAGCTTCGCCGGTATCGCGAGGATGTCAGCGCGCATTTCGAGAAGACCGCCACGCTGTTCAACCAGTTGACCGGAAACTATCGTGGTCTCTACGAGCATCTGGCGGAAGGGTCGCAGCGGCTTGGCCTCGGGGAGGACGCCAACCTGCTTCATGCGGAACCGGAGCGCCGGAAGCTGACCGGGCAGCAGGAACAGACTGCCGCGGACGCGGAAGGAGCCGGAGCGGCCGATGATGCCAGGGATCGGGAGCCCGCGCCGAAGGAGGATCCGGAAACGGTGCCGGAGAGTCAGAAGCGGGAGGAAGAGGCCGCAAAGCGGGAAAAGCCGCGGGAGCCGGCCGGCGAAGAGTCCGTGCAGGAGGTGGCCGACGAGGCCCGGGAGGATACCGCGGACAGGCCGCCGGCCGACTTCGCGACGGAAGAGGACGATGCCCCCCGGACCGGGAAAAGGAATTCTTCCTGAAAAAAACGCCGCGGCGGAGCCGCGGCGTCAATGAGAGAGGGAAGAGGCCCGCCAGTGGGAGGTTTGACGAGCCTTTCCCGTGCCGTAACACACTTCAGAGCACAACTGGACTCGATCCAGTACCGACACTTGCCCCGTCGTCGGTCATGTTAGGTTAGGAGTAATTGTTGCGACTGTCAATAGTAATGATTCGCATTTACCTTTTGTGCGATCTGCCTGCTGACCATGCAACCGATTTGGCAGGTATGATGTCAAAGCCAAGCTCTTTTCAGGCCACGGATACGCACCGGCGGTGCCGGACACCGACCGGGCCCGATGTTTCTCCAGGCCATGGATTCTTTGTCGAGGACGTATTATGAAACGCCTTTTCCGTTTGCTGGCTGTCGCGATGATGGGGATGGGGCTGGCTGCCTGCGCCACCCAGGTGGATCGGGTCGGGACCGATGAGGCGATAGACCTGACCGGGCGCTGGAACGATACCGACTCCAGGCTGGTGTCCCGGGAGATGGTGGAGGATCTGCTCTCGCGCGGCTGGATCGATCGGCACGAGGGGCGCACCGGCGATACCCCGACCGTGATCGTCGGACAGATCCGCAACCTCAGCCATGAGCACATCAATACCAATACGTTCATCCGGGACATCGAGCGCGAGTTGATCAATTCCGGACGCGTGGTTTTCGTGGCGGCCGGCGGCGAGCGTGATGCCCTGCGCGACGAGCGCCAGGACCAGGCCCAGCATGCCCGGCCCGATACCGTGAACCCGCCCGGTGAGGAGGCGGGGGCCAACTACATGCTCACCGGCACCATCAATACCATCACCGATGTGGAAGGCCGAACCGAGGTGGCCTACTACCAGGTGGATCTGGCATTGACCAGCCTGGCGGACAATACCCGTGTCTGGGTGGGGCAGAAGCAGATCCGCAAGGTCATTCGCCGCGGGCTGTTCCGTTCCTGAGACGCCTCGCTCCTGGCTACGAACGAAAACCGCTTTCGAGCGCGAACGTGAGAACTGATCAGCGTCTCCTCTGGGCCTGCCGTCTCCCCGGCGGCAGGCGTTCCAGGTGTTTCCTGTCCGCCCTCCTGCTGGCTTTTCTGATGAGCGGGTGTGCCGCGCTGCGGACGGATTTTGCCGACGTGGAGCGGGAACTCGCCCGGGGCAATCCCGAGCGGGCGCTGGCGCAACTGGAGCCGTTGGCGGGATCCCGCCTGAATCAGCCGCTCTACCAGATGAACCGGGGGATGATCCTGCGGCTGTCCGGCGATCTGCCGGGAAGCATTGCGGCTTTCGAAGAGGCGAAGGCCCTGGTGGGCGAGCTCCAGGCGGTCAGCGTCAGTGAGACGCTGGCAAGCTGGACGCTCACGGAGACCGCCACCAGTTACGTGCCACCCACCCACGAGCACCTCATGCTGCACGTCTTCCAGGCGCTGAACCATCTGCAGCTCGGAGATCTGGATTCGGCCCGGGTGGAGGCGCTGCAGATTGATCTTGGCCTGCGCAGGATCGACCCCCTCCGCAACGAGGCACCCCACGGCGGCGATGCGTTCGCCCGCTACATCAGTGGCGTGATCTTCGAGGCCAACGAGGACTGGAGCGACGCGATGATCGCCTACCGCAAGGCCTACCAGGCGTATCAGCGGCACAACGCGCCGGTGCCCGGTGATCTCCAGCGCAGCCTGGTCC
The DNA here is from genome assembly GCA_050485425.1 of Ectothiorhodospiraceae bacterium. Classification (GTDB taxonomy): domain Bacteria; phylum Pseudomonadota; class Gammaproteobacteria; order Nitrococcales; family Aquisalimonadaceae; genus LSCE01. Next base: position 124,529 of record JBJHBJ010000003.1, on the reverse strand, counting down.
GCCTGGCAGACCACCTGGAACTGGACGACGAACGTGACGAGCTTGCCCGGGCCTTCGGTATCACCGCCTGGACCCCGGTGTCCGAACTTCGACGGCGGGCCACCGTGCTGCTGGTGGTACAGGATGGGCTGGCGCCGCGACTTCGGGACGAAAGCCTACTGGTGCAGGATCCGGGCAGCGGCCAGTTGATCCGGGTGGCCTTGCCGTCGCTGCATCGGCGACCGTCATCCATGAGCGGCGCTGTGCTGTCCGCCAACGGGCAGCAGGCACCGGTGGAGACGGCGGAGCGGCTGTCCGATATCAGCGACCAGTGGCTGCAGCGTCAGATGCCGCTGCTGATTGCCCGTGCGGCCAGCCGCAATGTCGCCCGCTACCAGGCGACGCGACAGGTCCGCGAGGAAAGCCCCTTGCTGGCAGTACTGGTCAATGTGGTCGGTGCGGTGATGGACAATGCCGACACCCGCAGCTGGCGCACCCTGCCGGATCGCATCCAGGTTGCACGTCTGCACCTGCCTCCGGGTGAGCATACGCTGGTGACCGAGCTTCGCGGCCCGAGGGGCGTGCGCGACGAGGAAACCATCCGCTTGCGCGCGGGGCAGCTCGTGGTGCTGAACCGGCACTGGATTGAAGCGCGGTGATGTTGCTGCTCGGGAATCAATCAGCGCTCCCCTAGGGGTAACGGGTCTTCAGCCCTCCCCTGGCCGGAGGAGGGAAAACGCTCTTCCATGGCGGCATTGAATCGGCGGATGTGATTGGCGTTGGCCCCCAGATCGCCCCGCCCGACGCGGGATGCCGAGCGGATGAGAACCTCGCTGCCATTGCCGTCCGATGCCGGCACCACCCGCAACACGAAATCATCCTTGAAGCGCAACCAGCGGGTGGTGATCACCGCGTGCAATCTGTGTTCACCGGCATCCTCGCGTTCCAGGCGCCAGCCCAGGGCCTGCACCGATTGCCTTGCGAGGTCGAAGGTCTGGTCGGGGTCGGCCGGGTAGGTTCTGGGCTCCAGCTCCGGCAGTGTGGCCTGCGGCGTGGTCAGGGCCACGTTCCGGGTCAGGAAAATGCGCAGGCGCTCCTGCAGGCCGGGCGGCTCGGTCAGCCGTGGCTGATTGGAGAGCAACCCGGCTACAAGGAGCGCGGCCATGACCAGCAGCAGAACGAGCAGCAGGCGAATCAGCAGCGCCGTCATCGCCAGCGCCCCGCTACCATGGAATGCTCATCCGGTCCTGGAAGAAGCCGCCACTGGGGCCGTCGTCAGGCAGGCTGGCCAGCCAGGTGATGCCGGGGACAGTCTCGGCCGGGGTGCGGGGCGCGGCCGGGCCGCCCATGGCGGTCTTCACCCAGCCGGGGCTGGCTGCGTTCACCAGGATGTTCTCCCCCTTCAACTCGGCCGCGACGATGCGGGTCAACGCATTGAGCGCGGTCTTCGACATGCGGTATGCAGGGAAGGCGCCGCGCATGTCCGCCAGTTGCCCCAGCCCGGAGGAGATGTTGACGATGCGTCCGTAGTCCCGGGCGCGCATGACCGGGACGCAAAGCTGGATCATCCGGTACGGACCGTACAGGTTGGTTTCCATGCTCCGGATGACGTCGCCCAGTTCGGTGTCGAAGAAGCTGGCCTGGTGCGGTTTCTCAGGACTGCCGTCGGGCATGATGCCGGCATTGTTGACGAGTACGTCCAGGCGTTCGAAACGCTCGCGGACAAAGGCGATGGCCCGCTGCCTGCTTTCCTCGCGGGTGACGTCCAGCGGGCAGTAGGCGACGCTCAGCCCTTCGCTCTGCAGCTTGTCGGCTGCAGCCTTGCCTTTGATGCCGTCCCGGCTGGTGATGACCACATCGTAGTTCAGCCGTCCCAGTTGACGGGCCGTCTCAAAACCGATCCCACGGTTCGCACCGGTAATCAGGGCAACGCGGCGTTGCGTATTCATGGACACACACTCGCGAGAAAGAGGGCGGGCATGGCGAGCCGGGCACCCATGCCTGGAGCCGGGAAAAACTCAGCGTTCGCGCAGATAGTAGTGCTCCCGGACCTTCAGCGCATCGTCCAGTTCGAACACCAGCGGCTGGCCGGTGGGTATCTCCACCTTGACGATTTCATCGTCGTCCAGGCCGCGCAGGTGCTTGAGCAGGGCGCGAATGCTATTGCCATGAGCGGCGATGAGTACATTCTCGGATTCCTGCACGGTCGGCGCAATGGTCTGCTCCCAGTAGGGCAGAACGCGCTCCAGCGTGGTTTCCAGCGATTCCGTCGCAGGCAACTGTGCCGGGTCCAGCTTGCGGTAACGCGGGTCGAAGCGCGGGTGCCGCTCGTCGTCGCTGTCCAGCGGCGGCGGCGGGGTCGCGTAGCTGCGACGCCAGACATGCACCTGCTCTTCGCCATACTTCTCGGCGGTCTCTGCCTTGTTCAAGCCGGTCAGCGCGCCGTAATGACGCTCGTTCAGGCGCCAGCTCGTGGTGACCGGGATCCACATCTGGTCCAGCGCATCCAGGCCGATCCACAGCGTGCGGATGGCGCGCTTCAACACGGACGTGAAAGCGGCATCGAAATGCAGGTCGTGGCGGAGCATCAGTTCGCCGGCAGAGCGGGCCTCCTGCAGCCCCTTGTCACTGAGATCCACGTCGTACCAGCCGGTAAAGCGGTTTTCCAGGTTCCACTGGCTCTGGCCGTGACGCAGCAGGACAAGCTTTCTCATGACGGTTTGTTCCTTGGTTTGGAAATCTGTGAGTGCGCGTAAGTCTACCAGCGAACGGCCTCGGGTTCAGGCCGGGCATTTGCGTTACCATGACAGGCATCGGCCGCCGGGCGGCGTTGACGACGGAGCGGGTGTGGCGACGGAAATCGAGCGGAAGTTCCTGGTTGTGACTGAGGCCTGGCGCGCGCGGGTCACGCGCAGCCGGACCATGCGGCAGGGGTATCTGAGCGGCAGCGAAAAGGGCTCCGTGCGGGTGCGGATCAGCGGCGGCGAGGCCTGGCTGAATATCAAAAGTGCAACCCTCGGCGTCCGGCGCCTGGAATTCGAGTACGCCATTCCGCTGACTGATGCCACCGATATGCTGGAACGGCTCTGCGACGGCCCGCTGATCGAGAAGATCCGCCACGACGTGCCGGTGGACGGCCACCTCTGGGAAGTGGACGAGTTTCTCGGCGAGAATGCCGGCCTGGTGGTCGCCGAGATCGAACTCGGCGCCGAGAACGAGGCCTTTACCGTGCCGGAATGGATCGGAGACGAGGTTTCCCACGACCCCCGCTACTACAATGTCAGCCTGGTGAAGAGACCTTACCGCTTATGGTGAACACGCACCCCAAGCCCGCAGACCCTTGGCTGTACGTGGATGTCGGCCGTCAGCGCGTGTGCCTGATGCAGGGCGACGACGAACTGGAAACCTGGCCGGCCTCCACTGCCGAAGCGGGCCTGGGGGAGGCGAACGGTTCCCTGCAGACGCCGCGCGGCTGGCACTGTGTCCGCGCGAAGATTGGCGGCGGGTTGCCGCAGGGCGCGGTTTTCCGGGGCAGACGCTGGACCGGCGAGATCTGCGATCAGGCCCTGTATGAGGGCTCCCCGGGGCGGGACTGGATCCTGTCGAGAATCCTGTGGCTGAGCGGGCTGGAGAAGGGGCTCAACCGCCTGGGCAGCGTGGACACCATGCGCCGCTATATCTACCTGCATGGCTGTCCGGACCCTGTTCCGTTGGGCAAGCCGCTTTCCAAGGGCTGCGTGCGCATGCGCAATGCCGACATTGTCTCGCTGTACGAACGGGTTCCGGCGGGGATGCGGGTACTGATCGAGTAAAGACATTCACCGTACACTGCCGCGACTAACCACAGGGGGCAAGATGAGTCTGGGGCCGTTGATGATCGGCTTGGCGTCCACCGAGCTTTCCGCCGAGGAGCGTGAATGGCTGAAGCAGCCACAGGTGGGCGGCGTCATTCTGTTCGCGCGCAACTATGCCGAGCCCGGACAACTGCGGGCGCTGGTCGACGAAATTCATGCCTTGCGCGATCCCGCACTGCTGGTTGCGGTGGATCAGGAAGGGGGCCGCGTCCAGCGTTTCCGGGAAGGGTTCACCAGTCTGCCGCCGTTGGCGGTTCTGGGCCGCGTATACGACCGGGATTCGTCCCGGGCCCTGGAGCTGGCCCAGAGCATGGGCTGGCTGATGGCCGCTGAAGTACGGAGCTGCGGCGTGGACATCAGTTTCGCACCGGTGCTGGACCTTGACCGGGGGCTTAGCGGTGTCATCGGCGATCGCGCCTTTCATGCCGACCCGTCCGTGGTCGTGAAACTGGCCGATGCCTATATCAAGGGAATGGAACAGGGCGGCCTGCGGGCCGTCGGCAAACATTTTCCGGGGCATGGTGGCGTAGAGGCGGATTCGCATCTGGATCTACCGGTGGACACGCGTCCCATTCTCGCCCTGCATACCGAGGATCTGGTGCCGTTCGAGGAATTGACGCGGATGCGGCGGCTGGCCGGCGTCATGATGGCGCATGTCGCCTATCCCGACCTGGACAACCAGCCGGCCAGTTTCTCCAACCGCTGGATCAACGGACTGCTGCGGCGCGAATTCGATTTCCAGGGCGCAGTCTTCTGCGACGACCTGGGCATGGAGGGTGCCGCAGCGCTGGGCGGCCTGCCGGCCCGCGCGGTCGCTGCGCTGGAAGCCGGGAATGACATGATCATGGTCTGTAATGATCTCGAGGCGTTGCCTGCGGTGCTGGAGGCGGTACGGGAGTGGCCCGTGGATGACGCCCTGTCCGCCAGGCTGCTCGCGTTACGAGGACCGGCCGGACCCGCGCTCCGGGATCTGCAGCAGGATCAGCGCTGGGAGCTGGCACGGCGGGCGGCCCTGGGCCTGCTGGACTGGAAGGCGTGAACGGCGCCCGCGGCAGGAACCCCGCCGGCTTTGCGCACTCCAACCCTGCATTGTGCATCTGCGATCCGGCGGCCGGCCCGTGTGCTCCCGCCATGGACCAACCTCGCGGCCTGCCGGTGGCTGAGTCCCCCGGAAAGAACGAGTAATGAACGAAACCGGACAGATATCTTCAGTAGCGCCTTACTACAGCCTCGGGCCCGATACCGTACTGGATGCGGTCGAGCACCTGGGCTTTCCCTGTGACGGCAGGCTGCTGCCGTTGAACAGCTACGAGAATCGGGTCTACCAGGTGGGGGTGGAGGACGCCACGCCGGTGGTTGTGAAATTCTACCGTCCGAATCGCTGGACCGATGCGGCCATTCTGGAGGACCACGCATTCTCGCTGGAACTGGCCGACGCCGAGATTCCCGTGGTCGCCCCGCTGGACGTCGGCGGGAGGACGCTGCACCATTTCCAGGGCTTTCGCTTTGCCATCTACCCGCGGCGCGGGGGGCGAGGGCCTGAGCTGGACAACCCGGAGCATCGGGTCTGGCTCGGACGCTTTATCGGGCGCATCCATGCCGTCGGACAGGTGGTACCGTTCCGGGAACGGGCAACGCTCACCATCGGGCGGTTCGGTGTCGAGGCGGTCGAGGAGATACGGCGGCAAGGCCTGGTGCCGGAGAGCCTGCGCGACGCCTACGAGTCCACCACGCGGTATGTGCTCGAGGGGGTGCATCGCGCCTGGGATCGGGCCGGCAACGTGGCATCCATCCGCCTGCACGGGGACTGCCACCCCGGAAATATCCTGTGGACGGATGCCGGTCCGCATTTCGTCGACCTTGATGACGCCGTGAATGGCCCACCCATACAGGATCTCTGGATGCTTCTGTCCGGAGACCGCGCGGAAATGACCGAGCAAATGTCCGACATACTGGAGGGTTACGAAGACTTCTTCGAGTTCGATCCCCGCCAGCTACATCTGCTGGAGGCCCTGCGCACACTGCGAATACTGCACCATGCGGCCTGGCTGGCACGTCGCTGGGAAGACCCGGCGTTCCCCCTGGCATTCCCCTGGTTCGGCGAGACGCGTTACTGGGAACAGCACATACTGTCATTGCGGGAACAGACGGCCTTGCTGGACGAACCCCCGTTGACCGTTTGATGGCGAACGATTTCCTCGAAAACCCGCGACGCTTCCGCCTGCCGTTCGGCCGTGCCGCAGCCTCCGTCCTGGCTGCCGCGCTGTTGCTGCTGCCGTCGGCGCTGGCGGCCGAGGTGGTGGTGATCATCGAGGGGGTCACCGGGGAACTTCACGACAACATCCGTAACTATGTGGGCACGCCGCCATCGGATGACATGCGGGTGTTGCGGCGTTTCGCCGACCGTGCCAGGAACAATACCCGTGAAGCGCTCGAGGCGCTCGGGCACTATCACGCCACGATCAATGTCAGTACGGAAAGGGATAACGACACGCCGCGATTGCGCATCGTGGTGGATCCGGGCGAACCCACCCGCATCCGGCGGCTGGATGTCCGCGTGGAAGGCGATGCCGAGCGGGACAGTGCCTTTGTGTCACTGCTGCAGCGGCTGCCGCTGGCCGAGGGCGATCGTCTTCATCATGGCCGGTACGAATCGTCCAAACGCGCCATCGAAAGCACGGCGCTGACCCGGGGCTATTTCGACGGCCACTTTCAGACCAGCCGTATCAGCGTGCACCGGCAGAGCCGGGAGGCGGATATCGTGCTGCATTACGTGAGTGGTTCCCGCTACCGTTTTGGCGAGGTGAGCTTCCCGGAAACCCCGTTATCCCAGGATCTGCTTGATCGGCTGGTTCCGTTCTCCCCGGGTGATCCCTACAGTTCCGAACAGGTGGCACGCCTGAACCGCAACCTGCTGAACAGTGACTACTTCGATTCCGTGCGGGTGCGTCCGTTGCAGGACCAGGCCGGGGAGGATCTGGTCATTCCGGTGGATGCGGATGTGCGCGTGTCCCGGCCGAACAGGATGGGTGTGGGCCTGGGATATGCCACCGATGTCGGACCCAGGCTCCGCCTGAGCTGGCGGAAGCCGTATGTCAATCCGGATGGGCATTCGCTGCGCACGGAAACCGAAATATCCGAGGTCCGGCAGAGCCTCAGTGCGCTCTACAGCATGCCGCTGGATCCGCCGCTGGAGCATCAGCTGCAATTCCTGGGCGGCTGGCAGCGCGAAAGCCTGGACGAGACCGACAGCGAGAAATTCACAGCCGGTATCCAGCGCCAGCGCATGTTGACCAGCGTCTGGCAGCAAACGCTGTTCCTGCGTTGGGAGCGTGAGGACTTCGAAGTCGGTGGCATACGCGCGAACACGACGCTGACCCTGCCGGGCACGACCATTGCCCGCACCCGCTCGCGCGGCGGCCTCGATCCCACATGGGGGGACCGGCAGAGCCTGACCGTGGAGGCAACCCACCCGGAGCTCGGCTCGGATATCCAGCTCAGTCGCGTGCGCCTGGGCAGCCGCTGGCTGCGCACTTGGGGCCGGCACCGGGGGCTGGTCCGGGCCGAGGCGGGGGCACTGTTCACCGAGGATTTCGACGCAACGCCGGTATCCCTGCGTTTCGCCACCGGCGGCGACCAGAGCGTGCGCGGTTATGCCTACCAGTCTCTGGGGCCGAGGAACGAAGACGGTGATCTGGTGCTCGGCCGCTATCTGCTGGTGGGTAGTGTCGAGTACGGCTACCAACTCACCCCGAGCTGGCGCCTGGCGACATTCTATGACGTCGGCAACGCCTTCGATGACTGGGGAGATCCGCTGAAGGAGGGCGCCGGTTTCGGCGTGCGCTGGATCTCCCCGGTGGGTCCGATCCGGCTGGATTTCGCCTGGGGTATCAGTGAACGGGATACCCCGTTCCGCATTCACTTCTCCATGGGGCCGGAGATATGAAGCGGCTGTTGCGTGCGTTGCGGCTGCTCTGGTTGACGGTGGTGCTTTTCGTCAGCAAGACCCTGCGTCTGACCTATGTCCTGGCGATTACCCTGCTGGTGGTGCTGGGCTGGTTGCTGTTCACCACCAGCGGCGCCGACTGGCTGGCCCAGCGGGCCATGGACGAGGAGCCGCGTCTGCAACTGGAGATCACCGGCGGCAATCTGTGGAGCGGACTGGACGTCAGCGACGTAAGCTGGCGGGACGAGGGAATCGATGTGGTGCTGGACCGCGCCACGCTCCGCTGGAATCTGCTTTGCCTGCATGCCCTGCGGGTCTGCCTGCAGGAGGTGGCGACGGAGGGAGCCAGGATCTCGATCGATACCGAGCGGCTTCCTCTGGACGAAGATCCGGATCCGCCGGAAATTGATCTGCCGGTTACGGTTCTCTTCCCGGACGTCCGGGCCGACGATGTGCAACTCCGTGTCGATGGCCACCGTATCCGCTGGGCCTCGCTTTCCGCCGGAGGCAGCTTTGCCGGTTCAAGCCTGGTACTGGACAGGGTGAGCTGGGCTGGACTGGTCGCGGAGCCGCAGCTTCCTGCCGCTGAAGAGACCCCAGCAGCGCCGCCGACGGGCGAAGGGACCCCAAACATTGCAGAGCTGCTGAACCCGGATAACCGCGAGCGGATTCAGTTGCCGGACGTGGATCTGCCACTGAACGTTGCGGTGCGGGAGTTTCTGCTCCGGGATGCACGCGTGATGCTCCCTGAACGGGAGGAAGTGGTGCATCGGCTGGCGGTGGCTGCGGAAGCCGGGGGCGATCGGGTGAGGCTGCATTACCTGGAACTGGAGCATGATCAACTCCGGCTGCGTGCAAACGGCAGCATCACGCTGAGCGGCGATTACCCGCTTGATATGGATGTGACGACTGAACTGCGCGATATCCCGGACGTCGGCACTGTCGCGATGGAACTCCAGGCCTGGAACTCCATTGCCGACGCCGAACTTCGCTTTCGACTGGAAGGTCCCGCCACGCTGACCGCGGAGGGTCGGCTCTCCCCGCTGGATCCGAGCCTGCCGGCGGCGCTGCAGGTGGACTGGCGCGGCGCCGGATGGCCGCTGATTGGCGAGCAGCATTACCGCTCACCGGAGGGCAGCCTCCGCTTCCAGGGCGACCTGCATGACTACCGCTTCGAACTGGCGGTACTGCTGGACGGACGGGACATTCCCGACGGTCGCATTCGGGCAACGGGGAATGCCGACTACGCTTCTGCCGAACTGGACCAGTTGCTGATCGAGGCCCTGGAAGGCCGGGTAGAGAGCAGCGGCCGGGTCTCCTGGGATGGCGTCATCCGTTGGGATGCCCGGCTCGCCATCGACGGTATCAATGCCAGCAGCCTGCACCCTGAAGCACCGCATCGGCTGGATGGCCGCTTATCCACCAGCGGTGTCGTGGATGGCGACGAGCTGACGCTGGATCTTGCGGTGGACCGGCTGCGCGCGGCCGTCCGCGACGAGATCCTGGACCTCAACGGCCGCATCGGCCACCGGCCGGAGCGGGGGTGGCTGTTGCAGGATGTGGTGCTGGAGTCGGGCAGCAGCCGCATGCAGGTGTCGGGAACGGTTGCTGATCGGCTGGACCTGCGTGGCGATCTCTCGGTCGCGGAGTTGGCGGATTACCTGCCGGATGCCGGGGGCAGCATCGAGGGAACGTTCCGGGTTCAGGGGCCGATGGAGACGCCGGACGTCCGTTTGAGCATGGAGGGCCGTGAACTGCGTTATCTCCCGGCGGGTACCCTGGAAGTCTTTTCCCTGGATGCGGACGTGCGCCGGCTGGGCGAAGCCGACAGCCGGGTGGAGCTGAGCCTGAGCGGGTTCCGTGCAGGCGAGGGCGATCTGGAGGTGGGCAGCCTTGAGGCGGGTCTGCGGGGTACACGACAGGCTCACACACTGGAGCTGGAACTGCGTGAGGCGCCGGTGGAAGCCACCCTGGCCGTTCGCGGCAGCCTCGGGGAGGACTTCGGTTGGGACGGCGAACTCTCCCGTGCCGAGATGGAAGGTGCAGGCATGGGGTGGATGCTGGATGACCCCATGCCCGTGCGCTACAGCCCCGATCCGCTGGAAGTCCGGCTGGGGGCGCACTGCTGGCACTACGAAACCGCCAGACTGTGCGCCGAGGAGGACATCGTCGCTGGGGCGTCCGGCAGCGCAGCGCTGAGCCTGCGCGGCTACCGGCTGGATTGGCTGCACCCCTGGCTGCCGGATGATATCCGGTTGCAGGGGAGCATCCTTGCCGACGTGGCCGCGGAGTGGGGGAACACGCCGTTGCCCACGGTGAGCCTGGGCCTGAGCGTGGATGACGGTAGCGTACTGCTGCTGGACCCGGATGACCGTGAGGAAGTCCTCACGCTGGACTACGAGACGCTGGCGCTGCGCCTGCGGCTGCAGGACGAGCTGCTGGATGTCGGACTGGATCTGGTCTCCAGCGATCTGGGCCAGGCTGATGTGGACGCAACCGTTGTCGTTGAGTCGGACGGTCAGCTGGGCGCACTGGACGGTGCGGTGCGCATCTCCGGCATCCGATTGTCCCTGCTGGGACCGTTCTTCCCGGAAATCCGTGACCTGCAAGGCGAGCTGGCAGCGGAGGCGCAACTGGCGGGAACCGTCGCCGATCCGGACATCAACGGCCAGGTGAGCTTGCAGTCCGGACTGGTGGAGACCGTGGCCGTGCCGGTAACCATCTCCGATATCAACCTGACGGTGGATGTGGCCGGCAGCCGGGCGACGCTGAGCGGGGGGTTCCGGAGCGGTGCAGGCGAGGCCGAACTCGGTGGCGAGGCCGACTGGTCCGGGGAAAGCTGGCAACTGGCCCTGGGTCTGACCGGAAGCCGCCTGGATGTCGCCTATGAGGACATGGTGCGGTTGCGGGTCAGCCCGGATCTGCGCTTGCAGGTCGAGCCGCGGGAGGTCCGTCTTACAGGTACGCTGCGAGTGCCCGAAGGGGAGATCACCATCCAGCAACTCCCCGAAGGAGCGGTCCGCGTCTCTCGTGATGTGGTCATCGTTGACGATGAGGAGGAGGACACGGACGAACTACTATCCCCCGACGATATTCCCACACCGGAAGGGTGGGTCGTTTCCACCGACGTGGAGGTGGTGCTGGGCAACCGCGTGCACCTGAGCGGCTACGGCTTTACCTCCCGTCTGGAAGGGTCGTTGCGGGTTCGCCAGGAAGACGGCGGCGTGTTGCAGGGCAACGGTGAGATTCGTATCGAGGACGGGCGTTACCGCGCCTATGGTCAACGGCTGACCATTCGCCAGGGCCAGTTCCTGTTCGCCGGGCCGATCGATGCACCGGAGATCTACGTCGAGGCCATCCGCACTATCAACCGGACCGAGCGGACCGGCGAGCAGCGCACCGTCATTGCGGGCCTGCGACTGGAAGGGAGGCCCGAGGAGCCCCGGGTGAGCCTGTTCTCGGAACCGGCGATGGCCGAGGATGACATCCTTTCCTACATCGTTCTGGGCAGGCCGGTCGGCGAGAGCGGGCCGGACGGCGCCAACATCATGGCGCGTGCGGCGCTGTCGCTGGGCATCGCCGGCGGTGGTGGCTTCGTCACCTCGGTGGCGGAAGACCTCGGAGTCGAGGATTTCCAGATCGATACCGCGGGCGAGGGCGAGGATACCCAGTTCGTGGTCAGCGGCTACCTGGGGCCGAATCTGTTCGTCAGTTACGGCGTGGGCGTTTTCCAGCCCACCAACGAGATCACGCTGCGCTATCGCCTGGCCACCAACCTGTTCCTCCAGGCGGTGGCAGGGCTGGAGAGCGCACTGGACATCTTGTACAGCTTCGAGTTCTGACTCTCGGAAAGAAGGTTGCAATGCGCGAACGACAACGCAGGCTGCGGCTGAGCACTGGCGAACACGGCTACACCGTGCGCTATACCCGGCGCCGTACGCTGGGGCTGTACGTGTTCCCCGGGGGGCGTATCGAGGCGCGTGCGCCCTACGGCACGGCGATGGATGTCATCGAGGGGTTCATCATTCAGCGAAGTGGGTGGCTGGAACAGGCACTGGAGCGTGCACCGGCATTGCCGGATCGCCCGCCGTTCGCCGACGGTGCCCGGCACCCTTTGCTGGGGGAACTGGTGCCGCTGCATGTGGAGCGAGGGCAGCCGCAGGGCGCGGTGCTCGGCCGCGGCGGCGCCCTGCGGATTCGCGTGCGGACGCCCGGGGATGCCGCTGCGGTGAAGCGGGTGTATCTCGCCTGGCTGCGAAACCACGCGCGGGCCCGCTACCAGGAACGAATCGCGCTGCTTTTGCCGCAATTGCCGGGCGCTGGGGTGGACGCGCCGCCGCTGACCGTGCGTGCCATGCGCTCGCAATGGGGTAGTTGCTCCAGCCGGGGTCGACTGAACCTCAACCTCTGGCTGATCAGGGCGCCGCTACCCTGCGTGGACTACGTGATCGCCCACGAACTCTGCCATCTGCGGGAATTCAATCACGGCCCGGCATTTCACCGGCTCATGGACGACATTCTGCCGGACTGGCGGCGGCGCAAGGCCTTGCTGAACGACCACCAGGCCCGATGGGGAATCACCGGGGACTGATCGGCCGGATCCCGTCAGGCCATTTCCTTGCTGCGGCTGGTACGCTTGCGCTCGTGTTCCTTGAGCTGTTTCTTGCGCAGGCGGATGGCCTCGGGGGTCACTTCCACCAGTTCGTCGTCGTCGATGAATTCCAGCGCCTGCTCCAGCGTCATGCGGATGGGCGGTGTCAGCAACAGGTTCTCGTCGCTGCCGGCAGCGCGGATGTTGGTCAACTGCTTGGCCTTCAGCGGGTTCACCACCAGGTCGTTGTCCCTGGAGTGGATGCCGATGATCATGCCCTCATAGACTTCGTCGCCGTGACCGATGAACAGGCGGCCGCGTTCCTGCAGGTTGAACAGGGCATAGGCGAGCGCTTTGCCCGGCCCGTTGGCCACCAGCACGCCGTTGATGCGCTGACCGTACTGGCCGTTCTTCATCGGCCCGTAGTGATCGAACACGTGGAACAGCAGGCCGGTACCGGAGGTCGCGGTCAGGAATTCGGTGCGGAAGCCGATCAGGCCGCGCGAGGGAATGATGAAGTCCAGCCGTACGCGGCCCTTGCCATCCGGGGAGAGATTGGTCATCTCTGCGCCGCGTACGCCCAGCTTTTCCATCACGGCGCCCTGGTGAACCTCCTCCACGTCGACGGTGAGCTGCTCGAACGGTTCCTGCTTGACGCCGTCCACAGTGCGGATGATCACTTCCGGCCGGGACACGCCCAGTTCGTAGCCTTCACGGCGCATGTTCTCAATCAGCACCGACAGGTGCAGCTCGCCCCGGCCGGAGACGCGGAACCTGTCCGGATCATCGGTTTCCTCGACCTGTAGCGCGACGTTGTGCACCAGCTCGCGCTCCAGGCGCTCGCGGATCTGCCGGGAGGTAACGTATTTGCCTTCGCGGCCGGCGAACGGCGAGGTGTTGACCTGGAAGGTCATGCTCACCGTGGGTTGGTCCACCGTAAGGGGCGGCAGTGCCTCGACGCGGGAGGGGTCGCACAGCGTGTCGGAGATGTTCAGCCCGTCGATGCCGGTAAACGCGATGATGTCCCCGGCCTGCGCCTGGGGCACGTCGATGCGCTCAAGCCCGAGAAAGCCCAGTACCTGCAGCATGCGTCCGCTGCGGGTCTTGCCGTGGCGGTCGATCAGGGCGACTGGTGTGTTGGGCTTGACCCGGCCGCGCTTGATTCGGCCGATGCCGATCACGCCCACGTAGCTGTTGTAGTCCAGCGAGCTGACCTGCAGCTGAAAGGGCCCGTCGGGATCGACGTCCGGTGCCGGCACGTGATCCACGATGGCCTGGAACAGCGCCGTCATGTCACCCTCGCGGACCCCGGAGTCCGCGCCGGCATAGCCGTTCAGTGCGGAGGCGTAGATCACCGGAAAATCGAGTTGTTCGTCGGTGGCGCCCAGGCGGTCGAACAGGTCGAAGGTCTGGTCCAGCACCCAGTCAGGCCGGGAACCGGGACGGTCGATCTTGTTGATCACCACGATCGGCCGTAGGCCGGCCTCCAGCGCCTTCTGCGTCACGAAGCGGGTCTGCGGCATGGGACCGTCGACGGCGTCCACCAGCAGCAGCACCGAGTCGACCATGGACATGACGCGCTCCACCTCGCCGCCGAAGTCGGCGTGGCCCGGCGTGTCGACGATGTTGATCCGGTAATCGTTCCAGCGGATCGCCGTGTTCTTCGCCAGGATGGTGATACCGCGTTCCTTCTCCAGATCGTTGGAGTCCATGATCCGTTCGGCGTCGGCGGCCTTGCCGGCCAGCGTGCCGGACTGCTGGAGCAGACGGTCGACCAGCGTGGTCTTGCCATGGTCAACATGGGCGATAATGGCGATGTTCCGAAGATTCTCGATCACGGCAGACAGTCCGAAGTTGGGGCGTTGGAATTGCAGGAGGCGTACCAGCGTTGCGAGTCGGCAAATGCGGGAATGGGTCGGCGCTTTCCTGACGCTCGCGCGCATTATCATGTGCATTGCACAACAAGACAATGTCTTTTTGAATCAAGTCCTGTCCGTGTCACACCCCGCAGGTAGTCTGTACCGGCACGAACCGGTTTTCTCCGGTCGCCGGCTTGCGGTTATAGTGCCTTTTCCAATGGTGGGAGAGCAGGCAATGCAACGAGTGGTACTGGTACGACATGGCCATGCCCAGGAAGCCGCGGAGGGGTTGTCGGACATGGCGCGCGCGCTTTCCGAGAAGGGCCGCAGGAAGACGCGCAATGCCGCGCGCGGCCTGGCCGCGTTGTGTGGAGGCGTGGACCTGCTGGTGAGCAGCCCCCTGCTGCGCGCCTTGCAGACTGCCGACATCCTGGATGAGCAGTTGCACGTCGCCCGCCGCGAGGAGGTGGACTGGCTGGCGCCGATGGCCGACCCTGCCGATGCGTTACGCTGGATGGCCGGCCGCGAGGAGGAACTGGCGGTGCTTGTCGGTCATGAGCCCCATCTGAATCGCCTGGTGGGGCTGGCCCTGACCGGTGAACCCCGTGGCATGCTGGAATTCAAGAAAACCGGCGCCGCCATGCTGGAGTTCGCGCACGGCGTCGAAGCCGGCCAGGGCCGGTTGCGCTGGTTCCTGGCACCCTCCCAGCTCGGGCGCCACTCCCTCGACGCGGATAACGGCTAGTGTCCTTGCTGAAAAGCCTGCGCGCCGCCCCGAAAGACGCCGGCACGGTGGCGGCGGTTGATCTCGGTTCCAACAGTTTTCACATGATCGTGGCGCGCCACCAGCACGGCAGCCTGCAGGTCGTGGACCGCCTGAAGGAGATGGTCCGTCTCGCCGCCGGTCTGGATGAGGCAGGCGGCCTGGCACCGGAGGCCCGGGAGCGGGCCCTGGCCTGCCTGCAGCGGTTTGGCCAGCGCATCAGGGATCTGCCCCGCGGCAGTGTCCGCGCCGTGGGTACCAACACGCTGCGTCAGGCCGGAAACGAGCAACGCTTCCTGGCCGACGCGGAGGACGCGCTCGGCCACCCCATCGAAGTGGTTTCCGGTGTCGAGGAGGCACGTCTGGTCTACCTGGGCGTGGCGCATTCGATACCGGAAGACGGCCAGCGACGGCTGGTTGTGGACATCGGCGGTGGGAGCACGGAACTGATCGTCGGCGAACGCACCGAGGCGCGGCTGATGGAAAGTCTGCACATGGGTTGCGTCAACATGACGGACCGCTTCTTCCCGGATGGCGACATCGACAAGGTCGCGCTGAAACGGTTGGAACAGGCGGTTCTGATGGAGCTGGAGCCGATACAGGGCCGGTATCGCGGGGCCGGCTGGCAGCACGCCGTCGGGGCCTCCGGGACGATCAAGGCGGTGGAGGCCGTGGTCCGCGAGACGGGGTGGGTGGAACAGGGTGTCAGCCGGGACGCACTGGAGAAACTACGCCAGGCCATCCTCAAGGCGGGCCATGTGAAGCGCCTGCGGTTCGATGCGCTCAGCGCGGAACGGCGGCCCGTCTTCGCCGCCGGCGCGCTGGTGCTGCATGGTGTTTTTCAGGCACTGGGAATCGAGCGGATGCAGGTTTCCGACGGCGCCTTGCGGGAAGGCCTGTTGTATGACCTGCTGGGTCGCATGCGGGATGAGGACGCCCGCGACCGCACGGTGCGTGCCCTGCAGTCGCGCTATCACGTGGACCAGGCCCAGGCCGCGCGGGTCGGGGAAACCGCCCAGCGGCTGTTGCTGCAGGTGGCCGACGACTGGCACTTGACCGCGGACGACGAAAGGTTGCTGCAATGGGCCGCACTGCTGCATGAGATCGGCCTGGACATTTCCCACAGCCAGTATCAGAAGCACGGTGAGTACGTGGTGCGCAATGCGGATATGGGCGGTTTTTCCCGGCAGGACCAGGCGGAACTGGCCTGCCTGATCCGCGCACACCGCCGCAAGTTGGCCGATGCCGTCTTCGATGGCTTTCCTGCCGCCCGCCAGGAGTCGCTGAAGCGGCTGGCCGTACTGTTGCGGCTGGCGGTGGTGCTGCATCGCGGCCGCCATGCGGAACCCATCGATGCGGTGGAACTGATTCCCCAGGGTCGTGAGCTGCAGTTGTCACTGTCGGCGCAGTGGATCGAACAGCATCCGCTGACCCGGGCGGAACTGGACGAGGAAGACAGTTACCTGAAAGCGCTGGATTTCCGGCTGCTGCTGGCCGGTGGGGACGGGCACGGCTGAGAGCCGGCCCGTTCAGGAGTGCTCTGCCAGGCGCGCCAGCAGCTCGCTCTGTGAAGAGCGGAGATTATCCGGGTCGGAGGGCGCGCGGTGGTACTGGCCCTCCCGGTCCAGCACCCAGGCCTGGGTGTTGTCCGCCAGGTAGCAGTTGAGATCCTCCAGCACCTGTTCCTGCAGGGCCTTGTTCTCGATGGGGAACGCAACCTCCACCCGGCGGAAGAAATTGCGTTCCATCCAGTCCGCGCTGGACAGGTAGACATCCGGCTTGCCGTTGTTACCGAAATAGAAGACCCGGGTGTGTTCCAGGAAACGACCGATAATGGAGCGCACGCGGATGTTTTCCGAAACTCCAGGTATGCCCGGTCGCAGCGAACACATGCCTCGGACGATCAGGTCGATGCGCACGCCGTCGGCGGATGCCGCGTAGAGCGCCTGGATGATACGCGTTTCCACCAGGCTGTTGATCTTGATGATGATATGCGCCTCGCGGCCCGCCCGGGCATGCTCCTGTTCCCGGGCGATCAGCTGCAGCAGATGCTCGTATAGCGTAAACGGCGATTCCAGCAGCTTGTTCAGTCGGGCCACCCGCCCCAGGCTGGTGAGTTGAAGGAAAATCCGATGGACGTCCTCGCCGATGGCCGGGTCCGACGTGAGCAGGCCGTAGTCCGTGTAAAGCCGTGCAGTGCGGGAGTGGTAGTTGCCGGTGCCGAGATGAATGTAGTTGCGCAGGTGGCCCTCCTCGCGCCGAACCACCAGAATCATCTTCGCGTGGGTCTTGTGACCGACCACCCCGTACACCACATGCGCGCCGGCGTCCTGCAGCCGGTTGGCCAGCTGGATGTTGGCTTCCTCGTCGAAGCGGGCGCGCAGTTCGATCACCGTGGTCACTTCCTTGCCGGCCCGGGCTGCGGCAACCAGCGCATCGACGATGGCGGATTCCGGGCCGCTGCGATAGAGCGTCTGCTTGATGGCCAGCACGTTCGGGTCCTTGGCCGCCTGGCGGACGAAGTCGATAACCGGGGCAAAGGACTCGAACGGGTGATGCAGCAGCACGGTCCGGTTTCGCAGCAGCTTGAAGATGTCCGAGCTGCGCGCCACCTCCGTCGGGATGGCCGGTGTGAAACCGGGATAGGTGAGGTCGGGGCGGTGAACGCTGTCCGCCACGGTCATCAGCCGGTTCAGGTTCACCGGGCCGTTCACCTGGTAGAGGTCGTCTTCGGTCAGCTCGAACTCCTCCAGCAGGAAACTCGCCATGTGGCCGGGGCAATTGGCTGCGACCTCCAGGCGTACGGCATCGCCGTACCGCCGTGACTGCAATTCCCCCTCCATGGCCACCAGCAGGTCGTCGACTTCTTCCTCGTCCACGTACAGATCGCTGTTGCGGGTGACCCGGAACTGATAGCAACCCTTGACGCGCATGCCCGGGAACAGCTCACCGACGAAGGCGTGGATAATGGATGAGAGAAAAACGAAGTCGTTTGGTCCGTTGCCTTCCGTCTCGGGCAGGCGGATCAGCCGGGGCAGGGACCGGGGGGCCTGGACCACTGCCATGCCGCTGTTGCGGCCGAACGCATCCTTGCCTTCCAGTTGCACGATGAAGTTCAGGCTCTTGTTCAGGATGCGCGGGAACGGGTGCGCCGGATCCAGGCCCATGGGGCTCAGTACCGGCAACAGCGAGTCCTCGAAATAATCCCGCACCCATTGCTGCTGATGCGCGTTCCATTCGCCCCGGCGGATGAACCGGATATTCTCGACGGCGAGCGCCGGGATGAGGGTGTCGTTGAGGACGCGGTACTGCTCCTCGACCAGTTGGTGCGCCCGCTGGCTGATGGCGCGCAGTATCTCGTTGGGAGCGAGGTTGTCGGCGCCCACCTGGGTGGAACCCAGCTCGAAGGCCTGTTTGAGACCGGCCACCCGGATCTCGAAGAACTCGTCGAGATTGGTACTGGAGATGCAGAGAAAGCGCAGACGGTCCAGCAGCGGCACGCGCTCGTCCTTCGCCTGCTCCAGCACGCGGGCGTTGAACTCCAGCAGGCTGAGTTGCCGGTTGATGTAGAATTCCGGGTGTTTGAGATCGACGGCGTCCATGGGGCCTCGTGTGACGCGAACTATGAACGTATTGCTACAGCATACTTCCCTGCTATGACACTCCCATGAACGAAAAGGTTGATGCCGCCACTTTTGGCAGTGATCCCGTCTGGCGGGCATAATTGACTGTGGCGAAGCACAGAGTTACCACCCTTTCCGGAAGTGCCGCCAATGGCAATACTTTCGGAAAGGGTGGTCATCGCATGATTCCGGCGTCTTAAGCTGATCATGGGCCGGCGTGTCGCGGGCTGTGTACCTTGCCCCCTGTTGTTGGGCACTTTGCCGTCCAAGCGCCTCAGCTGACAAACAGACAACGATCGATAAACAACCCGGCGCGAAACGGAACTGTTCGTCGCCCAGTCACAAGGAGACGCACATGCCCACAGCGGATCAGTTCACCATCGCGTCCAGTCCCGTGCTCACCTTCCTGGTGTGGCTGTTCGTTGCCATGGTGGCCGCGTATTTCGCCCGAACCCCGGCGCACGCGCTGATCTGGACCGTGTGCCGTTCCGTCCGGGTCGCGGCCCGGGCCCTGACCGGCTATTGCCGCGGCTGCGCCCGGGCCGTCCAGGGCTGGTGGGTGGAACTGCTGTTGAGGCAGACCCGGGACGACATCTCTCGCGACCTGCGTGACGAATTCCAGGCCCTCTCCCAGCGCGTGGACAATGAACTGGACTGGCTGC
Source organism: Ectothiorhodospiraceae bacterium (assembly GCA_050485425.1). GTDB lineage: Bacteria > Pseudomonadota > Gammaproteobacteria > Nitrococcales > Aquisalimonadaceae > LSCE01. Next base: position 105,252 of record JBJHBJ010000003.1, on the reverse strand, counting down.
CGGTGATCCGGGAACGCCTGACCGGGCAGTTGGTGGCGCTGGAGGAGGATTTTCATCGCAGCGCGGAGGTTCCCCCCGAACCGCCGGGCTGGAGCCGGGTGACCGAATCCGTCTCCCAACTGGGAGAAGAGCACAGCGGTGCCGTCGCACGCGCGCTGGAGGACATCCGCGATACCCTGGCCCACTATCGTGCGGATGCGCGGGAGGCGCAGCGTCGTCAGCACCACAGGCGCTACCTGCTGCTGTACCGCATGATGCCTCGCTGGCGCCGCGTCCAGCGCGTGCTGGAAGGGCTTGATGCCCGTATCGCCAGGCTGGACAGCCGCCTGCGTTCCATGCGCCAGCGGCTCGCGGTCTATCGCCGGATGCGGGATCCGACCCGTCGCAACATCGCGGTCCTGGCCGCGACGTCCAGCGGGCAGTTGGTGCTGGGCGCACTGCTGCTCAGCGCGGTGGTCCTGGGCGTCATGGTGCTGAGCACGCTGGTGGCGTTACCCATGCAGGAAATGATGGGAAGCGAACCGCTGGTCTGGGAGATGCCTGCCTGGATGGTGACGACCATCCTGCTGGTGAGCTTCCAACTGCTGGTTGGTGTGATGATGCTGGATTCCCAACGGGTCAGCCGGGTCTTCCTCGCCATCGGCAACCTGGACCGCTCGGCACGGCAGGCGATCTTCTGGTCCTGTTTCCTGCTGCTGCTGATGTTGTCGGTCACCGGTGCCCTGCTGCACTACTGGCTGTCCATCAGCGGGCTGGCAATCCCCCCGATGGCCGGGACCGAGGCCGGCCACATGGCCCTGATGGCGATCCTGAGCCAGGCGGCACAGGCGATCATGGTGCTGGTGCTGCCGTTTGCCCTGGCGTTCGGAGCCATTCCGCTTGGCATGGTGGGGCGCTCGATCCGGCCGGTGCTCCTGATGCTGGTGCTGGGGCTGTTGCAATTGCTGGTTGTGGTGGGGCGGGCGCTGACCGTGGCTGCCATGCTGGCTGCCCGGCTGCTGCTCAGGCTCTACGACCTGTTCATTTTCCTGCCCCTGTGGACCGAGGCGCGCTGGGCGGATTACCGGCGTGCGCGCCTGCATGTGCGGCCGGCGCCGGCTCACAGTGGCCAGTTGCCGGCGCCGGCGGCTGCCGGATTCCGCCGACCGGTGGCAAAGCAGCAAATGCGTGATGCAATCGAGTAGGGCAGCGTGAAGACTTCAATGCTTCCCTGGTGTCCGCGGCAGGAGTCATCTTGCCGTACGTTAGCGTAGGGTGTAAAACCACGGCATGGCAGCTGAAACCGCAAGAAAGACGTTGAGCGTGGAGGATTGGGCGGACGCCGCACTGGACGCGATTGCCGAAGGTGGTCTGGATGCAGTCGCGGTGGAGCGGCTGGCCCGGGTGCTCGGTGTGACCAAGGGCAGCTTCTACTGGCATTTCTCCAATCGCGGCGCCTTGCTTGCCGCAGCGCTGGAGCGTTGGGAACGCCAGCAGACCGAGGATGTCATTGCGCGGGCGGAGATCGAGTTGAAGCCCGAAGCGCGGATCGACCGTCTGTTTCGCGGCGCCGACGGCAGCAAGCGTGCCGGTCAGCTTTATCTGGCGTTTGCCGCCGCTGGCAATGATCCGCTGGTGGGGCCGGTGATCCGGCGGGTCAACCAGCGCCGCATCACTTTCATGGTCAGCAACTACTCGGCGATGGGATTGAGCACGGATGAGGCCCGGCAGCGGGCCGTGCTCTCGTATTCAGTCTATCTCGGCACGCTGCAACTGCGCCGCGATGCACCGGAACTGATCCCGACCGGGCCGGATTTCAACAATTACATGGACTACATCAGCCAGGTGCTGATTCCCGGGTTCCAGCCGGATTGAGCCGCCGACGCTGTTCTGGAGATCGTTCACAAGCAAGGGGCGCCGGCCGGGCATGTTGTCTGGCCATTTTTGGACAGATGTCTTTCCTGATGCCCCGCACAAGGAGGAGGTACCGTCATGCAGCGCTTGCCCGTTTCCGTGTATCTGATCGTCGCCCTGGGGTTTTTCGTATTGTGTTCGTCGGTCAATGCGGACACGCGAGAAGTTGAGGGTGTGCATCTGCCTGAACGTATCGAGGTCGGGGGCAGCAGTCTCACGCTCAATGGCGCTGGCGTCCGCACCCGGTTTTTCGTTCGTGTCTACGTGGGGGCGTTGTACACGCCTGAACCCGTTTCCGACGGTGATCGGGCGATCGCCATGGAAGCGCCGCGGCGTGTTCATCTGGAACTGTTGCGCAACGTTGGCCGGGACACCATGGTCGAGGCCCTGGTCGACGGCCTGAACAATGCCATGTCCGAAGCAGAGCGCCGGCAGTACGCCGGGGAGATCGAGCGGTTCAAGGGCTTCTTCGGCAGCGACTTCCGGGAAGGTGATCGCGGCGCCATGGATGCCATTCCGGGCACCGGACTTGTGGTCAGCATGAACGGTGAGGAGGTCGGCAGGATCGAAAGTGATGCCTTCGCCCGCTTCGTGCTTGCCATCTGGCTGGGTGACAACCCGGCCGACCGACGCCTGAAACGGGGGATGCTCGGCGGTTAGGAAAGCGCTGATTTACTCCCACGTTCGCACTCGAGCGGCCCGGTTGTTCCGGGTCGCTCAGGCGCTCGAGCCAGCTTCCTCCAGCGCCTGTTCCAGCAGGTCGACGGAGATTGCGCCGGGAAAGGCCCGTTTCGAGACGACGATGGTGGGAACGCCGGTCAGTCCCATGCGTTGGGCTTCCTCGACGTGGGACAGCAGTACCTGCATCGCCGCCGGCGTGTTCCACGCGGTTTCCAGCAGCGCGTCGACGCCGTGTGCCCCGGCAATCTCCCGGAGTTCCCCCTCATCCCCGATATTGCGCCCTTCCGCGAAATAGGCATGGAACAACGCCTGGTGCAGGCCGGGGAACGCGTCCGGGTGGCGGAGCAGCACGGTCTGTGCGAGCAGTATCGCCTTGCGCGTGTTGGTGGTGAACATCCGCGGAACCCACGGCAGCCCGTCCTCGGCGATCATGCCCTCCAGGTTTCGCGTCATCTGCGCCCACTGGGCGGTGTCGTAGCCGAGCGTATCCAGCGGTTGCCCCCGGGCGTCATTGCCGGGGTGGATTTCCACGAAACGCCACAGGATATCGAGATCGTGCCGCTGTTTCAGTGCCAGCAGCCGGCCGCTGGCGACGTAGCAGAACGGGCAGTTGTAGTCGAAGTAGAACGAGACCGGGATCCCCGGCTTCCTTTTGTCAATCACGATATCTCCTGCACGCTCTCCGCCCGCGCCCGGGAAGCGCGAGAATGAATCGGCACCTTCCTAGGAAAGGCGGTTGTAACCGTTCAGGGCGGCCACGCGGTAGGCCTCCGCCATGGTCGGGTAATTGAACGTGGTGTTGATGAAGTACATCAGGCTGTTTGCTTCGCCGGGCTGCGACATGATGGCCTGGCCGATGTGAACGATCTCGGCGGCCTGGTCGCCGAAGCAGTGAATGCCCAGCAGTTCCAGCGTTTCCGTATGAAACAGCAGTTTCAGCATACCCACACCCTGATGGGAGATCTGCGCCCGGGCCAGGTCCTTGAAGAAGGCGTGGCCGACCTCGTAGGGAACTTTCGCCTCGGTCAGTTCCCGCTCGCTCCTGCCGACCGAACTGATCTCGGGAATGGTATAGATGCCGGCGGGTATGTCGCGGGCCAGTTCGTAGTCGCTTTCTCCGTGAAGCAGGTGGGTGGCGGCGAACCGACCCTGGTCATAGGCAGCGCTGGCCAGGCTGGGATAGCCGATGACGTCCCCGACGGCGTAGATGTGCGGCTGGGCGGTCTGGTAGTGCGCGTTGACTTCCAGCTGGCCACGGCCATTCGGTGTCAGACCCAGTTCTTCCAGACCCATGTTCTGGGTGTTGCCGGTCCGGCCGTTGGCCCAGAGCAGCACTTCATTCTTGATGCGCTTTCCGGATTCGGTGTGCACCACCACACCGCTGTCGGTACCTTCGACGCGGGAATAACTCTCGCGATGCCGGATCAACACGCCCAGTTCCCGCAGGTGGTAGCTGAGGGCATCGGAGATCTCGTCATCCAGGAACGTGAGCAACCGCTCGCGGGTGTCCACCAGATCGACCTTCAGGCCCAGGCCCCGGAAAATCGACGCGTACTCGCAGCCCACGACCCCGGCGCCGTAAATGGTGATGCTCCGGGGCGTGTGATCCAGCTGCAGTACGGTATCGCTGTCCATGATCCGGGGGTGAGAGAAGTCCACGTCGTGTGGCCGGTAGGGCCTGGAGCCGGTGGCGATGACGAAATGGTCCGCGGTGAGGCGGCGGGCCTTGTCCGCCCCGCTGCGCACCTCGATGGTCCGTTCGTCGATGAAGATGGCGCGTCCCTGGTACACCGGAATGTCATTACGACTGTAGAAACCGCTGCGCAGGCCCACCTGCTGGCTGATCACGCGTTCCGCGGTCTTGAGTACCCTTGGAAACGAAAGACGCCGGGGGGCGCCGACGTCTCGAAAGAGGGGGTTGTTGTTGTATTCCATCATGCGCCGCACGTTATGGCGCAAGGCTTTGGAAGGGATGGTGCCCCAGTGCGTGCAACCGCCCCCGACATCCTGATGGCTTTCGATGACGACGACGCGCTGCCCTTGCTTCGCCAGTTTCAGCGCCGCCCCTTCACCGCCGGGGCCGCTGCCGATGACCACGGTATCGAAATGCTGTTCCTTCATCGTCCCTCGTCCGTCCCATGGCCGTTCGTACCCGGCCTGCCTGTGAATGAACGCGGCACATTGTATCGCCTGAAGCCGGTTGGTGCGATGCGGAAGGGAAACGTGATCGCGGGAATCGGTCGGTGATTACCGGCGGTGGACCTCGAGCACGGCCCGTCGGTTCTCCGCACGCCCGTCGTCCCGTTCATTGCTTGCCACCGGCTGGTGCTCACCGCGGGTTTCATGAACGATGCGTCGTGCCGGCAGTCCGAGCTCTTCCAGGTATTCCCGTACTGCCGAGGCACGGCGTTTGCCGAGTGCTTCGTTGTAGTCAACGTCGCCCCGGCTGTCAGTGTGGCCCGTGATGATCACCGTCGGGTCGCTCGGATCCGTGAGTATCTCATCGGCAAAGCGGCGCAGGCGTTGCCGCTCGCTGTACGTCAGTTCGCTGTTGTCGAAAACGAAATAGACCAGGCGGGGGGATTCCACCGGCTTTTCCGGTGCGGCGATTCCGTGGCCACGCAGCGTACGTTCCAGCGGGCCGGGTCCGGTACCCGCATCCGTCCGTACCGTGTCCCGGTGCTCCTCTGTTGTCCTGTCAGGCGCGTCCGTCCCGCCCGAGCGGTGCTCAAAGCGCCGCTCCTGCAGGCCCGTGATGCATGCCAGATAGTCCCGGTAGGCGGGCCGGAAGCCGACAGGTGTCAGCGCAGCACTGCCGGGCACCGATTCCTGGTACCAGTCGTCATAGAGAAGGGCGATGCGGTGCCCGGCCTCGAGTTCCTGCAACAGAGCATTGGCCATGCGGTGTCCCAGCACCAGGGCTTCCTGCCGTGGCAGGATCTCGGTGGTGCCAATCGGCTGTTCGACGCCGTATTGCCATTGTGTCGGCAGGCTGGCGAGCCTGGCCTCATGGCGTGATTCCGGGGGGCGGTGGAGATACACGCGGAGCGCATGTTCACCGTTGGAAGTACGGCTGAAGACTGCGACACCGAAATGGGGCAGGGGATGGGTCAGGTGACAGGCCAGGGCACCGGATTCCACGATCCACCGGGATTCCGCCGGGGCGGATTCATAACGCAGATAGGCGGATGCCTGGCCGGCCAGCGCGCAGGCCAGCAGTCCCGGCAGCAGAAGCCTGAGGATAGATCGCACGTTCGCGCCCCTGGAAGAGTATCTGAAGCGATATAACGGCGTCGGGGGCGTTTTCTTTACGGTACCGGCAAAAGAAAACGCCGCCCGGGGGCGGCGTTCGATGCGGGAAGCAATCTGGCTGCGGCTTACTTGGCCTTGGAGGCAGCCGACTTCACGTTGCTTTCGGTCAGCTGCTGGGCCTGCTTGAAGAAGTCCTGGTTCAGAGCCACGACCTTTTCGGCATCGCCCTTCACGCGCTCGCTCAGCTCCTTGACGACTTTCTGCTGGCCTTCGACATAGTTCCGGAACGCTTCCGGGTCCTTGATGTCGAGAGCCGCACGCACCTGCTTCACACCGACATCGGTGTAAGCCTTGGTGGCCTCGAAGTGGGCGCTGGCCAGCTTCTCGAAATGCGCAATGGCGAGACTGGCATAAGCACGGGCGGGCGCCGCGAACAGCTTTTCGACCTGTTCATTCATCTGGTTCAGAGACGGGTTACTCATAATCGTTACCTCCTGGGTATTGGGCTCAAGCCTGGAAGCTATTTCCAGCTTGTTGCCATGCAGCATAGCAGGAGAATTGTTGCGATGCAACATTTCCGGTTCGCGACCGGAGTCGGAATGCGGAAAAGCAGAAAGCCGCCCGGGGGCGGCTTTCTGGTCAGCACTGGTTCCCGTGAGGCGATCAGGCCGCTTGCGATTGCCTGGCCAGATTGCGCAGCACGTAGTGTAGGATTCCACCGTTACGGAAGTAGTCCCATTCCTTCGGCGTATCAATGCGAACGGTTGCCTCGAAGGTGGTTTCCTTGCCGTCGTCCCCGCGCGCGGTCACCTTCAGCGCTTTCGGTTCGCCGTCCAGCGCCCCGAAAGTAAAGGTCTCCTTTCCGGTCAGGCCCAGGCGCTCGGCACTGTCGCCGTCCTTGAACTGCAGCGGCAGTACGCCGAAGCCCACCAGGTTGGAACGGTGGATGCGTTCGAAGCTCTCGGCGATCACCGCCTTGATCCCCAGCAGGTTGGCGCCCTTGGCAGCCCAGTCGCGGCTGGAGCCGGTGCCGTACTCCTTGCCCGCGAGCACCACCAGAGGCGTGTCGTCCTGCTGGTACTTCATGGAGGCGTCGTAGATGCTCATGACGTCGCCGGACGGCACGTGCGTGGTCCAGCCACCTTCGGTACCCGGGGCCATCTTGTTACGCAGCCGCACGTTGGCGAAGGTGCCGCGCATCATCACCTCATGGTTGCCGCGGCGGGACCCGTAGGAGTTGAACTCCTTCGGTTCAACGCCCTGTTCCTGCAGATACTTGCCTGCGGGGCTGTCGGGCTTGATGGCGCCAGCGGGGGAGATGTGGTCGGTTGTGATGGAATCACCCACGAAGACCAGCACCCGCGCGTCCCTGATGCTGGGTACGCCCGGCTCGTCCATGCTCATGCCCTTGAAATAGGGCGGGTTGGCGATGTAGGTGGACGGTGCCCAGTCGTAGTTCTGGCCTTCCGCGACGTCGATGCCCTGCCAGTTCCGGTCGCCGGCGAATACATCCGCATACTGCTCCTGGAACATGGCACGGCTGATGCTGCTGCCCACGGCCTCGGCCACTTCGTGCTGGGTCGGCCAGATGTCCTTCAGGAAGACGTCCTTGCCGTTCTTGTCCTTGCCCAGCGCCTCGGTGGTCACGTCCAGCGTCATGGTGCCGGCCAGGGCGTACGCCACCACCAGCGGAGGGGAAGCCAGCCAGTTGGTGCGCACGTCCGGGTGCACGCGGCCTTCGAAGTTCCGGTTGCCGGACAGCACGGAGGCGACCATCAGGTTGCCTTCCTTGATGGCATTGCCGATGACGTCGGGCAGTGGACCGGAGTTGCCGATGCAGGTGGTGCAGCCGAAACCGGCCACGTTGAAACCCAGGGCATCCAGGTGGTCCTGCAGTCCGGCTTTCTCCAGGTAGGCCGGTACGACCTGGGAGCCGGGAGCGAAGGAGGTCTTCACCCAGGGCTTTACCTTCAGACCCAGTTCGTGGGCCTTCTTGGCCACCAGGCCGGCCGCCACCAGCACGTCGGGGTTGGAGGTGTTGGTGCAACTGGTGATTGCGGCGATGACCACGGCGCCGTGCTGAAGCAGTTCTTTCCGGCCGTTCAGTTCGATCTCCACGGCCCCCTGTTCATGCAGGATCTGGCCGCCGACCGCGGTGTCGCCGCCTTCGTTCTTGAACCGCTCTTCATCGGAGGAGGAGTGCTCTTCCAGATGCGCCTGCAGGTTGCTGTTGAAGGTCTGCTTGGCGTTCTTCAGTGCCACCCGGTCCTGGGGACGTTTCGGCCCGGCCAGGCTCGGTTCCACCGTGCCCATGTCCAGTTCCAGGACGTCGGTGTAATCGGCCTGCGGGGCGCCGTCTTCACGCCACATGCCTTGTGCCTTGGCATAGGCTTCGACCAGCGCGATGGTCTGTTCATCGCGGCCGGACAGCTCCAGATAGCGGATGGTTTCGCCGTCGACCGGGAAAATGCCGCAGGTGGCGCCGTACTCCGGGGCCATGTTGGCAATGGTGGCGCGGTCGGCCAGCGGCATGTTGGACAGGCCGTCGCCGAAGAATTCCACGAACTTGCCCACCACGCCGCGCTGACGCAGCATCTGCGTCACCGTCAGTACCAGGTCGGTGGCGGTGGTGCCTTCCGGCAGCTTGCCGCTGAGCTTGAAGCCGATGACTTGCGGAATCAGCATGGAAATCGGCTGGCCGAGCATGGCAGCCTCGGCCTCGATGCCGCCCACGCCCCAGCCCAGTACGCCGACACCGTTGATCATCGTGGTGTGCGAGTCGGTACCGACCAGCGTGTCCGGATAGGCCTGGGTCTTGCCGTCGACGTCACGGCTGAATACCACGTCGGCCAGATACTCCAGGTTCACCTGGTGCACGATGCCGGTGCCCGGCGGTACCACGCGGAAGTTGGAGAATGCGGTCTGGCCCCAGCGCAGGAACTTGTACCGTTCCTTGTTGCGGTGGTATTCCAGCTTGGTGTTCAGGTCCAGGGCGTCCTTGGTGCCGAAATGATCGACCATCACGGAGTGGTCGATGACCAGGTCGGCCGGAGACAGGGGGTTGATCCGTTCAGGGTTGCCGCCCAGCGCCTGCATGGCGTCACGCATGGCGGCAAGGTCGACAACCGCCGGCACGCCGGTGAAGTCCTGCATGACCACACGGGCCGGGGTGAAGGCGATTTCGTCGCTGGGTTCGGCCTTGGCGTCCCAGTTCAGCAGTGCCTCGATGCTCTCCTTGGTCACCGAAACGCCGTCTTCGGTGCGCAGCAGGTTCTCCAGCAGCACTTTCAGCGAATAGGGCAGGCGTTCGAGATTGCCTTTGCCTTTCAGGGCGTCGAGACGAAAGATCTCGTAGGATTTGCCGCCGACCTCCAGCGTTGAGCGCGCATCAAAGGTGTTGTTCATTCTACCTCCCATCTGTACCAGAATGAGCCCCCCACGCGCCTGCGGGGCGGGCAGGGCAGGGATGTTCCGGGGACTTGTGCAGTGTGTTATCCAGGCCCCTGCCGGGGGCGACCGGCGCTTGTGTCGATGCCGGCCCGGCCCTGCAGCTGGACAGCGTTGTTCTGAGGAAATACCGATCAATTCCCACGTTCGCACTCGAATCGAAACAGTGTTTCCGCTGCCGCGTCCCAACGGCGCGCGTAATGATACACGAAACGGAACGGATTTGCGGCCCTGCAACACCGCTGACCGGCGGCGTTCGGACACGGCAATACACCAGCGCTTCGCGTGGAGAGGGCCAGTGACCAACGCGTCCTCAAGGGGCAGGGTCGGAATCCCGTTCGTCGAGAACATCAATGAGGTGGTGCGTGGTCGCGAGCAACTGCTTGCGGCGGAACAGCAGCTTGAAGCGGCTGCCGCCCTGGTCGCGCCAGAGCGTGGCAGCGCGGATGGCAGCCAGCAGCAGCGCCCTGATCAGATTGGCATTCCGGGAGTCTTCCAGCCATTCCCGGCTGCCCTGGATCATGATACGGGGTTTCAGGGAGCTCACCGTTTCGGAGTAGAGGTCGGCCAGCCGGCCAATGACGTTTTCATGCGTCGGATGGAAATAGCCGGCCTGGGAGCGGGCATGCTCCAGTCCACCAGCCAGCACCGCCAGGCGCTGCCGGTCCCGCATCAGCTTGCGTTCCAGGTGGAGCACCACCACGGCATAGCGCGTGACCTCCATGTCTCCTGGCTGGGTCAACTGGCGATGCAGCTGCCGCAGGCCAGGCATCAGCGTCCTGGCGCCGCCGTAGGCGCCGGCAACGTCGCCCTCGTAGGCGTTGAGCAGCCCGGCCATGCAGCTGGCGACGGCATTCGTCTCCGCGCGTCCTTCCCGGGCAAGCCGCCGGACTTCCGCCAGTGCCTGGAAGATGGCGGCCAGCGCCAGTGTCTGGGAATCCAGCGGGGTCATCACGCGCTGCGGGCCTCGCCGGCCGTGGTGAGGGATACGCGCTCCTGGATGATTCCCCCGCCCAGGCAACGGTCCTCGTGGTAGAGCACCACGGACTGGCCCGGCGTGACCGCACGCTGCGGTCTGTCGAACTGCACGAGGCAGCGCCCATGCGCCAGCAACTCGACGGTGCAGGCCTGGTCGGGCTGGCGGTAGCGGGTCTTGGCGCCGGCCCGGAAGGCGGCGGCCGGTGCCTCGCCGGCTACCCAGTGCAACTGGTCTGCCACCAACCCCCGGCTGAGCAGGGCGGGGTGATCTTCGCCCTCCGCCACGACCAGCGTGTTGTCGGTCATCCGTTTGTCGGCAACGAACCAGGGGCCGGTTCGGCCCGGTACGCCACCGATGCCCAGCCCCTGGCGCTGCCCCAGCGTGTAGAAACTCAGGCCCTGGTGCTCGCCGATGGTCAGGCCGTCGGTGGTGACAATGGGGCCCGGCGTGCGGTGCAGATAGCGGGTGAGAAACTCCCTGAAATCCCGTTCACCGATGAAGCAGATACCGGTGCTGTCCTTCTTCTCGAAATTGTCGAAGCCCGCCTCCTCGGCCAGGCGCCGGACCTGCGGTTTTTCCAGATCGCCGACCGGGAACAGTGACCGCGCCAGTGCTTCGTGGCCGACCATGTACAGGAAATAGCTCTGGTCCTTGTTACCGTCGAGTCCGCGCAGCAGCGTGGCCCGGCCCTGCGCATCGCGGCCGGTGCGCACATAGTGACCGGTCGCAACGGCGTCGGCACCCAGGCGCAGGGCGTGCTCGAGGAACAGCTTGAACTTGATCTCGCGGTTGCACAGCACATCCGGGTTGGGTGTCCGGCCGGCCTCGAATTCGCGCAGGCAGTGATCGAACACCTGGGCACGGTATTCCGCGGCAAAGTTGACCTGATGCAGCGGTATGCCGAGTTCCGCACAGACCTGCTTGGCGTCGGCGAGATCCTGCTCCGCGGTGCAGACCGTATCGCCGTCGTCCTCTTCCCAGTTGCGCATGAACAGGCCCTGAACCCGGTATCCCTGCTCCAACAGGCGAAGCGCGGCAACCGAGGAATCGACGCCTCCGGAAATGCCGACGACCACATTTTCGATTTCGCGTGTAGTCATGCTGTTTGGTCAGTTCGTTGCGACAGCCTGCACGGAGCGTGCGGTAGCGAGACGGGCCCGGATTCCCGCCTACTCGGCCATGTCCTGGAGCATGTCCATCGGGTAGCGGTTGCCGGCCTGGTAATCCTGGATGTTCTTCAGCACCATCGGGCTGCGCAGGCGGTCGGTGGCGTCCATCAGTTCCTGGGGTGTCAGCCACAGCGCGCGCAGAATGCCGTCGTCCAGTTCCCGTCCGGGATCGTGGCTGACGGCCTTCCCGCAGAAACACACGCGGAGGAACGTCGACCGCTTGGCTGCATGATACCAGCGATAGACACCGACCACGGCATCCGGTACGAAATCCCAGGCGGTTTCTTCCAGCGTTTCGCGGACAACGGCATCCACCAGCGATTCGCCGGGTTCCAGGTGGCCGGCGGGCTGATTGAGCACCAACGCGCCGCCGGACCGTTCCTCGACCATGAGGAACCGGCCATCGCGCTCGATGACTGCCGCTACGGTGACGTGGGGTTTCCAGACCATGGAGGCAAAGCCTACCCTCGGACTGTCGGGCTGTCGAGCGCAGCGCTTCCTTGGAACGTGGGAATTGATCAGCGCTTCCTTAGCCCTGTTCCGTGTGCGTATGACCGCTTTCCCGGGGGTGGCTGTTGCCGGAGGAGCGTCCGCCGGCCGCCACGAACACCTGGTTGCCCCTGGGTTCGTGGTCCTTGCCGAGCATGGGGTCATGGCCGGCGTTGAAAAACTCCGGGTCCATCTGCTCGATGAATCGCCTGGCCTGCAGCGACAGGAATTTGCCCCGGCGCCACATCACGCCGTAGGTCCGTTGCGGGAATACCTCGGGTAGCGGCTTGACCGCCAGGCGTTCCCGGCCGGTGAGGCAGATGTTGCTGGCGATGCCGATGCCGAATCCGCGTTCCACATAGGCTTTCATGATCTCCCATCCGCCGACTTCCAGTCTGACCTGGTAGGAAATATTGTTCTGCTGCAGGACCAGATTGACCAGCCTCCAGGTGGTCAGGTGCCGGGGCGGAAGGATCAGGGCGTCGGACGCGAGATCGTCGAGTGTAATCTGCTCGGCCCCGGCGAGCGGATGGTCCAGGGGCGTGATCAGCGACGTGGCGAATGAGTAGACCGGGCGGTAGTGGATGTCGTCCGGGAGGTCCATCATGGAACCGATGGCGAAATCCACTTCATCGTTGCGCAGCGCCTGCAGCATGTCCGCGCCGATCAGGTTGTGGAGTTTCACCGGACTCTCCGGGAAGCGCTCCATGAATTCCTTCAGCAGGTCGGGGATCAGATACAGCGTACTGGATTCGCCGGCGGCGATATCCAGCCGCCCGCTCTGCATGGATTCGTTGCGTGCGGCAAAGCGCGCGGGCAGGGCGTCGATCCCTTCCACTAGCGGCAGCGCCAGCTCGTACAGCGCCTTGCCGTCGGGGGTCAGTGTGATACGCGGCCCGCGCCGCTCGAAGACGGTAATCTCCATTTCCCGTTCCAGCGCCTGGATCTGCAGGGAAACGGACGGCTGGCTGAGCGCCAGGCGTTCCGCCGCGCGCGAGATGCTGCCGGCCTGGGCGGTGAAGCAGAAGGCGCGCAGCTGCTTGATGCGGTTGTTCTTGTAGTAGAGCCGCGAACTGGTTTTCTGGTCCATGAGCGCATTCCGTGCCATCAACATCGTCAATATACAGCGTACAGCACGATCGGTGGGTGGTGGGGTCAGTCCTTGGCGCCGAGAAGGTCGTGCAGCAGATGGCCGGCCTTCGTGGCCTTGGTGTTGAGGTAGTTGTGATTGTGGGGGTTAATGGTCCCGTGCAGCGGTAGTCGTTCCGCCACCTTGATACCCCCGCGCTGGAGGGCGGCAACCTTTTCCGGGTTGTTGGTGAAGATCCGCACGTTATGCAGGCCAAGCTGATTGAGCATGGCCACGGCCGCCTCGTAACGGCGCTCGTCATAGGTAAAGCCGAGAATGCGATCGGCGTCCACCGTATCCACGCCGTGATCCTGGATGCTGTATGCGCGCAGCTTGTTGGCCAGGCCGATGCCGCGTCCTTCCTGCGCCAGGTAGAGCAGGACGCCGCCGCCGTGCTCGCGGATGGCCTTGACGCCGTTGCGTAACTGCTCGCCGCAGTCGCAGCGGAGGCTGCCGAAGAGGTCGCCGGTGAGACAGGCGGAATGCAGGCGTATGGACACCGGATCGGGCCAGGCGGCGCGATCGCCGATCAGTACGGCGACGTGCTCCAGCACGCCGTTCTCCTCGCGGAACAGGATGAAGCGCGTGCTCGGCGCATCTTCCAGCGGCACCGGTGCCTCGCTGATTCGACTGAGGCGCAGCCCCGGGCGGGCCCCGGCCTGCTGGGCCTGTTCCAGCGGAACCCGGAGTATGCTGCCGTCGTCAAGCAGCCGGGCAAGGTCTCCGGACGGTTCCGCGGGCACGTCCATGCCAAGCATGGCGGGGAGCAGGCGGCCGGCCTTTGCCAGGGACAGGGCGCCGAGTTCCAGCGCGTTGGCGGCGCGGCTGATTTGCTGGACTCGCTCCCGGTTCAGCACGGACACCGGCGATGCGCAGAAGGCCAGCAGATCCCTGACCCGGGAACCGGAAGGAAGCGGCACGGACAGCGGAACCTTTCCCGGGGAAGCAAGACCCAGCGCCTCGGCGCGTTCGGCGGTGACCAGCAGACGCAGGCGGGCGCCGGTCATGTGCGCGAGTTCGTCGACCCGGTCCTCGATCATGGTCTCGACCGGAATGGTGAGCAGCCCCCGGGACCCCTCGCTCAGAAAAATCGGGTGCCCCCTGCGGAGGTCGAATAACCCGCGTTCCGCCTGCTGCATTGCTGTCCTCGTCCTGAATGGTTCCGGCTTTCGCCGCGAGAAAGCATTGTGCCCACTTGCAGCGGCGCTTGCCAGAGGTAGCCACGAGCCGGGAAGGCGCGGACGGCAGCGGAATTCGCGCGCACTTCCCGCACAGCCATTGATTATTGCTGCACTGCCCCAATCTGAAGCCTAGGGAACGACGGGCAATTCCCGGAACAATCGGGGTGGATGTTCGTCGGACCGGATTGGCAGAGCAGTACGGCAGTTTCTAGAATTCCAGTAACGGGTGACACAGGTCCCGCTTCGGAGGGGTGGTCGCCGAAGTGAGACTGATGTCCCGTTCCCTGCCGATACGGCATGCTATGAGTTGGTGGGAGTAACCGGGCACAGCTCCGGCCGGCTTCCCCCGGAGAATGGGTAATCGCGCCGTCGGCGACGGCCGCGCTTGGCAGATGGACAACAGCAGTCATGAGTGACGAACGGAGGAGGCAGAATGACGACGGGCTTGCGGTGCAGGAGGCAAAGCCGAAGCTCAAGCGTCCGCCGCTCTACAAGGTCATCCTGCTGAATGATGATTACACGCCGATGGAATTCGTCGTGGAGATCCTGGAGATGTTTTTCAGCATGGATCGGTCCAAGGCGACGCAGGTGATGCTTCAGGTGCATACTCGAGGTCATGGGGTCTGTGGTGTGTTCTCAAGGGATGTCGCCGAGACCAAGGTCGAGCAGGTGAACGATTATTCCAGACAGCATCAGCACCCGCTGCTCTGCACGATGGAGGAGGCCTGAAATTGCCGCGGCGGGAGTCCAAGGAACCGTCGTGGATGTTCCGGGTCCGATGGTGTACCGGCCCCGCAGTGTACCTACCCTAGGTGAGGTGAGAGCGCATGTTGAGTAAAGAACTGGAGTTCACGCTGAATCTGGCCTTCAAGGAGGCGAGGGAAAAGCGGCACGAATTTCTCACCGTGGAACACCTGTTGCTGGCCCTGACGGACAACCCGACCGCTGTCGGCGTGTTGAAGGCCTGTGGGGCGGATCTGGTACAGCTGAAGCAGGAGCTGGAAGCGTTTCTGGAGGAAACCACACCGCTGCTGCCTCCGGACGACAGCCGTGAGACACAGCCCACACTCGGTTTCCAGCGGGTGCTGCAGCGGGCGATCCTGCATGTGCAGTCCGCCGGCATCAAGGAGGTGACCGGGGCGAACGTGCTGGTGGCGATCTTCAGCGAGCAGGAGTCCCAGTCGGTGTATTTTCTGCACAAGCAGAGCATTACCCGTCTGGACGTGGTGAACTACGTATCCCACGGAATTTCCAAGGTGTCCGACGACGAGGCGCCCGGCCAGGCGCACCCCGGCAGCGTGGAAAGCGACGAGGAGGCCGGCGACGCGGGCGCGAGCAAGTCGCCGCTGGAAAGCTTCGCCGTCAACCTGAACGAGAAGGCGCGGAAGGGCCAGATCGACCCGCTGATCGGCCGTCAGGCGGAAGTGGACCGCACCATCCAGGTTCTCTGCCGCCGCCGCAAGAACAACCCGCTCTATGTGGGCGAGGCCGGCGTCGGCAAGACCGCGATCGCCGAGGGCCTGGCGAAGCTGATCATCGAAGGCGAAGTGCCGGATGTGCTGAAGAAGTCCGTGATCTACTCGCTGGACCTCGGGGCACTGGTAGCAGGTACCAAGTACCGGGGCGATTTCGAGAAGCGGCTGAAGGGCCTGATCAAGCAATTGCAGAAGACCCCGGGAGCCGTGCTGTTCATCGACGAGATCCACACCATCATCGGTGCGGGTGCCGCCAGCGGCGGTGTCATGGATGCCAGCAATCTGATCAAGCCGGTACTGGCCAGCGGCGAGCTCAAGTGCATCGGTTCGACGACGTATCAGGAGTATCGGGGTATCTTCGAAAAGGATCGCGCGCTGGCGCGGCGGTTCCAGAAGATCGACGTGCCGGAACCCAGCGTTGCCGATACCTACCGCATCCTGAAGGGGCTGAAATCCCGCTTCGAGGAGCATCACAAGGTCAAGTACACCGATCCGGCGCTGCGCGCGGCGGCTGAGTTGGCAGGCAAGCATCTCAACGACCGCAGGCTGCCGGACAAGGCCATCGACGTGATCGACGAGGCCGGTGCCCGCCTCAATCTGCTGCCGCCTTCCCGGCAGAAGAAATCCATCGGTGTGGTTGACATCGAAACCGTGATTGCCAGCATGGCGCGCATCCCGCCGAAGCGTGTCTCCAGTTCCGACATGCAGATCCTGGAGACGCTCGATCGCGACCTGAAGGCGCTGATCTACGGACAGGACCACGCCATCGAGGCGCTGGCGTCCACCATCAAGATGTCCCGTGCCGGACTGGCGGCCCCGCAGAAGCCGACCGGCAGCTTCCTGTTCGCCGGTCCGACCGGTGTCGGCAAGACAGAAGTGACACGTCAGCTTGCCAGCTTGCTGGGGGTTGAGTTGATTCGCTTCGATATGTCGGAGTACATGGAGCGCCACACCGTCTCAAGGCTGATCGGCGCCCCTCCGGGGTATGTTGGTTTCGATCAGGGGGGGCTGCTGACCGAGGAAGTGATCAAGCACCCGTATTCGGTGGTGTTGCTGGACGAGATCGAGAAGGCGCACCCGGACGTGTTCAACCTGCTGCTGCAGGTCATGGACCATGGCACCCTGACCGACAACAACGGTCGCAAGGCGGATTTCCGCAACGTGATTCTGGTGATGACCACCAATGCCGGTGCCGAAGACATGAGCCGGCGGTCCATCGGCTTCACCACGCAGGACCACACCAAGGACGGCATGGAGGCAATCCGCAAGGCCTTTACGCCCGAGTTCCGTAACCGGCTGGACGCCATCATCCAGTTCAACGGGCTGGAGCCGGTGACGGTACGCCGCGTGGTGGACAAGTTCGTCGAAGAGCTCTCCCTGCAACTGGCCGAGAAGCAAGTGGAGCTGAAAGTCGACGAGGCTGCCCGCGACTGGCTGGCGGAGCATGGCTACGATCCGAAGATGGGTGCGCGGCCGATGTCCAGGCTTATCCAGGACAAAATCCGCAAGCCGCTGGCCGAAGAGCTGCTGTTCGGCAAGCTTGCCGGCGGCGGTGAGGTTATCGTCCGCGCGGAGCAGGACGAACTGGTGTTCCAGTTCGTCCGTGAGCCCGAGGCCATGCACTGACGGCCCCGACGGCCTGGGCCGGCTTCAGGGAAGCGCTGAAGTCGGCCCGTTGCATTTTCTTGCCCCTCGCAGCCGCAGGTGTGCCTGGTTCAGGCCGGCGCCCGGGCCGCCTCGTGCGGTCATGTAGAACAGCTTGCAGGTGAAAAGCAGGGGATCAGCGAGCGCGGTAGGTGATGCGACCTTTGCTCAGGTCGTAGGGAGTCAGTTCAACGGTAACGGTGTCACCGGTGAGAATGCGGATGTAATGCTTGCGCATTTTGCCGGAGATGTGGGCGGTCACGACGTGACCGTTCTCCAGCTCCACCCGGAACATGGTGTTGGGCAGGGTGTCGACGACCTTGCCCTGCATCTTGATATGGTCTTCACGAGCCATTCAGTCAGTAACTCCTTGCTGTGCATCCAGAGCGGGACTATCCCCGCCATTGAAAGAAAAATCAAGATTCTAGCAAATTTCCTCGATTGCCGGCACTGCGGGCGGCGTCCCTGCGCCGGTTGAGCGGTACCCGACTTCGCGATCACCACCGCCTGCTCGCGGGCGGCTTCTGCGGGGGATGGGGCGCGCGAACCGGCCGGCAGAGGGTCATCGGTCCAGGGTTTGCCAGCGCCCTGCGACGTAGACTTCCGCGGGGCGGAAGTGTGCCTTGTAGCGCATGCTGTCGGCTTCGGCAATCCAGTAGCCCAGGTAAACGTAGGGCAGGTCGAGGCGCCGGGCCTCCTCAATCTGCCACAGTATGCCCAGGGTTCCGAGGCTGCGCGCCTTCAGCGCCGGATTGAAAAACGTGTAGACGGCGGAGAGGCCGTCCGCCACCACATCGGTGACGGCCACGGCGAGCAGGTCGCGGCCTGCGCGAAACTCGTAGAAACGGGTGTCCGACCAGCGGGCAGTCAGGAACTCCATGTACTTTTCGGGCTCGGGGGCGTCCATGCCGCTGCCGGGATGCCGGTTGCGCAGGTAATGCTGGTAGAGGCGAAAATGCTCGTCGGCATACATGGCGGGGCGCGGAACCACCCTGACGTCGCGGTTGCTTTTCCAGCAGCGGCGCTGGCTGCGATTCGGAGTGAAGCGGTCCACCGGAATGCGCAGGGACTTGCAGGCGCTGCACGCCGGGCAGCCAGGCTGGTATACAAAGCTGCCGCTGCGCCGCATGCCCTGCCGCAGGAGGGCGCCGTAGAGCCGGTTGTTCATCGGATATTCCGGGTCGGCGAAAACGGTCCGGGCGATCCGGTCATCCAGATAGGAGCAGGCGTGCTCGCCGGTGGCGTAGAGCCAGAGTTGCCGTTTCCCGTCCGGTGGTGCTCCCGCCTCGTTCATGGTGTGCCGGCGCTGTCGTTGAAGGGATGAAGATCGGCATCGAATGACCAGTGCTGCGCTTCGCGCGGCTGTTCCAGGGCGTGCTGCAGTTCCCGGATAAAGCGCCGGCGCGGAACGTCCTCCGCGCCCAGCGAGGCCAGGTGGCCGGAACTGACCTGGCAGTCCAGAAACGCGTAGCCCCAATGCTGCAACTGGCGGCAGAGCCAGACCAGGGCAATCTTGGACGCATCGGCTCGGCGGCTGAACATGGATTCACCGAAAAAGACCCGTCCCTGAGCCACGCCGTACAGGCCCCCGACCAGCCGGTTATCCTCCCAGACCTCCACGGAGTGTGCCAGGCCCAGGGCATGCAGCCGTTCGTAGGCCGACTGCATATCTGCTGTTATCCAGGTTCCCTGGGCTCCGTCGCGCGGGGCTGCGCAGGCGGAGATCACCTCGCCGAAGGCCTGGTCCAGCGTGACCCGGAAGCCGCCGTTGCGCAGGCGTTTGCGCAGGCTGCGGGTGACACGCAGGCGCTCGGGGTAGAGGAGTGCGCGCGGATCCGGAGACCACCAGAGGATGGGCTGCCCTTCCTCGTACCAGGGAAAGATGCCCTGCCGGTAGGCATTGATCAGTCTCTGGGGGCTGAGGTTGCCGCCCACCGCGATCAGGCCGTTGGGGTGCCGCAGGGCGGTCTCCACCGGCGGGAAGAGGGTTTCGTCCTGTTCGCTCAACCAGTACAGGCGCTGTTGCCGCATCATTGGCTACCGGTCAGCTGCTGAGAGGCTACGACCTTCGCTTCCTGGTCTTTATAAGGGCCATGGCGCGCCATTTCCAGTCGGTAATGCTCCACCAGCGGGGTTTCACGGCGCAGGAAGTCGGCGATAGCGTCGCGGAAGCGGGGGTCGGCGATCCAGTGGGCGGACCAGGTGGTGACCGGCATGAAGCCGCGGGCGATCTTGTGCTCGCCCTGGGCGCCGGGTTCGAATCGACGCAGGCCTTGCTGAATGCAGTAGTCGATGCCCTGGTAGTAACAGGTTTCGAAATGCACACCGTCCAGTTCGGTATCGCAACCCCAATAGCGGCCGTAGAGGGTACTCTCGCTGCGCAGGAAGAGGGCGGAGGCAACCAGGCTGTCGCCGGCCAGCGCCTGGGACATCAATACCTGCCCGCCCAGACGCCGGCCGAGATCCTGGAAGAAGGCCTCTGACATCAGCGGGAGATTCCCGTGCTCATGAAAGGTCTTGGCATAGTGGCGGTGAAAGTCCGCCCAGTGTTCCTCTTTCACCCGATTGCCCGGGACCATGCGGAAAGCCAGGCCCTGCTGTTGTGCCAGCCTGCGCTCCCGACGTACGTTCTTGCGCTTCCTGGAGCTGAAGGTCGCCAGAAAGTGGTCGAAATCCTTGTAATCCGCGTTGTGCCAGTGGAACTGGGTGCCGCAGCGGAGAAGCCAGCCTTGCTCCGCCAGTTGCCGTGCCAGTGTTTCCTCCGGGAACAGGCAATGGGCCGAAGACCAGCCCTGCTGTCGGCACAGCGCCTCGGCTCCCCGCTGCAGGGCCTGGCCGGCCTCGATCGGGTCCATATCGTCGGCGGTGAGTAGTCGCGGACCGTTGACGGGGCTGAACGGGACACCGACAATCAGCTTCGGATAGTAATCCAGACCGTGTCGGGCATACGCATCTGCCCATGCCCAATCGAAAACGAACTCACCCCAGGAGTGGGCCTTGAGGTAAGCCGGCATGGCAGCCAGCAGGTTCCCCTGGTCGGTTTCCAGCAGCAGATGCGAGGCCTGCCAGCCGTTTTCCGGACTGACTGTGCCGTGCCGCTCAAGCCCGGAGAGGAAAGCGTGGCTGAGAAAGGGGTTGTCCGTACCGGCAAGGCTGTTCCAGGTGTCGGGAGCAATGTCTTCCAGGCTGCTCAGTACGCGTATCTGCATAGATTCGAAACTTCCGGTGCCGACGGGATACCATGAACGAATGCGTCAGTACTTCCTGCAAGGCTTTCATCTTCCGGGAAGCAGATGCCCGCGTCCATCCGGTGGTCTTGGGAACGCTGAAGCAATCATGCGGTGTTGCTGCGGCGCTTGACCGTGGAATGAACACGACGTTGCGCACCACGCCCGACAGCGTGACTATTTCAGCGCTTGCCCCGGGGCTTCTGGTATGGCAGACCCCGTCGAGGGTCGCAGAGTTCGACCGGAGTGGGCGTGGACAGACCGGGACTGCCGTGCGGCGTGTGCCGGCTGTTGTCGCCGATCGACGACTTTGATTTATTGCAATTTTCCGCATGGATAGTAACTTAGCCACTTAATTTCATCTTTATTCTGAAGGTCTGGCTGCGCGTGGCAAAGAGCGAACAGGAAAATAAGTTGCCGTCTCCGCTGGGGCATCACGTGGGACGGGGCATCAGGGAGGGGCTGCTGTTCCTGTTGCTGGCCGTCGCCATCTACCTGCTGGCGGCACTGCTCAGCTACCATCCCAATGATCCGGGGTGGAGCTACAGCGGCAGTGGCCAGCCGGTGCAGAATCTGGGCGGACTGGCCGGCGCCTGGTTCGCTGACGTGTTCCTCTACCTGTTCGGGTACATGGCCTATCTGTTTCCGGTGATGATTGCCTGTGCCGGCATTCTGGTCTGGCGCTGGCAGCGCCAGGACGGGCAGATCCACTGGGGCGTATTCGGTTTCCGCGGTCTGGGTTTCGTGCTGACGCTGATATCCGGTGCCGCCATCGCCGCGCTGCATGTGGATGCGTTGCCGCAGACTGTACCGCTGCACGCCGGCGGCATTCTCGGTGACCTGGTTGGCGGGCTGCTCAATCACGTCTTCAGCTTCCTCGGGGCCACGCTGCTGCTGCTGGCGGTATTCCTGGCAAGCGTCACGTTGTTTACCGGCTTGTCCTGGGTGTCCCTGGTCGATCTGGTGGGGCGGCTGACGCTGCAGGCGGGTGGGCTGGTGATGAGTCTGGGTGGGCGTTTCCGGGACATGCTGGAAGGACGTCGTGCGCGACGTGCCCGCACCGCCAGTCTGGAGCGCGACCGGGAACGGAACAAGACGCGGAAGCCGCCGCAGATCGAACCGACCATGCCGCCGCTGAAGTCCGGCAGGAAGGTCCAGAAGGAGCGGCAGATCCCGCTGTTCAGGAGTGAAGCCTCGCCGGAAGGCCTGCCCCCGGTCAGCCTGCTCGATGCTCCTCCGGCCCAGCAGGCCGGCTACAGCAAGGACGCACTGGAAGCCATGTCCAGGCAGCTTGAATTGAAACTGGCCGATTTCGGCGTCGAAATCCAGGTGGTGGCCGTCCAGCCGGGGCCGGTGATCACCCGATTCGAGGCCCAGCCCGCACCCGGCGTGAAAGTCAGCCAGATCAGCAATCTGGCCAAGGATCTGGCGCGGGCGCTGTCCGTCATCAGTGTCCGCGTGGTCGAGGTGATCCCGGGCAAATCCGTGATCGGGCTGGAGATTCCCAACGAGAACCGCCAGCTCATCGCGTTCAGCGAAATCGTCCGTTCAGAGGCCTGGGAGCGCGCGTCGTCGCCGCTTTCCATGGCGCTGGGCAAGGATATTGCCGGGGCACCCACGGTAGTGGACCTGGCCAAGATGCCGCACCTGCTGGTCGCCGGCACCACGGGCTCGGGCAAGTCTGTGGGGGTCAACGCGATGATCCTCAGCCTGCTGTACAAGAACCGCCCGGACGACGTCCGGCTGATCATGATCGACCCGAAGATGCTGGAGCTGTCGATCTATGACGGCATCCCGCATCTGCTGGCCCCGGTGGTCACCGACATGAAGGAGGCGGGCAACGCGCTGCGCTGGTGCGTGGGCGAAATGGAGCGCCGTTACCGGCTCATGGCCGCGCTGGGCGTGCGCAACATCGCCGGCTACAACCGCAAGGTACGTGATGCGATTGCCGGCGGCGAACCGCTGAAGGATCCCCTGTGGCGGCCGTCCGAGCTGGAGCCCGAGGGGGAAGAGGCACCGGAGCTGGAAGTACTGCCTTACGTGGTCGTGGTGGTGGACGAGTTCGCCGACATGATGATGATCGTCGGCAAGAAGGTGGAAGAACTGATCGCGCGGCTGGCGCAGAAGGCCCGTGCCGCCGGCCTGCATCTGATCCTCGCCACGCAGCGGCCGTCGGTGGACGTCATCACCGGCCTGATCAAGGCGAATATCCCGACCCGTATCGCCTTCCAGGTTTCGTCCAAGGTGGATTCCCGGACCATACTGGATCAGCAGGGGGCGGAGGCGCTGCTGGGGCATGGCGACATGCTTTACCTTGCTCCCGGAACAGGCCTGCCGAACCGTGTCCATGGCGCTTTCGTCTCGGACAATGACGTGCACAAGGTGGTGGCTTTCCTCAAGGAGCAAGGCGAGCCGCAGTACATCGACGGCGTGCTGGAGGAAAGCTCCGAGAGCATGCCGCTGCCGGGTATCCCGGGGGAAGGCGGTGGCGACGGAGAAGCCGACCCGCTCTACGATCAGGCGGTCCGGGTGGTCACGGAAACCCGCCGGGCATCGATCTCCGGTGTTCAGCGACGGCTGAAGATCGGCTACAACCGCGCCGCACGCCTGGTGGAAGAGATGGAAACCGCGGGGATTGTCGGTCCGCTGCAGGCCAACGGCAGCCGGGAAGTGATCGCACCGCCGCCGCCGAAGGACTGATCCGCCGCGGACCGATCCGCGCATCGCGATTCCCGGCCGGGCCCGGAACTGCCGGCTCCGGCCATGGTCCATGCAGGGCCAAACACGTCAAGGAAGGTCTGTATGTACAAGATTTCCGGTCTGGTTCTTTCCATTGCCATGCTCCTGCCCGCGCTGGCCCAGGCTGATCCGCGCGCCGACCTGGAGCGCTATTTCTTCCAGGTGGAGACGCTGGAGGGGCGGTTCGTCCAGGAAACCCGGGACGAGCGCGGAAGCGTGCTGGAGACCAGCGAAGGCAAGCTGGCGCTGGCGCGCCCTGATCGGTTCCACTGGGAGTACGAGACGCCGTTCCCTCAGGATATCGTGGCCGATGGCGAGCGACTCTGGGTGTATGACCATGACCTGGAGCAGGTCAGCGTACGGCCGATGGATGAGGTGCTGGGCAGCGGCCCGGCGCTGATGTTGAGCGGCAACCTGGACTCCCTGGAGGAGCAGTTCACGTTGAGTACCGACGGAGAGTGGATTCTGATGGAGCCCCGAGAGAGCGGCTGGGAAGTCACCGAGGTGCGCCTGATGATGAAGGACGGCTTGCCGTCCCGCATCATCGTCAAGGACGGACTCGGACAGGTGAATGAGCTGACCCTGAGTGAGCTGCGGCAGAATGTCTCCTTTCCGCAGGACCGCTTCCGGTTCGCCCCCCCGGAAGGGGCGGACGTGGTCGGCCAGTGACCGGCACCGAAGCCGCGCTGCGGCCGCTTGCTGACCGCATGCGGCCAGCATCACTGGCGGATTTCATCGGCCAGCAGCATATTCTGGGTCCGGGAACGGCTCTGCGGCGCAGCATCGAATCCGGCCATCCGCACTCCATGGTGTTCTGGGGGCCGCCCGGGACGGGCAAGACCACGCTGGCGAGGCTGGTGGCCCAGGCGAGCCAGGCGCAGTTCCTGACCCTGTCGGCGGTGATGAGCGGGGTGAAGGACATTCGTGCTGCAGTGGACAAGGCACGGGCGGTGCGTGAAGAGGGTGTGGCGACGGTCCTGTTCGTGGATGAAGCACATCGCTTCAACAAGAGCCAGCAGGATGCCTTTCTGCCCTTCGTGGAGGACGGCACGCTGATCTTCATCGGCGCCACCACGGAAAACCCCTCGTTCGAACTGAACAACGCGCTTTTGTCGCGCGTGCGTACCTATGTGCTGCGGGCGCTGACCGACGACGACCTCGCCGGTCTGGTCCGGCGAGCGCTTGCCGATACGGAGCGGGGGCTGGGAGAACGCGGCCTGCGGATCACCGACTCGGCTCTGTCCCGGCTGGTGGCGGTGGCCGATGGCGATGCCCGTCGCGCGCTGACGTTGCTGGAGGTGGCCTCGGACCTCGCCGAGGCGGAAATCGACGACCAGGTCATGGATGAGACCACGGCCACCGGTATGCGACGCTTCGACAAGGGCGGCGAGGCGTTCTACGACCAGATATCGGCGTTGCACAAGTCCGTGCGCGGCTCTGACCCCGATGCCACGCTGTACTGGTTCTGCCGCATGCTGGACGGCGGTTGCGACCCGCTGTATATCGCGCGGCGGGTGGTGCGGATGGCCTCGGAGGACATCGGCAATGCCGACCCCAGGGCGTTGCCGATGGCACTGGCGGCCTGGGATACGCAGGAGCGCCTGGGCAGCCCGGAAGGGGAGCTGGCGGTTGCCCACGCCCTGGTGTACCTGGCGTCCGTGCCCAAGAGCAACGCGGTGTACAAGGCTTTTAACCTGGCCATGAAGGACGCTCGCGAAAACGGGTCGCTGGAGGTGCCCCTGCACCTGCGCAATGCGCCCACCAAGCTGATGAAGGAACTGGGCTACAGCCAGGGCTACCGTTACGCCCACGACGAACCGGACGGTTACGCGGCGGGCGAGGACTACTTTCCGGAAGACATGAGGCCCCGTCGCTACTACCAGCCAGTGGACCGCGGCCTGGAAATTCGCATCAGGGAACGCCTGGATCGTCTGCGAGAACGTGATGCCAAGGCTCCTGCTTCCCAGCGCAGACGGCGGACATAGAGCCTGGTTGCCCAGATCGTCGGCCGGGATCGGGATGGCTGTCTTGGACACGCCGTGAATACGTCCCTGTAGGCTTGTCGGCGAGGTCCCTCTCGCCGACAGTCCAAGACAGCCATCCCGCTCCCGGCCTCGGTGCGGAGTACTCCGCACCAGGGCGGTTTCTCCATTCACTTCCTTTATTCGTCGACGGCCATCTCCGTGCGGCCGACAGTCCGAGACAGAGCCCTCGGCCCCGATCGATCGAAGCCCCCAACAATTTCACCCCCCAGCCGCAACCGGTTACAATCCAGCCACCTTTTCGCATCGCAACCGGAACGGATGAGACCCCTATGCTGGACCCCCGTCAGCTTCGCAGCCATCTGGATGACTACGCGCAGGCGCTGAAGCGCCGCGGTTACGTGCTGGATGTGGCGCAGTATCGCTCCCTGGACGAGCGCCGGCGGGATTTGCAGGTGCGGGTTCAGGAGCTGCAGAACGAGCGGAACCAGCGTTCCAAGGGGATCGGCAAGGCGAAAGCCGCCGGGGAGGATATACAGCCGCTGCTCGACCAGGTGGCCGACCTGGGCGACAAGCTCAAGGCCGCCGACCAGGAACTGGGGGAGGTCCAGCAGGCGCTCGACGCGCTGCATATGGAGATACCCAACCTGCCGGACGCCGACGTGCCGGATGGCGCCGATGAAGAGGCGAACGTCGAAGTGCGCCGCTGGGGTACCCCGCGCGAATTCGATTTCAGGCCCCTGGACCACGTCGAACTGGGCGGGCAGGGCGGTCTGCTGGATTTCGAGGCGGGCAGCAAGCTCGCCGGCTCGCGTTTCGTGGTCATGCGCGGTGCCGTGGCGCGCCTACACCGGGCGCTGATCCAGTTCATGCTGGATGTGCAGGGTCGGGAACACGGCTATGAGGAGGTGAACGTTCCCTACCTGGTGAACAGCGACTCCATGCGCGGTACCGGACAACTGCCGAAATTCGGCGAAGACCTGTTCGCCATTGCCGGCGAGCATGACCTCTACCTGATCCCCACGGCCGAGGTGCCGGTCACCAACCTGGCCCGGGACAGCATCCTCCAGGACGAACAACTGCCGCTGCGCTTCGTCTGCCACTCACCCTGCTTCCGCTCGGAAGCAGGGAGCTATGGCAAGGACACGCGCGGCATGATTCGACAGCACCAGTTCGAGAAGGTGGAACTGGTGCAATTGGTACGGCCGGCGGAATCGGAGCAGGCGCTGGAGACGCTGACCGGCCATGCGGAGGCCATTCTGCAGCGGCTGGAACTGCCGTATCGGGTCATGCTGCTGTGCGCCGGAGACATGGGCTTCTCGGCCGCCAAGACCTACGATCTGGAAGTCTGGCTGCCGGGCCAGTCGCGATACCGTGAGATCTCGTCCTGCAGCAACTTCCGCGATTTCCAGGCGCGCCGCATGCAGGCCCGCTGGCGGAATCCGGAAGGCGGCAAACCGGAACCCCTGCATACCCTGAACGGTTCCGGCCTGGCCATTGGTCGATGCCTGGTGGCTATTCTCGAGAATTACCAGGAAGCCGACGGCCGGATCCGTATTCCCGATGCACTGCGGTCCTACATGGGCGGCGCGGAGTACCTGTAGGCGAGGCGTTAGTGTTCCCGCAGGTAAGGCGCGAGTTCCTCGTACAGGGCCTGGCGTTCCTCCGGTGCCCGGGCTTCGATGGCGCGGTTCACTACCGCTTCGGTCAGGTGCGGCGCGAACGTCTGGATGAAGTCGTACATGTAACCGCGCAGGTAGGTGCCGCGGCGGAAGCCGATGTTGGTCACGCTGTGCTCGAACAGGTGGCTGGCATCAATGGCCCTCAGACCCTTGTCACGCTCGGGCGAGTATGACATTGACGCGATGATGCCCACGCCCAGCCCCAGCTCCACGTAGGTCTTGATCACCTCGGCGTCGGTGGCGGTGAAGGTGACGTTCGGCTCCAGGCCCTCGTCCCGGAACGCACGGTCCAGCTTGCTGCGGCCGGTGAAGCCGAAGACATAGGTGACGATGGGGTGGTCGGCGAGTTCCTGCAGCGTCAGTTTCTCCGTGCTCAGCAGCGGGTGGCCCTCCGGGACAATCACGCTGCGGTTCCACTTGTAGCAGGGCATCATCACCAGATCCTCGAACAGTTCGATGGCCTCGGTGGCGATGGCGAAATCCACCACGCCGCGGGCTGCCTGATCGGCGATCTGCATGGGTGTACCCTGGTGCATGTGCAGGCTGACCCGGGGGTAGCGCTGGAGAAAGGACTTCACCACCGGCGGCAAGGCATGCCGGGCCTGGGTGTGGGTGGTGGCGATGGAAAGGCTGCCGCGTGCCTCGTCCTTGTGCTCTTCTGCGATGGAGCGGATGTTGCGGACATCTTCCAGGATGCGGTTCGCCGCTTCCAGGATATCCTGTCCCGCCGGCGTGACGCGGGTCAGATGCTTGCCGCTGCGCTCGAAAATCTGTACCCCGAGTTCCGACTCCAGCATCCGGATCTGCTTGCTGACGCCGGGCTGGGAGGTGAACAGGGCTTCGGCGGCGGCGGACACGTTCAGGTCCCTCCGCGCCACTTCACAGATGTAGCGAAGCTGATTCAGTTTCATTGGCCCCCCGGCTTTGTCCCTGTTCGACGAAAATGTCTAACGGCCATCGTGTTATATAACATTCAAGCATAACACTAAACCAAACGCGTACTTCGCGCTTGCACGCGCACTGGCTAAGCTGTGCGCCTTCGAGAGGCGAAGTGCCCTCAGGCAGAGGAAGTTGTGAGGAAATGCAGGAAGGTTCCGGTGTGAGGAAGGGAGAGGTCTACCTGATCGGCGCCGGCCCGGGGGATCCGGAGCTGCTGACGCTGAAGGCCTTGCGCCTGCTGAAGCAGGCCGAGGTGGTGCTGTATGACCGCCTGGTGGCGCCGGCGATCCTGGACCTGATCCCGGCTGCTGCAGTGCGCGTCTACGTCGGCAAACAGCGCGATCGTCATCCCGTGCCGCAGGAACAGATCAACGGCCTGTTGCTCTCGCACGCCCGGGCGGGACGGCGGGTCGCCAGACTCAAGGGCGGGGATCCGTTCATATTCGGACGGGGCGGCGAGGAGATCCAGGGTTTGCTGGAGGCCGGCATTCCCTTTCAGGTGGTGCCCGGCATTACCGCCGCCAGCGGATGCTCGGCGTATGCCGGCATACCGCTCACGCACCGGGATCATGCCCAGTCCTGCTTGTTCGTCACCGG
Source organism: Ectothiorhodospiraceae bacterium (assembly GCA_050485425.1). Taxonomy (GTDB): domain Bacteria; phylum Pseudomonadota; class Gammaproteobacteria; order Nitrococcales; family Aquisalimonadaceae; genus LSCE01. The sequence continues at coordinate 76,747 of JBJHBJ010000003.1, read as the reverse complement.
TCACCGGCGGGATCATGGCGAGCTGGATCTGGATTTTCCGGCTCTGGTCCGTCCGGGTCAGACAGTGGTTTTCTACATGGGCCTGCATACCCTGCCCGCCCTATGCGACGGGCTACGCAGGCACGGCATGGACGGGACGATGCCGGCGGCCCTGGTGGAGCAGGGGACCACTGCCCGCCAGCAGGTTGTGATCGCCACGGTGGACACCTTGCCAACGCTCGCGCAACAGCGGGGCGTGCGCGCTCCGACCCTGGTCATCGTCGGTAACGTGGTCCAGCTGCATCGCGAGCTGCACTGGTTTCATCCGGAGCGGGAGACCCGGGACGACTGAGCGCCGGGATATCGGCATCCTGTCCGATGTTGGCAGGCAATGATGCCACGCAGGGAACGGACGGTCGTCTGATGAAGAGGAAACCCCGCCCGTGGGCGGGGTTTCCGGTGAGCCGCGGGATCCCGCCGCCTCAGTCGTCGCCGCCGAAGATGCCCAGAATGTGCAGCAGGCTGGTGAACAGGTTGAAGATGGCCACGTAGAGGGTGACCGTGGCCATGATGTAGTTGGTCTCGCCACCATGCACCATTTCGCTGGTCTGGTAGAGAATCAGGCCGGACATCAGCAGGATGAACATGGCGCTGACGGCCACCGACAGGCCGGGAATGGTGAACACCAGCGAGGCCAGGCCGGCCAGGAAGGCCACCAGAATGCCGGCGAACAGGAAGCCGCCCATGAAGCTGAAGTTCTTGCGCGTGCTCAGGGCGTAGCCGGACAGGCCGAGGAAGATGGCGGCGGTGCCGCCGAACGCCATCATCACCATCTGGCTGCCGTTGGAGAAGGCACCGATGTAGAAGTTCAGCAGCGGCCCCAGCGTGTACCCCATGAATGCGGTCAGCGCGAAGATGGACGCCAGCCCCCAGACGCTGTTGCGCAGCATGTTGGTCAGGAAGAGCAGGCCGAAATAGCCGCCAAGCACGACGATGAAATGCAGCGGCGGTGCGTTGCTGACCATGGCGAAGCCTGCGGTCAGCGCGCTGACCACCAGCGTGATTGCCAGCAGCGTATAGGTGTTCCTGATTACCCGGTTGACTTCGAGTGCCCGCTGCCCACCAGCGGAAATCACGCGATCTTGACTAGCCATCTAGCTGACTCCTTTATGAATTCCTGTTCCGTGTTGTCTGCCTGGGCCTGATCCCGGCCCGTGCGTCTCTCGCAGTTTACCGATCATTGCCGGCAAGTGCAGCCAATTCCCATGGACCGCCGCGCGGAGCTCAGGTTCCGGTGGGACCGGTCTGCAATGCTGCGCGTTCCAGTAGCCGTGTCAGGTTTCGCGTGGTGGGCAGCGTGCCGTAACAGAGGTGACGGTCCACCAGGCGGCTGCGGCAGAACAGCTCTGCCTCGGTTTCCAGGCCGGAGCGGAGCAGTTCGCAGGCCTGCAGGCCCACAGCCAGTTCCTCGACCACGCTACGGGCCCGGTACTGCAGCTCTTCCGGGCGACCGAGACGGCCGCCGATGCGCTGCAGCCACAGGTCGTAGTCCGCGTTCATGCCGGCTGCCGTGCCCAGTTCGCCGTGGAGAGCGTCCATGGCGCCGGGTTGCTTCTCCAGGGCGCGCAGGACGTCCAGGCACTGGACGTTGCCGGAGCCCTCCCAGATGGAGTTCACGGGTGCCTCGCGGTAGAGCCGAGGCAGGATGGAGTCCTCCACGTAGCCCGCGCCGCCCAGGCATTCCTGAGCCTCGTTGATCATGGCCGGCGCGCGTTTGCAGATCCAGAACTTGCCGATGGCAGTGCCGAGCCTGGCGAGCACGGCCTCGCTATCGTTCTGTTGTGCCTGTTCCATGGCCTTGGCCACGCGCAGCATCATCAGCAATGCGGCCTCGGATTCCAGCGCCAGATCGGCCAGGACATTGCCCATCAGCGGTTGTTCGATCAGCGGTTTGCCGAATGCGGACCGGTGGCGTGCGTGATGGAGTGCCTGGCTGAGGGCCTGCCGCATCAGACTGGCGGAGCCGATCATGCAGTCGAGCCGGGTCTGGGCGACCATGTCGATAATGGTGGGTATGCCGCGCCCGGCGGGGCCGATCAATGCGGCCTCGGCATCCTCGAATTCCACTTCGCTGGAAGCGTTCGAGTGGTTGCCCAGCTTGTGCTTGAGGCGCTGGATGCGGATCGCGTTGAGGGACCCGTCGCGCCGCCAGCGCGGCAGCAGGAAACAGCTCAGGCCTTCCGGAGCCTGGGCCAGCACCAGGAAGAGGTCACACATCGGCGCCGAGAAGAACCACTTGTGGCCGGTCAGGCTATACCAGCCGTTGTCCGTCGGGACCGCCCGCGTGGTGTTGCTGCGCACGTCGGAGCCGCCCTGTTTCTCGGTCATGCCCATGCCCACGGTCAGGCCGCGTTTTTCCCACCAGGGCCTGAAGGCAGGATCGTATTCCGCGCTGAGCACCCGTCTGGCAAAGGGCTCGCCCACGTCGCCCTGGCCCAGTAGCACGGGGATGCTGGCATGGGTCATGGTGAGCGGGCACATGGTGCCGGCATCCGCCTGGTTGTGCAGATACATCAGCAGGCTGCGCACCCGCTGGGTACCCTCCCGGTCCTGGACCCAGGTCAGGGAATGCAACTGGTGGCGGATGCCGCTGTCCATCAGGGTATGGTAGGAGGGGTGGAAGTCCACCCGGTCGAGCCGGTGGCCGTATCGGTCATGGCTCTGGAACTCGGGCTGATGCCGGTTCGCCAGCTCCCCGGCGACCGCGAGCGGACCGCCCGCCAGCGCACCGTATTCGCTGAGTTGCTGTTCCGCCCATTCCAGTTCATGCCCTTTCACCGCATCTCGCAGTGGCAGGTCGGCTGCATACAGGTTCACGTCCGCCAGGGGCGGTGGCTGGTTGGTGACGGTGTGTGTCTCCCATTGCAGGGGCCGGTCATTCGCTTGCTCAAGAGCTGGTTTCATTATTGGGTCACCTTGGCAGCATGCAGCAGTGAAACGACAAAATCGTTACTATGGAAGATTAGGCTATTCAGGAAGCGCTGGACAATTCCCGGGCGTATGTTTTTCCGGGAAGGGTCGGCGGAGACAGGTCCGGACCGCTCCGACCATGACCCGACAGCGCCTTCTCGGGCGTCATTTCCGGCCATCATTGCACTGATACCACGTTCATGCCTGTAACCTTTGACAACAAACTGGTCCTTGCCATTTCGTCTCGCGCCCTGTTCGACATGTCCGAAAGCCACCGGATATTCGAGGAGCAGGGGGTGGACGCATATTGCCAGTACCAGCGTGAGCACGAGGACGAGACGCTGCAGCCGGGTGTCGCCTACCGTCTAGTGCGCAAGCTGCTGAGCCTGGATCGCTCGTCGACGCGGGTCGAGATAATCCTGCTGTCGCGAAACAGCGCCGACACCGGTTTGCGCATCTTCAATTCCATCGAGCATTACGGGCTCAACATCACCCGCGCTGCGTTCACCAACGGCGAGCGCCCGTGGCGCTATGTGCCGGCGTTCGGGGCGCACCTGTTCCTGTCGGCGGACCCGGAGGACGTCGCGCAGGCGCTGGAGCTCGGCTATGCCGCGGCCACGATCCTGCCGAAGCCGGACGACATCAGCACCGACAGCACCGACAGCGACGACGAACTGCGTATCGCCTTCGACGGCGACGCGGTGCTGTTCGGGGACGAGGCGGAGCGGGTGTTCCGCGAGTCCGGCCTGGACGGCTTTTCGGCCAGTGAGCGTGCGCAGGCAAGGGCGCCCCTGCCGGGCGGCCCGTTCAAGACGGTGCTGGCGGCGCTGCATCGGCTGCAGGCGGATTACCCCGAGAGCCGCTGCCCGATCCGCACCGCACTGGTCACGGCACGCAGCGCGCCCGCGCACGAGCGTGTCATCCGCACGCTGCGGCACTGGAATATCCGCATTGACGAGGCGCTGTTCCTTGGCGGGCTGCCGAAAGCGGATTTCCTGGAGGCTTTTGGCGCGGATATCTTTTTCGATGACCAGCAAGGCCATTGCGAGCTAGCCAGTACCCGGGTTGCGACGGGTCATGTGCCTCATGGCGTGGCGAACGTGCCGGGCGGGCCGGACCGGGTTTCCGAGTCCACGGACGCTGCTTGCGCCACCGATGAAAAACACTTACCTTGAGCCCCGCTTCGGACCCGCACCGGTGGTCCGGTGTGCGACATGTCCGCCCGATGCGACGGTTGGCGCAGTCTCCGCCTTCTGTCGCATGCTTCCCGGTGCAATGACTCAGCGGAGAGTAACGTGCAGATCGTTTGTCTGGATCTGGAAGGTGTACTGATACCGGAAATCTGGATCAATTTTGCCGAACTGACCGGAATCGACGCGCTTCGGGCTACCACCCGGGACGTTCCCGATTACGATGAACTGATGCGCCAGCGCCTGGCCATTCTCGATGAGCACGCGCTTGGACTGGGCGATATCCAGCAGGTGATCGGCAAGCTGCGGCCGCTGGAGGGGGCGGGTGACTTCGTCGAGTGGGTGCGTTCCCGCTATCAACTGGTCATTCTCTCCGATACCTTCTATGAATTCGCCCGCCCGCTGATGAAGCAGTTGGGCTGGCCGACGCTGTTCTGTCATCGGCTCGAGGTGGACGAACGGCAGCGAATCACCGATTATCGCTTGCGCATGAAGGATCACAAACGGGCAGCCGTGGAAGCGCTGCGCGGCCTGAACTTCCAGACCGTGGCGGCAGGCGATTCCTATAACGATACCACCATGCTCGGCGCCGCCCACACGGGCGTGCTTTACTGTCCGCCGCAGAACGTGATCGACGAGTTCCCGCAGTTTCAGGTGACGACGAACTACGCCGAGCTTCAGCAAGCCATCGAACAGGCTTTTCGGGGTTGACAGACCCCCGGCGGTAACATGACTGATCAAGAAAGCGTACGTGTAGCCATACTTTCCGATACGCACGGTTTTCTGGATCCGCGTATCGCGGATCGCGTATCGGATTGCGACTATGCTGTTCATGCCGGCGACGTCGGAGGGGCCGATGTGCTCTGTGCCATGCACCCCAGAGTTCAGGTGGTTGCCGTGCGCGGCAACAACGACACGCTGGAGAAATGGACGGAATCCGAAACCCATTTCCTGGAGAACCTGCCGGAGCAAGCGGAGATTGACCTGCCCGGTGGCAAACTGGTGGTGGTGCATGGGGATGACAAACGTTCCCTGAACGAACGCCACCGTTACCTGCGGGACACGCATCCCGATGCGCGGGCAATCGTCTATGGACACAGCCACAAGCTGATCATGGACTGCGAATCGGAGCCCTGGGTGCTCAATCCCGGCGCAGCCGGTCGCGTCAGAACCAACGGCGGACCGTCGTTCCTGGTTCTGCATTGCCATGCGGCCAGGGCCTGGGAGATCGAGGCGCTGCAACTTCCGGCCAGGAAATACCCGAACCGGGACAACCAGCGGCGTTCCCGCAAGACCAGTTGAACCGGTTTCCATGGCCCAGCCTTCAGGACAAACTGCCGGCAAAGGCCCCCTGAACGATCTGGAGCAGCGCCTACCCGAATGCATGGCCGGGCAGCGGCCGGTTTTCCGGAAGCGGCTTCAGGGGTTGCGCCGGCGGCAGGCGCAGGGACGGCCGGTGGATCGTGGACTGAAGGCCCTGGCCGCGGACATGGACGCGTCCGTGGCACGCCGCCATGCGCGCGCCGCCTCGATACCCAGGCCCGATTACCCTGACGATCTGCCGGTTTCCCACAGGCGGGACGACATTGCGCGGGCGCTGCAGGCGCATCAGGTGGTCGTTGTTTGCGGCGAGACCGGCTCCGGCAAGAGCACCCAGCTGCCGAAACTCTGCCTCGAACTGGGGCTTGGCGTGGACGGCATGATCGGTCACACCCAGCCGCGACGGCTGGCCGCCCGCAGCCTGGCGCAACGCATCGCCGATGAACTGCGGGCACCGCTGGGCGAGGCTGTCGGATACAAGGTGCGGTTCACGGACCAGGTCAGCGAACGCACCCATATCAAGCTGCTGACCGACGGCATGCTGCTTGCCGAAATCCAGGGTGATCGAGACCTGCTCCAGTACGATACGCTGATCATCGACGAAGCTCACGAGCGCAGCCTCAACATCGACTTCCTGCTGGGCTATCTCAAACGGCTGCTGCCACGACGGCCGGATCTGAAGGTCATCATCACCTCCGCCACCATCGACCCCGAGCGCTTCTCCCGGCATTTCGACGATGCACCGGTGATCGAGGTCTCCGGCCGCAGTTATCCGGTGGATGTGCGCTACCGGCCGCTGGAGGGGGAGGACGAGGACAGCCGCGACCGCAATATGCTCACCGGCATTCTCGACGCCGTGGACGAACTCAGTCGTGCCGGGCCCGGGGATATCCTGGTTTTCCTCAGTGGCGAGCGGGATATCCGGGATGCCGCGGAGGCGCTGCGCAAGCACCATCCGCCGCATACCGAAGTCATGCCGCTGTACGCCAGGTTGTCAGCGGCGGAACAGCAGCGCGTGTTCGCTCCGCACACCGGGCGACGCATCATTCTGGCCACCAACGTCGCTGAAACCTCGGTGACGGTGCCGGGTATCCGCTATGTAGTGGATACCGGTATCGCCCGCATCAGCCGCTACAGCTACCGGACCAAGGTCCAGCGCCTGCCGATCGAGCCGATCTCGCGTGCCTCCGCCAACCAGCGGGCCGGTCGCTGCGGCCGCGTGGCGCCGGGTATCTGCATCCGCCTCTACAGCGAGGAGGATTACCTGTCCCGGCCGGAATTCACCGATCCCGAGATCGCCAGAACCAATCTGGCTTCGGTCATCCTGCAGATGGAGGCGCAACGGCTCGGCGCGGTCGAGGACTTCCCGTTCGTCGAGCCGCCGGACCGGCGGTTCATCAATGACGGCTACAAGCTGTTGCACGAGTTGGGGGCGGTGGACGGCCAGCGCCGCCTCACCGCGCTGGGGCAGCGCCTGGCCCGCCTGCCGGTGGACCCGGCGGTTGCGCGCATGCTGCTGGCGGGAGACACCTTCGGCGCCCTGCGCGAGGTGCTGGTGATCGCTGCTGCACTCAGCATCCAGGATCCGCGGGAACGGCCGCTTGAGGCCCGGCAGGCGGCGGATCAGGCGCATGCCGCCTGGAAGGACGAGCACAGCGACTTCGTCTCCTACCTGAAGCTCTGGGACGCGTGGCAGGCCGCCCGTGCCGAACGTTCGCGCAACAAGCAGCGCGCCTGGGCCAGGGAGCACTTCCTCTCCCATGTGCGGTTGCGGGACTGGATGGATATTCATCGCCAGTTGAAGGAACTGGTCGGGTCCATGGGGCTGCGGTTCAACCAAGAGGCGGCACCGTCCGCCGAACTTCACCGGGCACTGCTCACCGGCATGCTGGCCAACGTGGCGACGCGCAGTGAGGAGCAGGAATACACCGGTGCCCGCAATCTCAAATTGCTGATATTCCCCGGATCCGGGCTGGCACGGCGGCGGCCGAAGTGGATCATGGCGGCGGAGATCGTCGAGACCACCCGGGTTTTTGCCCGGACGGCCGCACAGGTCGATCCTGCCGATGTGGAGCGCCTGGGCGCCCACCTGGTGCAGCGCCATTACAGCGATCCGCACTGGGATCCGCGCCAGGGCAGGGTGGTCGCCTTCGAAACGGTCAGCCTCTATGGTCTGGTCCTAGCCGCGCGACGCAAGGTCCATTTCGGTCCGATCGATCCGGTGGTTGCCCGCGAGGTGTTTCTGCGCCAGGGCCTGGCGGAGGACAGGGTGGCATCGAAAGGAGCGTTCCTGGCGCACAACCGGGCGCTGGTGTCGGAAATCCAGGAGCTGGAGGCAAAATCCCGGCGGCGCGACGTACTGGTGGATGAGGAGAGCCTGTACGCCTTCTACGACAGTCGTGTTCCTGCCGATGTCGTGGATCTGAAATCGTTCGAGGGTTGGCGGCGCAAGGCTGAACGGGAGATACCGAAACTGCTGTTCATGCGCCGCGACGACCTGATGCAGCACCAGGCCGAGTCGGTGACCTCGGAGCAGTTCCCCGACCGCCTTGCCGCCGGCGATCTGCGATTGCCGCTGAACTACCACTTCGAACCCGGACACCCTGCCGACGGCGTCACGGTGCAGGTCCCGCTGGCCGCGCTGAACCAGCTCCGGCCGGAACCGTTCGAGTGGCTGGTTCCGGGGCTGCTGGAGGAAAAGGTCACCGCGCTGATCCGGGGACTGCCGAAATCGCTGCGCAAGAACTTCGTGCCGGCCCCGGATTTCGCACGGGCCGTGCTGGACCGCCTGAAGCCCGGCGAGGGCTCCCTGGTGGACGGTGTGCGCCGCGAGCTGCGTTCCATGACCGGGGTTGACGTACCGCCCGAGCAATGGGACACGGCGCGGCTGGAGCCGCATTTCCACATGAACTTCCAGGTCGTGGACGCACAGGGACAGACGCTGGACATGGCCCGGGACCTGGCGGGCCTGCAGGAACGGTTTGGCGAGCAGGCCCGGGCCGATGTCGGCGCGCTGAAACCCGACCCCGGCCTGGAGCGGGAAGGTATCACCCGCTGGGATTTCGGGACCTTGCCGGCATTCGTGGAGTACCAGCAGCAGGGAGTCAGTCTCAAGGCCTATCCGGCGCTGGTCGACGAGGGCAACAGCGTGGCGTTGCGCCTGCTTGATGATCCGCAGGAGGCCGAGGCCCGGAGCCGCGCGGGGGTGCGTCGCCTGCTGATGATTGCCCTGCGCGACCAGGTACGCTACCTGAGCGGATATCTCCCGGATCTGGACCGGATGGCCCTGCAGTACAGTCCGCTGGGAAATACTCGCGCGCTCAGGGACGGCCTGATGGCAGCGATCGTGGACCGCGTTTTCCTTGCCGGGGGCGTGCCCAGGGATGAACAGGCGTTTGCCAAGGTGCTGGAACGGGGGCGGGCCGAGCTGGTGCCGTCGGGCGAGCGGTTCGCCCGCCAGGCGGCAGCGATGCTGGATCACTACCACACGCTGCGGCAGGTGTTGAAGAAACCTCGCGGCCTGGAAGGCATGGAAAGTTTTCGGGACATGGCGGAACACCTGGACGAACTGGTGTTCGCGAATTTCCTGCTGGAGCAGCCGCCCGTACTGCTGGAGCGCCTTCCGCGGTATCTGGAGGGCTTGCGCTACCGCATGGACAAGCAGGCTGCGGACCCGGCCCGGGATGCCCAGCGAACCAGGCAGCTGCGGCCCTGGTGGGAGCGTTACCTGGAACGTCGGGAGAGGCATCGGCGCCAGGGGATTGACGACCCTGCGCTGCTGGAATTCCGGATCATGCTGGAGGAATACCGCATTTCGGTATTCGCCCAGCCCCTGGGCGCCGCAATGCCGGTCTCGGAAAAACGGCTGAAAGAGGCCTGGGCCAGGGTGCGCTGAGTATACGCCCCCTGACAGCCGGGGCGGGCTGTAGTACCATCGCCGCCTTTCCCGGCCGCCGATTTCGATACACAGGAACGAACATGGAAATCAATCCGTTGCTCAACCAGGCTCAGGATCTTCGTGAGCGCGTCGAAGCGCTTAGGGGGTATCTTTGACTATGCCGGCAAGAAGGAGCGACTGGAGGAGGTGCTGCGGATCCTCGAGGATCCGGACATCTGGAACAAGCCGGACGAAGCCCAGGCGCTGAACCGGGAGCGCTCCCAACTGGAAGGGGTGACCGGGGAGCTGGAGGCGCTGACGTCCGGGCTGGCCGACGTGGACGAATTACTGGAGCTGGCCAGTGCCGAGGACGACGAGGACACCGTGAATGCCGTCGTCGGCGACCTGGAAGCCTACCAGCGTCAACTGGAAGGGCTGGAGTTCCGGCGAATGTTCTCCGGCGAGATGGACGGCCAGAATGCGTTCGTCGACATCCAGGCCGGTTCCGGCGGTACCGAGGCACAGGACTGGGCCGAGATGCTGCTGCGCATGTACCTGCGCTGGGGCGAACGTCGCGGATTCAAGACGGAACTGATTGAAGTCTCCGCCGGGGAAGTGGCCGGCATCAAGAGCGCCACGATACGTTTCGAGGGCGAATACGCCTACGGCTGGCTGCGGACCGAAACCGGGGTGCACCGGCTGGTGCGGAAGTCGCCGTTCGACTCCGGCAACCGCCGCCACACTTCGTTTGCCGCCGTTTTCGTCTCGCCGGAGATTGACGATACGGTGGACATTGAGATCAATCCGGCCGATCTGCGAGTGGACGTCTACCGGGCCAGCGGTGCCGGCGGACAGCACGTCAACCGGACCGAGTCCGCTGTTCGCATCACCCATTTGCCCACGAACACCGTGGTCCAGTGCCAGAACGACCGCTCCCAGCACAAGAACCGGGCCACGGCCATGAATCAGTTGCGCGCCAAGCTCTATGAACTGGAGATGCAGAAGCGGCGGCAGGCGGCCGAGGCGGCGGAGGACGAAAAGGCCGACATCGGCTGGGGCAGCCAGATCCGTTCCTATGTGCTCGACCAGAGCAGAATCAAGGATTTGCGGACAGGTGTTGAAATCGGCAACACCCAGGCCGTGCTGGACGGCGACCTGGATCGGTTCATCGAGGCCAGCCTGAAGGCGGGCCTGTGACAGCAGCGAAGGCAGGCATGAACGACAAGGTGCAGGATACCGACGAGAACAAGCTCATCGCCCAGCGACGGGACAAGCTCGCCGCGCTGCGGGAGCGGGGGCAACCGTTCCCCAATGATTTCCGGCGCGACAGCGATGCCGGCGACCTCCAGCGGGATTACGCCGGGCATAGCAACGAGCAACTGGAGCAGGCCGGCATCCGGGTGCGAGTGGCCGGCCGCATGATGGCCAAGCGCGTGATGGGCAAGGCCAGTTTCACGCATCTGCAGGACATGAGTGGCCGCATACAGCTGTTCCTGAGCCGGGACGACCTGCCGGAAGGGCGGTACAACGCCTTCAAGACCTGGGATGTCGGCGATATCGTGGGTGCCGAGGGCGTGCTGTTCCGCACCCAGAAGGGTGAACTGTCAGTGAAGTGCGACGACATCCGCCTGCTGACCAAGTCGCTGCGGCCGCTGCCCGAGAAATACCATGGCCTCACCGACCAGGAGGCCCGCTACCGGCAACGCTATGTCGACCTGATCGTGAACCCGGAGGTGCGCGATGTTTTCGTGCTGCGCAGCCGGCTGATTCAGGCGATGCGTGATTTCTTCAACCGCCGGCGCTTCCTGGAAGTGGAAACGCCGATGATGCAGGCCATCCCCGGCGGTGCCACGGCGCGGCCGTTCGTTACGCATCACAACGCGCTGGACATGCCGCTCTATCTGCGGGTGGCGCCGGAGCTGTACCTGAAGCGCCTGGTGGTCGGCGGGTTCGACAGGGTCTACGAGATCAACCGGAATTTCCGCAACGAGGGGGTGTCCACGCGGCACAATCCCGAGTTCACCATGCTGGAATTCTATCAGGCCTACGCAGACTATCATGACCTGATGGACCTCACGGAAGAACTGTTGCGGGAACTGGCGCAGCAGTTGAAGCGGGGGTCGGTGCTGGACTACCAGGGCGAGCACTACGATCTGGGCCAGCCCTTTGCCAGGAAAACCGTCAGGCAGGCGATCCTGGAGCACAATCCGGACATCACCGACCCGGATCTGGACAGCGTCCAGCGTCTGCGGGAGCTGGTGGCGTCGCTGGGTGGTGCCGTGCGGGAGGGCGACGGTCCGGGTAAGCTGCAACTCGAGCTGTTCGAGCAGACCGTGGAGCACAAGCTCCGTCAGCCCACGTTCATTACCGAATACCCGGTGGAAGTCTCGCCCCTGGCGCGCCCGTCGGACCACGATCCCTTCGTTACCGACCGCTTCGAACTGTTCATCGGCGGCCGCGAGATTGCCAACGGCTTCTCCGAACTGAACGATGCCGAGGATCAGGCGGCACGCTTCCGCCGCCAGGCCGAAGAGAAGGAGGCGGGGGATGACGAGGCCATGCACTACGATGCCGACTTCATCCGTGCCCTGGAATATGGGTTGCCGCCGACCGCGGGAGAGGGGATCGGTATCGACCGGCTGGTGATGCTGTACGCGGACCAGGCCTCCATCCGGGACGTGTTGCTGTTCCCCGCCATGCGCCCGGAGGTGTAGGGAGGCAGGGCAGCAGCTGTTCCCATCGCCGGGCGCTCAGTGTGTGGCGATGCGGACTCTACGGTTGATCCGGTGGGTTGTCCGCGTCGTCAACGGCATACGGCAGGTCCGCAAACCCGAGCTTCAGACCGTTCACATCCAGATCCTGACGGCCGCGGTGTTCGCTGCGCAGCGCTGCCAGAAGCTCGATGCTCTCAGGTCCGGGAGCGGCGACCACGACATCCCCGGCATGCTTGCCATCAGCCGTGGTGACACGGCTGCCGGGTGCCGGTACCGCATCACCCGTCGATGCGGCGAGCCGGTACATGCGCCGGCTCGGCTTGCCCAGATAGTGCATGCGGGCGACCACCTCCTGGCCGGGATAACATCCTTTCTTGAAACTGACGCCGTCGACCAGTTCCAGGTTGATCTGCTGGGGTACGAACTGCTCCACGGTTTCCGGGAACACGGCCGGATCGCCGGCGCGTATGGCCAGCAGGCGCCAGGCATCCGGGCCGCAGGGCCGCTGGCTCCTGCGCATGTTCTGCCAGAACGCGCCCGCCTCATCTGCCGGAACGAGGATCAGGCTGCGGCCGTCGCCCCGGGAGAGCTGCAGGGTGATCAGGTCGCCCGAGCGATGGGCCAGTCCGTCCTCGTCGGTCCGGCTGCCAGTGATCTCGGTGAGCGCCTCCTGAGCGTTCTCGCCGCGCAGGCCGAACACCGCCCAGCCATCCGAGACATCGTGCAGCTCGACCTTGGAGCGCAACACGAACATCCGCATGCGCCTGAGCAGGGTTTCCGTCAGCGGGCGCTCGGTGAGCAGCAGGTAACCGCCGTCCATGCGGACCGCCTGGAGCACCGCAAACAAGCGGCCTTTCGGATTGCAGTAGCCTGCCAGCCGGGTGCTGCCGCTGGGCATGCTGTCTACTGCCTGACTGAGCTGGGCCTGGAGAAAGGCGGCCGCGTCGGCACCGGTCACCTGGATGATGCCGGTCGCCGGCAACGGCGCGATGCCGCCATCACCCAGCAGCGCCTGCACCTCTGCCTGCGGGTCCCCGAAGTGCGCGAGTTGGCCGTTGTCGTCGAAGCTGGCCTGGCTGTCCGCCAGCAGCGTGTTCCAGTCCACGTGCATGGTTCCTCCGCGAAGCGTTCTCGATGGCCGGACATGCGGCATGCTATGGCATACTGCACGGCTTGTCATTGATCAAGCTGCCTCTGGTGCATCGGCCGGAACCGCCGGACGCAATGGAGGCCACAGGCGAGAGTACCGTTATGACGGAGCACAGGGCCATGAGCGATAACGAGAACCGGGCAGACCGCCCGCAGCCGGACAACGTCAGGCGCAAGGGGGCGATGAAATCCGGCCAGCCGGAAACCTGGCCGAAGGAAATCGGCGGCCAGGAAGGGCCCGAACCCACCCGCTACGGTGACTGGGAAAAGAACGGCCGCTGCACCGATTTCTGAGCCGTTCAGCGGCAGGAAACCTCTTCGAGAATTGGCGCTTACGGCATGCCTGCAGGCATGGAGTTGTACGCTCTTCACGGGGGGAGCTGTCGCCTGGCGGCCACGCCGCGGCTTGCATCACGGGGTGAGTCGGTTTAGTTTATCGGCGCCTGACGACCACGTGATTCCAGCGGAGCAAGTCATCTCATGCAGACCCAGAATCGTCCGCTTTCCCCCCATTTGCAGGTCTACAAGCCCCAGCTCACCTCGATTACCTCGATCATGCACCGCATCAGCGGCGTGGCGCTGAGCGTGGGGACCCTGCTGCTCATCTACTGGCTCACGGCCGCCGCCGCCGGGCCGGAACAGTACGCACAAGCGCAGGGTGTGCTGGGCAGCTTCCTCGGCCAACTGATCCTGTTCCTGTTCACCTACGCCCTGTTCTACCACCTCTGTAACGGCATCCGTCACCTTTTCTGGGATGCGGGCAAGGGTTTCGAGCTCAGTACGGCCTACACCTCCGGATACGCGGCGATCGGGGTTTCAGCCGCGCTGACCGTGCTGGTATGGATCATTGCCTATGCGGCGGGAGGTGCATGATGGCGTTCAGAACTCCGATCAAGATCGCGCGGGGCCTTGGTTCCGCGAAGGACGGCGTGCATCACTGGTGGATCCAGCGCGTGACCGCGGTGGCGCTGATCCCGCTGACCATCTGGTTCGCCTTCAGTATCGCCAGCTATGCGGGTGCGGACTACGCCACCGTTCGCGCATGGATCGGCTCGCCGTTGCCTGCGGTGCTGCTGATCCTGCTGATCGCGATGACCTTTCACCACGCGCAGCTGGGTATGCAGGTGGTGATAGAGGACTACGTGTCGGCCAAGGGCGTGCAGCTTGCAGCGCTGCTCCTGGTCAAATTCCTTGCGGCGCTCCTGGCCCTGGTGGGCATTTTCGCCGTGCTTCGCATTGCCTTTGGAGGCTAGCTGAATGTCTAGCTACGAGATCATTGATCACACTTACGACGTTGTCGTCGTCGGCGCCGGCGGCGCCGGTCTGCGCGCCACCTTCGGCATGGCGCAGCAAGGGCTCAAGACCGCCTGTCTGACCAAGGTCTTCCCCACCCGCAGCCATACTGTGGCCGCACAGGGCGGCGTATCCGCGGCGCTGGGCAATATGGGGGAGGACGACTGGCGCTGGCACATGTACGACACCATCAAGGGATCGGACTGGCTCGGCGACCAGGACGCCATCGAATACATGTGCCGCGAAGCCATCCCGGCCATCATCGAGCTGGAACACTACGGCGTGCCGTTCTCCCGGACCGAGGAGGGCAAGATCTACCAGCGCCCGTTCGGGGGCATGACCACCCGCTACGGCGAAGGCACCGCCCAGCGAACCTGTGCGGCCGCCGACCGTACCGGGCACGCCATTCTCCACACGCTGTACCAGCAGGCGCTGAAGCACGAGGCGGAGTTCTTCATCGAGTACTTCGCGCTGGACCTGATCATGGACCAGGACGGCGCCTGCCGCGGCGTGATCGCGCTGAACATGATGGACGGCACCATTCATCGCTTCCGTGCCCACGAGACGGTGCTGGCCACCGGCGGCTACGGCCGATCCTATTTCTCCTGCACTTCGGCCCACACCTGCACCGGCGACGGCAACGGCATGGTGCTGCGCGCGGGCCTGCCGCTGCAGGACATGGAGTTCGTTCAGTTTCACCCCACAGGCGTGTACGGTGCGGGCTGCCTGATCACCGAGGGCGTGCGCGGCGAGGGCGGCTACCTGACCAATTCCGGGGGCGAGCGCTTCATGGAGCGCTATGCACCGAATGCCAAGGACCTGGCCTCGCGCGACGTCGTCAGTCGCTCGATGACCATCGAGATCCGCGAGGGCCGCGGGGTCGGACCGGAGAAGGATCACATCTTCCTGCACCTGGAACACCTGGGCGCCGACGTCATCAACGAGCGGCTGCCGGGCATCGCGGAGACCGCACGCATCTTTGCCGGCGTGGACGTGACCAAGGCGCCGATTCCGGTGCTGCCCACGGTGCACTACAACATGGGCGGCATTCCAACCAACTACAAGGGCGAGGTGGTCACGCTCAAGGACGGCAACCCTGATCATGTGGTTCCCGGCCTGATGGCCATTGGCGAAGCCGCCTGTGTCTCCGTGCACGGCGCCAACCGCCTGGGGTCCAACTCCCTGCTCGACCTGGTGGTGTTCGGACGCGCTGCTGCCCACCGCGCAGCGGAACTGGTCAAGGAGGCCGGCGCGAACCACAAGCCACTGCCGGAGGATTCGGCGGATCTGGCGCTGGGCCGGCTGGACAAGCTCCGCAATGCCAAGGGCAGCCGCAAGACCGCGGATATCCGCCTCGATATGCAGAAGACCATGCAGAACTTCGCCGCCGTCTTCCGTACCGGCGATACGCTGGACGAGGGCAGCAGGAAAATGCAGGAGGTCTTCGCTTCGTTCGAGGACGTGTCCGTGTCCGACCGCTCACTGGTGTGGAACTCCGACCTGATCGAGACGCTGGAGCTGGACAACCTGCTGGGCTGCGCGGTCACCACGATCAACTCGGCGTCGAATCGCCAGGAATCCCGCGGTGCGCACGCACGCGAGGACTACACCGAGCGTGACGACGACAAGTGGATGAAACATACGCTGTCCTGGATGGACGAGAAGGGGCAGACGCGCCTGGATTACCGGCCGGTGCACATGACCACGCTGACCGATGAGGTCGACGTGTTCCCGCCCAAGGCACGTGTCTACTAACAGGCGCTAACAGCGACGAGGTTCAAACCCCATGGCTCAGTTCAAGCTTCCAGCGAACTCCAAGATCGGCGAGGGCAAGTCCTGGTCGGCCGCAGAAGGGTCGAAGAACATCAAGCGGTTCCGGGTCTACCGCTGGAATCCCGATGATGGACAGAACCCGCGCATGGACACCTACGAGGTGGACATGGACGAATGCGGGCCGATGGTGCTCGACGCGCTGATCAAGATCAAGAACGAGGTGGATCCGTCCTTGACCTTCCGCCGCTCCTGCCGTGAAGGCATCTGCGGCTCCTGCGCGATGAACATCGATGGCACCAATACGCTGGCCTGCACCAAGGCCTGCGACGAGGTCAACGGCGACGTGCGCGTCTACCCCCTGCCGCACATGCCGGTGGTCAAGGACCTGGTGCCGGATCTGACGCACTTCTATGCCCAGTACGCGTCGATCAAGCCCTGGATGCAGACACAGACACCGGCTCCGCCGGATCAGGAACGGCTGCAGAGCAAGGAAGACCGCTCCAAGCTGGACGGCTTGTACGAGTGTATTCTGTGCGCGTGCTGCACCACGTCCTGCCCAAGCTACTGGTGGAACGGCGACCGCTACCTGGGGCCGGCCATCCTGCTGCAGGCCTATCGCTGGATCGTGGACAGCCGGGACGAGAACACCGGCGAGCGGCTGGATGACCTGGAAGATCCGTTCAAGCTGTACCGCTGCCACACGATCATGAACTGCACCAAGACCTGTCCGAAGGGGCTGAATCCGGCCAAGGCCATCGGCGAGATCAAGAAGCTGATGCTCGAGCGCCGGACCTGATACGGCGGCGGGATGGCCGCCTGGCGGCCATCCCGGTCTTCCCGACGGCCCTCGGTCGTCGATTTCTCCGGGGTGTTGGAGCCATGAGCGAGCTGTCGCGGTTACGCTGGCGCTGCAGGCGCGGAATGCGGGAGCTGGATCTGCTGCTGGAGCGGTTCCTGGAGAGCGGCTACAGCGAACTGGATGACGCCGGGCGGACGGCCTTCGACCGTCTGCTGGATTGTCAGGACGATCAACTGTTCGGCTGGTTCTACCAGGGAGAGGTGCCGGACGATGCAGAGCTGGAACGCCTGGTGGCACGGATCCGCGACCGCTATACCGCTTGAGTTGGACGCATCCCCGACAGCCCGCTGGCTGTCACTGGGGGCTTGCGCACTGTCGCTCGCCGTTATCCTGCTCGGAATCGTGCAGCGGATGATACCCTGGTGGTTCGTCATCCTGCTTGCCATGCCGTTGATGCTCGAGCTGCGCCGACACCTTGGATCCCGGCCGAAGGAAATCCATGTCTTTCCGGAAAAACAGAAGCTTGAAGTTCATTTCTATGGCCGCATCGAGGTTCTGTTCCTGCACGACTGGTGGTGCCATCCGTGGTTGATCGCCATCTGGGCGCGACCGCCGGGAGCACGGCTTCCGGGAAGGGTGATCCTGGTCTGGCATGACGCCGTGCCGCGCGGCGTACATCGGGCCTTGCGTCGCTGGCTGAGACAACTGGCGTTTCAGGGGACGGGGACGACGGGATCCGGCTGACCGGGGGTGAGAATGGTCGGGGCACCATCGGTACCCCGCTGTTCGGGATAATCCAGCGAGTAGTGAAGGCCGCGACTCTCCCTGCGCGCCCGCGCACAACGGATCATCAGTTCGGCAACCATGGCCAGGTTGCGCAACTCGATCAGGTCCGCGTTGATGCGGAAGTTCCCGTAGTAGTCATGGATTTCGGTCTGCAGCAGGGCCACGCGCCGTAATGCCCTTTCCAGGCGCTTGTTGGTCCGGACGATCCCTACATAGTCCCACATGAAACGACGCAACTCGTCCCAGTTGTGCGAGACCACCACTTGCTCGTCCGAGTCGGTGACCCGGCTGTCGTCCCAGGGGGGCACGGCCTGCGGCGTCGGCACCGGGTCCAGGCTGGAGACAATATGGTCCGCTGCTGCGGTTCCGTAGACGATGCACTCAAGCAGGCTGTTGCTGGCCAGCCGGTTGGCCCCGTGCAGACCGGTGTAGGTGCACTCCCCGATGGCGTAGAGGCCGGGCACGTCGGTGTGACCGTGTCGGTCGACCACGATGCCCCCACAGGTGTAATGCGCGGCCGGCACCACCGGGATCGGCTCCCGTGTCATGTCGATGCCGTAGTCCAGGCAGCGTTGGAAAATGGTCGGGAAATGCTCGCGGATAAAGGCCGGATCCCGGTGACTGATATCCAGATACAGGCAATCCGCGCCCAGCCGTTTCATTTCGTGGTCGATCGCCCGGGCGACGATGTCCCGGGGGGCCAGCTCGCCGCGCGGATCGAACCGGTCCATGAAGCGGGAGCCGTCCGGCAGGCGCAGGATGCCCCCTTCGCCGCGCACTGCCTCACTGATCAGGAAACTCTTGGCCCTGGGATGATAGAGGCAGGTGGGATGGAACTGGTTGAACTCCATATTGGCCACGCGGCAGCCCGCCCGCCAGGCCATGGCTATTCCGTCACCGGTGGCGCCGTCAGGATTGCTGGTATACAGGTAGACCTTGCTGGCACCGCCGGTGGCGAGCACTGTCTTCCGGGCGGATATGGCCAGGACACGCTCGGCCCGGCTGTCCAGCAGATAGGCACCATAACAGCGGCTGCCTTCGGCGCCCAGCAGGCGATCGGTAATCAGGTCCACCGCCACGTGGTGTTCCAGTATCTGGATGTTCCGTCGTGCTCTGACCAGCCCCTCCAGCGTGGTTTCCACGGCGCGGCCGGTGGCGTCCGCGGCGTGCACGATGCGGCGATGGCTATGGCCGCCCTCCTGGTGGAGGTGCAGTGCGGTGGTCCCGTCGGACTTCTGCAGGGTGGAGAAGGGCACCTGGAGATTGATCAGCCAGTGAATGCAATCGGCGGCGCGTTCGGTCACGAAGCGGACGGCGTCGGGTTCGCTCAGCCCGGCACCGGCGTCCAGGGTGTCGGTGACGTGGGAGTCGACGGAGTCGGTTTCCTCCAGTACCGCCGAGATGCCGCCCTGGGCGTACAGGCTGGAGCCCTCGTTCATCGGACCCTTTGAAACCACGGCAATGCGAAGTGTGTCCGGAAGGCGGAGCGCCAGGGTCAGCCCTGCAGCTCCGGTGCCTATAATGAGTACGTCGTAGTTCACCTTGCCGCCATCACCTCGAGCCCAGCATCGGTCATGCTTCGTCATTGCCATTGACGGCCTTGGGAAACGCCAGGCATGGAACGCTTCCGGCTTGCAGCCGTACGGAGCAATCGGCTACTCTCGGGACGCGTCTTCGGCCGTGTCTGGATCCGCCAGCCCCGGAATGGCCAATGGCCATGGAAGGGCCGGGGAACACCGCATCCCGGAACAGCGCCCTATCTAATCATAAACCGGTATCGCGTGCGAACTATCCATGCTCATCAATGTCTATCGCGCAAAGGCGGATGCAGCCCGAACCAGAAAAGGGCGGGCTGAATGACCGGTCAGGTGACTGATCAGGAGTTGGTCAACCGCGTGCAGGCTGGAGAGAAGGCTGCCTTCGACCTGCTCGTGCGCAAGTACCAGCACAAGCTGATCAAGATGATCTCCCGCTACGTCAGTGACCCCAGCGAGGCGCAGGATGTCGCCCAGGAAACGTTCATCAAGGCGTATCGGGCGCTACCCAACTTCCGCGGAGACAGCAGTTTCTACACGTGGATCTATCGAATCGGCGCCAATACCGCCAAGAATTATCTGGTTGCGCAGGGACGGCGTCCGCCCGGTTCGGACATCGACGCACAGGATGCGGAACAATATGTGGGTGACAGTTCTCTGAGGGAGACCGATACCCCGGAAGGACTGGTGCATCGCGATGAAGTCGAACGGACCGTATTCGATGCGATCGAATCGCTGCCGGACGATCTCAGAACAGCAATAACTTTACGGGAACTGGACGGTCTCAGTTACGAGGAAATCGCACAGGCCATGGAATGCCCGGTCGGAACGGTGCGTTCCCGCATCTTCCGGGCACGGGAGGCCATCGAGAAGCGATTGCGACCGTTGCTTGAGAGCAGATAGGACAGGTGGATCCATGACGCGAGCGTATGATGAACAGGTGTCGGCCCTGGCCGATGACGAGTTGAGCCAGGCTGAATTCGATCGGTTGATCAGGCAAGCGGAAGACGACCCGGCGATCGGACGGTGTCTCCAGCGTTACGCATTGATTCGGGACGCGCTGCACAGAAACCTGCCTGACCGAATGGCTATCGGTGACCAGGTCGCTGACCGCGTTGCCGAGTTGCTCAAGCAGGAACCTGCCCACCGCGGCAGCATTGCCGCTGTGGCGCGTCGCACCCCCATACAACGCTTGACGCGACCGGTAGCCGGCTTGGCCATTGCCGCGTCGGTGGCCATGCTTGCCGTGGTGATCTGGCCCGGCAGTGAAGCCCCGGACCCGAACGTTCAGCCAACGACGGTTGCCAGTTCCAGCTTCTCCTCCTCAGGCACGGGTGTTCAGACCGTCTCCAGCGACAACATCCGCTGGGACAGGCTGGATCCGGACGTGCAGGCACGCCTCAACGGCTACGCAATCAGTCACGGCGAGCAATCCGGTACGCATCAGGTGGGCATCATGCCCCGTCATGTGCGCATTACCGGGCATGGTTCGGCAGAGCAATAGCCTGTGATGCGACGCGTGTTCCTGCACAGCGTTGTCCTCACCGCGCTGCTGGTCGGGGTTGCGTCGGCGGACGAAAGCGAGCCGGTTGCCCAGGCCCTGTTGAAGAAAATGGTGGATGCCGCCGGTTCCGTGGTTTTCACAGGCACCCTGGTCTATGGCGATACCCACTCGCTGGATGCCATGGAAGTGGTCCGTATCGGCGACCAGCAGCGCGAACGTATCGTCACCTTGACCGGCCAGCATCGGGAAATGCTGCGTGATGCATCCAGGGTAAGCTGGCTGCTGCCGCAGGAGCGCATGCTGATCGTCGACCAGAGCGAGGGACAACGTCGGCTGACCGAGTTGACCCGGGACCAGATACGCTCCCTGCCGCAATGGTACAACTTGCGCGTCAATGGGGCCGACCGCGTGGCAGGGCGTGACGCCCGGGTGGTCGAGATCGCCCCCCGCGACGACTATCGGTATGCCTACAAGCTGTGGCTGGACCGGGAAACCGGTCTGCTGCTGCGCTCCCAGTGCCGAAATGCCGACCAGGAGCTGCTCGAACATTTCATGTTCGTCAGTCTGGAACTGGACCGGGACAAGGCGGGACAAAGCATCGACTACACCATCGATTCCAGCGGGTTCCGCAAAGTGGAATCCGCCGTGGAGACCTTGAATGAATCCCGGCAGGATTGGCAGGCCGCCGACCTGCCCCCCGGTTATCGCCTGCTTTCGGCACATCTGCGAAGTCCGCCCGGTTCCCAGGAGACCGTCCAGCATTACCTGTACGGTGATGGCCTGGGCGCGGTGTCGGTCTACATCACGACCGGGGGGGAAAACGGCCTGGAAGGGTTTGCAGAGCGCGGCAATACCCGGATGGCCGGACAGGAACATGGCGAGTACCACATCACCGTGGTCGGAGAGGTCCCACGGGCGACAGTGGAACGCATACTGGGAGGCATGCAGCGGAGAAATACACCATGATGCGGCAGCCCGGTACCGTGCTTTCATCGGATGAGCACGGCGTGCTGATCGATACCCGGCGGCATACGGTGTGCTCGGGCTGCGCGGCCAGGTCGGCCTGTGGTACCGCCGCGCTGGATCGTTTTTTCGGGCAGCGCCGGCGACAACTGAAGATCCGGTCCGGCGGGCCCCTGCGAAACGGCGATGTGGTCACCCTGGAAATGGATGAGAGAGCTCTGCTGAGTGGCTCTGCCCTGGTGTACGGTCTTCCGCTGGCCGGGCTGCTCATCGGTGCTTCGGCGGGGGCTGCCCTGGCAGGAGAGGTGGGCGCCGTGGTAGCGGGGTTCGCCTGTCTGGCGGCCGGCCTGGGGTGGGCCCGGAACTGCGCGCGGCACATGGCGGAGGACCCGCGTTTTCATCCCCGTGTGTCACCATGCGGGAACGTGGCGGAATAAATACGGTCCTCTGGGACTGGGGCACGCAACCGATCAGGTTGGCGGGCGTCAACCGGAGACTGCGACACAGGCGGAGAGGTCGACACATGAGACGTAGAGTTCTAATCCCCGGGGCAATGACTATCCTGTTTCTGGCTTTCAGCCTGGCGGCCGGAAGCCTTCAGGCGAGAAACCTGCCTTCGTTCACCGGGCTGGTCAACGACAACACGCCTGCGGTGGTCAACATCAGCACCTCGCAGTCCCGTGACAGCCGGGGGCGTGGCGGCATGGATATTCCCGATCTGCCCGAGGACCACCCGTTCCGGGATTTCTTCGAGCGCTTCCGGGGCGGCCCTGAAGGGGAAGGTCCCCCGAGGGGACCGTTCGACGGTCAGTCGCTGGGCTCCGGCTTCATCATCAGCGATGACGGCTACGTGCTCACCAACTATCACGTGGTGGAGAATGCGGACGAGGTCGTCGTGCGCCTGCGGGATCGTCGCCAGTTCGTGGCCGAGCTGGTGGGGCATGACCGCCGTAGCGACGTGGCGTTGCTGAAGATCGACGCAGAGGGCCTGCCGGTGGTCAACATCGGCAGCTCGACCGATCTTGAGGTGGGTGAGTGGGTGCTGGCGATCGGATCCCCGTTCGGCTTCGAGCACTCCGCCACAGCCGGCATCGTCAGCGCCAAGCAGCGCAGCCTGCCGCAAGACAACTATGTGCCGTTCATTCAGACGGACGTGGCCATCAACCCCGGCAACTCCGGCGGACCGCTGTTCAACCTCGACGGTGAAGTGGTGGGTATCAACTCCCACATCTACAGCCGGACCGGCGGCTTCATGGGGCTGTCCTTCGCCATCCCCATCGAGCTGGCAATGGACGTGGTCGACCAGATCCAGACCACCGGTCGCGTGGCCCGGGGCTGGCTCGGTGTACTGATCCAGGACGTGAACCGCGATCTGGCCGAGTCCTTCGGCATGGATCGCCCCTATGGCGCCCTGGTCGCCCAGGTGGTCGAGGGCAGCCCGGCGGAGGAGGCCGGCCTGCAGGTGGGTGACGTGATCATCCGCTTCGAAGGTCGCGAAATCGGCACCTCGTCGGCGCTGCCTCCCATGGTCGGTCGCACCCGGGTGGACACGGAGATCACGCTGGACATCATCCGGGATAGCGAGGAACAGCAGGTGAACGTGGTCCTGGGTGAACTGCCGGAAGAGGAGCAGGCACAACGCCAGCCGCGTGAACGTGCCCCGGAAGCCGAGCCCGAGCGCGAGGAACTGCTGGGCATGCGGCTGCGGCCGCTGACCGACGAGCAGCGCCAGGAGCTCGGGCTGGATCGTCCGGCCCTGGTGGTGGAGCGGGTCGGCGAAGGCCCCGCCGCAGCGGCCGGCGTGCAGCGGAACGACGTCATCCTGATGCTCAACCAGCAGCAGATCGGCAGCATGGAAGACCTGGCCGGCGTCGTGGAGGAAATGCCGCGCGGTCGCTGGGTGCCGATGCTGGTGAACAGGGGCGGCAGTCCGCGCTATATCGGCATTCGCCTGCCCGAGGAAAACTGAGCGAATTCCACCGCGATTGGATTACCGCTTCCCGAAGTCGGTAGAATACGGGCCCGAGGTCCTGGCCTCGGGCCCACGGTTTCTGAAAACGTGCCCCGAGAGGGCACGTTTTTTATGTTTGGGTCGCGCATCCCCTTGGCAGTAACGGGTACCTATGAACCGCATACGCAATTTCTCCATCATCGCCCACATCGACCATGGCAAGTCCACCCTGGCGGATCGTCTCATCGAAAAATGCGGGGCCCTGACGGAGCGCGAAATGGCGGAGCAGGTCCTGGATTCGATGGATCTGGAGCGGGAACGCGGCATTACCATCAAGGCCCAGAGCGTGGCGCTGCGCTACCAGGCACGGGACGGCCAGACCTACCAGTTGAACATCATCGATACCCCCGGGCATGTGGACTTCTCCTATGAGGTGTCGCGCTCGCTTGCTGCCTGCGAGGGCGCGCTACTGGTGGTTGATGCGTCCCAGGGCGTGGAGGCGCAGAGCGTTGCAAACTGCTACACCGCGGTGGACCAGGGACTGGAGATCCTGCCGGTGCTGAACAAGATCGACCTGCCTTCCGCCGACCCTGATCGTGTGAACCAGCAGATCGAGGAGATCATCGGCCTGGATACCGAGGACGTGCTGATGATCAGCGCGAAAACGGGGCAGGGTGTGGATGACCTGCTGGAAGCGCTGGTGCAGCGCATTCCGGCGCCGAAAGGCAACCCCGATGCGCCGCTGAAGGCGCTGATCATGGATTCCTGGTTCGACAACTACCTGGGCGTGGTGTGTCTGGTCCGGGTCTTCGACGGCCGGCTGAGCAAGGGCGACAAGATCCAGGTCTGGTCGACCAAGCGGCAGTTCCAGGTGGACCAGCTGGGCGTGTTCAATCCCAAGAAGACGCCGCTGGATGCGCTGGAGACCGGCGAGGTCGGGTTCGTGGTCGCCGGTATCAAGGACATTGACGGCGCACCGGTCGGGGATACCCTGACCCATCCGCAGCAGCCCTGCGAGGAGCGGGTCCCCGGGTTCAAGGTGGTTCAGCCGCGGGTTTTTGCCGGCATGTTCCCGGTCAGCTCGGACGATTACGAGGGGTTTCGCGATGCCCTGTCCAAGCTTCGCCTCAACGACGCGTCCCTGCAGTACGAGCCGGAGAACTCCCAGGCGCTCGGCTTCGGTTTCCGGTGCGGCTTCCTCGGCATGCTGCACATGGAAATCGTGCAGGAGCGCCTGGAGCGTGAGTATGACCTGGACCTGATCACCACGGCGCCAACGGTAGTCTACGAGGTGGAAACCACCTCGGGCGAGCTGCTCAGCATCAGTAATCCTTCCTCGTTGCCGCCGATGAACCAGATCGAGGCGATCCGGGAACCAATCATTCAGGCCAATATCCTGGTTCCCCAGGAATATGTCGGCAACGTCATCGCACTCTGCGAGGAAAAGCGCGGTGAACAGAAGGACATGCAGTTTGTCGGCAACCAGATCTCGCTGACCTACGAATTGCCGATGAGTGAGGTGGTGCTGGACTTCTTCGACCGCCTGAAGTCCGCAAGCCGGGGCTTCGCCTCCTTCGATTACGAGTTCAAGCGCTTCCAGCAGGCCAACCTCGTTCGTCTGGATGTGCTGATCAACGGTGACAAGGTGGATGCGCTGGCGGTGATCATCCATCGCGAGGAGTCACAGCGACGCGGCCGCGACCTGACGGAGAGACTCAAGGAGATCATTCCCCGGCAGATGTTCGAGGTCGCCATACAGGCTGCGATTGGCAATCAGATCGTGGCGCGATCCACGGTCAAGGCGATGCGCAAGAACGTCACCGCCAAGTGTTACGGCGGCGATATCTCCCGGAAGCGCAAGCTGCTCGAGAAGCAGAAGGCCGGGAAGAAACGGATGAAGCAGGTCGGCCGGGTGGAAATTCCGCAGGAAGCCTTCCTCTCCGTCCTTCAGGTGGACAACAAGAACAGCTGACAGGAATCGATCGATGCTGCTGGATTTCGAAGTTCTGCTCGTGCTCGCCACCGTGGTCACCGGGCTGGTCGTCGGGTTTGCCAGGCTGACCCGGCGGCGCTCCGAACCCCCGGAAACGGAGAAGAAGGAGAACTGGGCGGTGGAGCTTTCCCGCTCCCTGTTCCCGGTTCTGCTGGTGGTGCTGATCGTGCGCTCGTTTGTGGTCGAACCCTTCCGGATCCCCTCCGGCTCCATGATTCCCACGCTGCTGGTCGGCGATTTCATCCTCGTGAACAAATCCGCCTATGGCATTCGCCTGCCCATTACCAACCAGCAGATCTTCGGCAACGGCGAGCCGCGGCGTGGTGATCTGGCCGTGTTCAAGTATCCGCGGGACCCCCGGCAGGATTACATCAAGCGCGTAATCGGTCTTCCCGGGGATCACATTGCCTTCCGGGACAAGGTCTTGTATGTGAACGGGGAGGCAGTTCCGCAGGTGGAACTGAGTGACTATACCGAAGGACGGGAAGGTGGCGGTCTTATGTTGTCGGAAAACATGAACGACCTGGAATACCGGATTCTTCATTATCCGGGCCGCTCCGTCCGGGATGCCCAGTACACTGTTCCCGAAGGCCATTATTTCATGGTGGGGGACAACCGGGACCGCAGTGCCGACAGCAGACTCTGGGGGTTCGTTTCGGAGGACCTGCTGGTGGGCCGTGCGTTCCTGATATGGATGAGCTGGGATGGCGAGAATAACCGAATCAACTGGAGCAGAATCGGTGAACGCATACATTAGCCGCAGGCAGGAAGGGGCATCAGCCATTGGAATCCTTGTTCTGGTGGTGGTGGTGATGATGGGGGCCGTGGTGGCCATGCGTCTGGTTCCCGTCTATCTGGAATCGATGGAAGTGGGCAGCATACTCAACAGTGTTGCGGAAGACCCGGAGATGCGCGGAGCGAACCGCAACGCCGTCAGGGATGCGATCACCCGGCGCCTGAACGTGAATGCCATCAACCGGGTGGGACGGTCTGATATCGAGTTCAGCGAGACTCGGGGAGGCCTTGAGGTGGTCATCGAGTACGAAGCCAGAGTGCATATGATCGGCAATATCGATGCAGTGGCTCAGTTCCGGAAAGAGGCGGTGATTCCACGGTGAATCCCGACCGGCAGCCGCTCATCGACGCACTGGATTACCGTTTCGGCCAGCCGGAGCTGCTTGAGGAGGCGCTCACGCACCGCAGTGTGAGCGACAGGAACAACGAGCGACTGGAATTCCTCGGGGACAGCATCCTCAATTTTGTCATCGCCTCCGAGCTTTTCCTGCGCCGGCCAACGGATTCCGAGGGGGCACTGAGCCGCTTGCGCGCCAGCCTGGTCAACAAGGAATCGCTGGCCGACATTGCCCGGCAATTGCAACTGGGACAGTGGCTGAAGCTGGGTAGCGGTGAGTTGAAGAGCGGTGGCCGGCGCCGGGATTCCATCCTGTCCGATGCGGTCGAGAGCATCCTGGGCGCGGTCTATCTGGATGGTGGTTACGACGAGTGCCGGGCGCTGATCCTGCGGCTCTACCGGGACCGTCTCGCAAACCTGCCCGAGGCCAGCGAACTGAAGGACCCGAAGACCCGGCTGCAGGAATTCCTCCAGTCCAGCAAGCGGGGACTGCCCAGCTACTCGGTCGTCGAGGTTACCGGGAAAGCCCATAATCAATGCTTCAGTGTTGAATGCCATCTGCAGGATCTCGGCGAGATGACCACCGGCACTGCCGGGAGCCGTCGCCGCGCCGAGCAGGTCGCGGCCAAGGCGATGCTGGAGAAACTCACCGGAAATCAGCAGGCCAGCGAGGGAAGCGAAACGCATGACTGAGCAGGAATCAGCGCCGTTGCGCTGCGGCCTTGTGGCCATCGCGGGACGACCCAACGTCGGCAAGTCAACGTTGCTCAATCGCCTGCTTGGGATGAAGATCAGCATCGTCTCCCGCAAGCCCCAGACGACCCGTAATCGCATCATCGGCATCAGCACGCGGGATGACTACCAGGTCGTCTACGTGGACACACCCGGCATTCACGCCCGGGAGGCGCGCCAGTTGAACCGCATGCTGAACCGAAACGCGGTGGCTGCCATCCAGGGTGTGGACCTGGTGCTCTTTGTCGTTGAAGCGCTCAAGTGGACGGATGACGACGAACTCGTCCTGGAACGCATCCGCGCCTCCGGCCTGCCCGTCATTGCCGTGGTCAACAAGGTAGACTTGCTGAAGGACAAGGATGCCTTGCTTCCCTACCTGCAGGAACTGTCCCAGCGACACCCGTTCGAAGCGATTATTCCGCTCGCGGCTTCTCGGGGGCTTAATATCGATCCGCTGGAGCCCGAGATTGCCCGCCGGCTGCCGGAAAGCGATGTGTTCCTGTATCCGGAGGATCAGGTTACGGACCGCAGCGAACGTTTTCTGGTCGCCGAGCTGGTCCGGGAACAGCTCATGCGTCAGCTCGGCCAGGAAGTGCCATATTCCACCACGGTGGAGATCGAACGTTTCCGCAACGAGCGGGGCGTTGCCCACATCCACGCCGCCATCCTGGTGGAGCGTGACGGCCAGAAAGCCATCGTGATCGGCAAGGGCGGGCGGCAGTTGAAGGAGATCGGCCAGCGAGCCAGGCTGCAGATCGAGCAGTTGCTCGGCCGCAAGGTGTACCTTGAACTCTGGGTTAAGGTCCGCGAGGGTTGGTCCGATGACGAACGCGCACTACGCAGTCTCGGATTCGAGGAAGGCTGATCCGCTCCGGGGAGCACAAATTGGATGACCGCCGCTCCCGACGACCAGCTTGAAGCAGCCTACGTGCTGCATCGCCGGAGTTACCGGGACACCAGTCTGATCGTGGAACTGCTGACTGCGAGGCACGGCCGTGTCGGCGTGGTTGCCCGCGGCGCAAGGGGCGCACGCTCCCGCTGGCGTGGCCTGCTGGAGCCGTTTCAGCCACTGCTGGTCGGCTGGCGTGGTCGGGGTGAGTTGCAGACCCTGACCCAGGCCGAGCCGGCGGGTCCCGCGCTGCATCTGCGCAGGCAACGACTGGCTGGTGGGTTCTATGTCAACGAAATACTGCTGCGTTTGCTGCGCAGGCAGGATGCCAGCGCCGAACTGTTTATCGCTTATAGCCAGGTGATGAACGCGCTCGCCGACGAGGCGGATGAGACGCCGGCCTTGCGTGTCTTCGAGAAGCGCCTGCTCCAGGTGCTGGGATACGGGCTGCTGCTGGATCAGACCGGCGATAGCGGGGCGGCCATCGCGGCGGACAGGTACTACCGCTACGATCCGGAAATCGGCCCGGTCGAGACCGGCAGGCGGGCACGGGGCGCCGTGTCCGGAGCGGCGCTTGCCGCGCTCGCCCTGGAACGATGGGATGATGATGCTGCGGAGCTGTTGCGCCAGGCCCTGCAGGTTACCCGCGTTGCCCTGGCGCCCCATCTGGGTCAGCAGCCGTTGCAGAGCAGGGAACTCTACCGGCGGCTGAATCGTCCGGAGCAGGATGGAAACCACTGATTTCGACAAGGTTGGTAGCTATGCCAGACACCGTTCCCCACGGAATTCTGCTGGGCGTCAATGTGGACCATGTGGCCACGCTGCGCCAGGCCCGCGGCACGCGCTTTCCAGACCCGGTCCAGGCCGCGCTCGAGGCGGAGCTGGCTGGCGCCGATGGCATTACCGTGCACCTGCGCGAAGACCGTCGCCATATCCAGGACCGTGACGTGGAGATCCTGGCTGGCAGCGTTGCCACCAGGCTGAATCTCGAGATGGCGGTCACCGAGGAAATGCTGGGCATCGCCTGCCGCCTGAAGCCCGCCTTCTGTTGCCTGGTTCCCGAACGACGGGAGGAACTGACCACCGAGGGCGGCCTGGACGTGGTGGGACAGATTGATCGGCTACGGGAGGCTTGTGGCAGGCTGCGGGACGCCGGCATCCAGGTCTCGCTGTTCATCGACCCGGAACGCCGGCAACTGGATGCCGCCTGTGCGGTGGGCGCACCTTACGTGGAAATCCATACCGGCGCCTATGCCGACGCCGGAACCGAGTCGGAGGCTGCGGGCGAACTCGACCGCATTCGCCGGGCGGTCGCTGCCGGCCAGGCACTGGGGCTGCGGGTCAACGCCGGCCATGGCCTGAACTACCATAACGTCCAGCCGGTGGCGGCGTTACCGGGTATCCATGAACTGAATATCGGTCACGCCATCGTGGCCCGGGCCGTGTTCAGCGGCCTTGGTCCGGCGGTTCGCGAGATGAAGCGCCTCATCCGCGAGGCTGCCGCATGATCGGCGGCATCGGAACCGACCTGGTCCTGGTCCCGCGCATCGCGGAGGTGCTGGCGCGGCACGGGGAACGGTTTGCCAGCCGGGTGCTGACCCGGACCGAAATGGAGCACTGGCGGCAGCGCAATCATCAGGCGCGGTTCCTGGCCAAGCGTTTTGCAGCCAAGGAGGCTGTCGCCAAGGCCATGGGCACCGGCATCGGCGCCACCGTGTCGTTTCAGGATCTGGAAATCGTCCATGACGCGCTGGGCAGGCCGTTGCTGGAAACCAGCCCGCGGCTGACGGAATGGATGCGGAAGCAGGGCTGGAGGCGGTGCCTGATCACCCTGTCCGATGAAGGCGATCACGCGCTGGCTTTCGCCGTGGTGGAGGGCTGAAGGACCGGTTTGCCGCAATGGTTGTGACGTCCTTGGCAGCTTGGATCGCGACAGCGGGATAGACTGGCCCCGGTTGTCCCCGGCCGGATCTGGCATTTGCATAACAAGAACACGCTGCCGCTTCTCGTCTTTCTGCTGCTTGCCCTGCTGCCGTTGCCGGTGCCGGGCAAGCCGGCTATTGATCTTGCCGAGCTCGATCACGTCGTGTTGCGTGCGCCGGTGGAGTTCCGGCAGGCCGGCGACGAACTGACGCTCGAGGAGGTGCGAAACCGGACGTTTGCGCCGCTGACAGCGGGTGACGTCAATCGCGGCATCACTGCCGATGCCTACTGGATCCGGGTGCGCCTGGACAACCGTCGCTCCGACCGGCCCAGGCGGTGGATCCTGCATCACGAAACCAGCTACCTGGACAACTTCACCGTCCACTATGCCGATACCGGCGACGTGTTTCGCGTGCGGGCCCTCAGCGACCGCGTCCCGTTTCACCGTCGCCCGGTCGACTATCGCATGCTGGCGTTCAGCCATTCGACGCCGGCAGGGCAATACACGGACGTCTATCTGAAATTGCGCAACCAGAAGGCCGATGCGGTCAGTCTGAATGTCCATCTCTGGGACGCCGACGCCTTCCAGAGCGCGATACAGCGGGAGAACCTGTTCCATGGCGCCTATTTCGGCATCCTGCTGACGCTGCTCACTGTGGCCTTGCTCTGTGCCTATCTGCTGCGACAGCGGGTCTACGTTCATTATGCCATCTTCCTGCTGCTCACCATTCTCATGTGGGCGCTCATCAACGGCTATGCCTATCAGTACCTGTGGCCGACCTCGGTGTTCTGGCACAACGAAGGTTTCCACATCGTCTACCTGCTGTTCTCCATCGCGGCGCTGCAGTTTTCCCGCGGGTTTCTGCGAACCGCGCAGCGCACGCCGGTCGTGGACCGCGTGCTGCTCGGGGTTCAGCTGGTCATGGCCGGCGGCATACTGCTGCGTTTTCTCGGGTTCTATGAACCTGTGCTGTATCTCTCCTACGCGGCCCTGGCAGTGCTGTCGCTGCTGTCGCTGCTCGGCCTTCACGCCTACCGGGAAGGCCTGCGCTATGCGCGCTGGTACGTCGTCGCCTGGCTGGGCTACGGTATCGGCCTGGTCGCCGGCGTGCTGAGCGCTTCCACAACCCTGCTGTCGTGGGGCATGCAGCCCCTGGTCTACACGCAGCTGGGCAGCCTGTTCGAGGCGTTTCTGCTGATGGTGGCCCTGGGCGAGCGCCTGGCAGGCTGGGACAAGGACCGGGTCAGCGCCCTGCGCCTGGCCAGCCAGGATCCGCTGACGGGGCTGGGTAACCGGCGCGCGCTGCCGGAAGCCTTCAGCGACCTGGCCGACAAGCATGCGCATAGCGGGCTGCCGGCCTTCATGCTGATGATCGATCTGGACCGGTTCAAGGAGATCAACGACACCTTCGGTCATGAGGCAGGGGACGCCGTGCTGCTGCACATCGCCGACATGCTGGTGCGTCACAGTCGTTCCCACGACACCTGCATACGCTACGGGGGCGAGGAATTCGCCATGCTGTTCCAGGCGCCGTCCGCCGCCGATGCATTCGAGGTCGCGGAACGGATACGCCAGGAGTTCAGCCGGACACCCACGCTGCACCAGGGACGGCGAATCCGCCACACGCTGAGCGCCGGTCTGGTGCAGGCGCTGCCGGAACGACCGGGCGTATCCATGCAATCCCTGCTTTCGCTGGCCGACCAGGCGCTCTATATGGCAAAGCGGGCCGGACGAGACCAGGTCGTGGTGGTCAGGGAGCCGCACGCCGCCTGAGCCTCAGGCAGACAAGGACGCTGTCAGCTCTCCTGCAGGAGGTTGTTGATGGCATCCATCACGTTCCCAACCCCCGCGGGCACCTGAACCCGCTCGCCACTGACCAGCGCGCTCTCGAGGTTGAAGCAGGCCTCCTTCAGGCCGGGAACCTGGCACACGCTGGCCGCTCCGTGGAGCTTGTGGACCTGCTCCTTCAGGTGATCGAGATTGCCGTGTCGGTAATGGTGCTGGATTGCCTGCTTGTGTGCGGGGAGTTCGGCCAGAAGCATCTGATGCAGCTCCTCGGCCAGCTTCTGGCCGGGGCTGTCCGCCGCCTGGTCCTCCCGCACTTCCTCGCCGTCTGCGACTGCCGTCTCGTCCCGGGCAGGGCAGGCCAGTCGTACCTGTTTCAGGATCTGCCGTTCATCCACCGGCTTGATCAGGCAGTCGTCCATGCCGAGGGCCAGCAGGCGTTCCCGTTCACCGCTCATGGCGTTGGCGGTCAGCGCAACAATTCGACTCGGCTGTTCCAGGCCCGCCTGTTGCCTGCGAATGCGCGCGGTGGCGGTTTCGCCGCTCATGGTGGGCATGTGGATGTCCATGAAGATCAGGTGATAGACCTGGCCTTTGCACAGCGTGACCGCCTGCAGACCGTCGTCCGCCTCGTGGACCTGCGCGCCGTGCTTGCGGAGGATGGTGCACACCAGCTTGCGGTTGATTTCGTTGTCGTCGACGACCAGCGCGCTGACGGAACTGTCGGCTGGCAGTCTCGCGGTTTCATCCTGCTGATGGCCGACCTCGGTACGCCGGCTGCGGTAGGCAGCCACGGCATCGGGAGCGAGCACCCGGCACAGCTCCCGATACAGGGTCTGGCGCCGGGACGCTTTCGGCAGTGCGACCCGGGCGCCCTGCTGGAACAGGCTGCGGAGCTCGTTGCGGTCAACCGTACTGGCCAGGGCGATCAGTGGCAGCCCCTTGTGCGTGATCTTCCCGGCCAGGCTGCTGAACAGCCGGGAGTTGAGCTCACTGCGGCTCAGGCCGATGATCGCGGCCTTCCATTCAGCGTCGAGTTGCAGTTGGGTCAGGAAACTGCTGCGGTCCTCCACTTCGGTGACGCGCATACCCCAGGATTCCAGCATGTGCTTGACCGCCAGGCGGGACAGCACCGATTCGTCGTAGACCAGCACCTGGTTGCCCAGCAGCGGGTTATCCTTGCTGCGCATGCGCTTTTCGCTGGCGTCCATCCCCGGCTGCTTGGTGCAGCGCAGGCTGAACCAGAACGTGGAGCCCTGCTCCGGAGCGCTCTCGAGGCCGATTTCGCCGCCCATCTGTTCGAGCAGCTTCTTGCAGATGATCAGCCCCAGCCCGGCACCGCCGAACCGCCGCGTGATGGATGTGTCCGCCTGACTGAAGGCCTTGAACAGCTTTTCCTGTTCATTCTGCGACATGCCGATGCCGGTATCGGTGACGGTGACGCGCAGTATGGCATCCTGGTCGGTTTCCTCGTCCAGCATCAGCCGCACGATCACCCGGCCGCGCGGTGTGAACTTGATGGCGTTATGCAGCAGATTGGTGAGCACCTGGCGAATGCGGATTGGGTCGCCATAGAGTTTCAGCGGCACATCGCTGTACACCAGGTGGATAAGTTCCAGGCTCTTGCCGTAAGCCGCCGGCGCCATCAGGGACATCACTTCCTCGACACAGTCGCGGAGGTCGAAGGCGACGTTGTCGATGACCAGTTTACCGGCCTCCATCTTGGAGAAATCCAGGATGTCGTTGACCAGCGTCAGCAGGTTGGCACAGGATTCCTTGATGGTGTTGACGTAGTCGACCTGTTCCTCATCCAGTTGCGAATGCGCCAGCAGATCGGAGAACCCGAGTATGCCGTTGATCGGCGTGCGAATCTCGTGACTCATGTTGGCCAGGAACTCGGATTTGACCTTGCTGCCGACCAACGCCCGCTTGCGCGCGATATCCAGTTCCACGTTCTGGATCTCCACCGCCTCCAGCGTCTCGCGCAGTTCGCTGGTCGCCTGCTCGATCTGTTCGTTCAGCGCCTGTTGCGAGCGTTCCAGCGAGATGGCCATCCGGTTCACGGCCCGGCTCAGGTCGCCGACCTCGCCGCCGGCCAGAATATGCACCCGGGCCCGCAGATCTCCCTGGCCCAGCCTGCGGACGACCCGGGTCAGCTGCCGCAGCGGCCCCGTGGTCAACTGCCGCGCCCACAGGCCCAGCAGCAGGGCAACGAGGGTTGCAGCAGCGATTGCGGCCAGAACCCGCGACTGGATCACCAGTTCCTGACGGAGGCGGGGGAGGGCGGTCATCTCCACCTGGATCCAGCCCAGCGGGCGAATGCCGGCGTCAATGGGGAAGCCGAGCTGCCCCAGCCGTTGCTGCGGAATCACGGCGATGCGGTGGCCCGGGTAAGCCTCCCTCCCGGTCAGGCGCTGATAGAGCTGGACCAGCAGCGACGGCTCATTGCCGTTGCTGTCCGGGCTGCGCTGTTCGCGCACCAGGACCCGGCCGTCGCCGGTCTGAATGGTGATGCGATGCACCGAGGAATCGGCAAGGCCAGCGACGGCGAGCTGCTTCAGAAACTCATGGTTGCGTGCCTGGATGGCATCGCGGCTGGCCGGGGCGATCTGACGTGTAAGCGCCTCCCCGCGGGTCTGCAACTCGTCGCCGATGGCGCCCAGGCGCTGCGATGCCAGATAACCCGCCAGCACCAGGCTTGTCAGCATGGGGGCGAGCACGGCCAGAAGAACGATACGCGTACCAAAGCCCCAACCCATGGAGCGAGCCTTCCCTTTACAGACCTTCCGAATCGATCAACGTCTTCCCGGGAGCGCGGCAGCGTGCGCGAACACCGCCAGCACGCCCCGGCGCAAGCTTCAACGGTACCAGCTTTCCTGGGACAATGCCCCAACCCGGGACGTACCAATCTTCC
The DNA here is from genome assembly GCA_050485425.1 of Ectothiorhodospiraceae bacterium. Classification (GTDB taxonomy): domain Bacteria; phylum Pseudomonadota; class Gammaproteobacteria; order Nitrococcales; family Aquisalimonadaceae; genus LSCE01. The sequence continues at coordinate 41,575 of JBJHBJ010000003.1, read as the reverse complement.
CGAAAGTGTTGCCATGTGCCAGCGCCGCTAAGGACGGCGTTGCCCGTCAGTGATGTAGCCCGCTACACTTCCTTCCTCGCGCCTTGCCACAGTGGCGCACGCTGCCATTGAGACATGGCAACACTTTCGGAAAGGTCAGTATCAAGGCAAACACATCGCATGAGCTACCCCACCGTCGAGGATTTTGTCGGCAACACACCGCTGGTACGGCTGCAAAGGCTTGCCGGAGACACCAGCAATGCCATCCTGCTCAAGCTCGAGGGCAACAACCCGGCGGGCTCGGTCAAGGACCGGCCCGCCATGAGCATGATACGGCGGGCCGAGGAACGCGGCGAGATCCGGCCCGGAGATACCCTGATCGAAGCCACCAGCGGCAACACCGGTATCGCCCTGGCCATGGCCGCGGCTATCCGTGGCTACCGCATGGTGCTGATCATGCCGGAGAACATGACGGCCGAGCGGCGTGCCTCGATGCGCGCATACGGTGCCGAACTGATTCTGGTCCCGCAGTCCGGGGGCATGGAAGAAGCCCGCGACCTGGCGCTGCAGATGCAGGCCGAAGGCAAGGGCAGGGTACTGGACCAGTTTGCCAACCCGGACAACTGGCGCTCGCACTACGAGGGCACCGGCCCCGAGATATGGCGGGATACCGGGGGGGCCATCACGCATTTCGTGTCCTCCATGGGAACCACCGGTACCATTATGGGCACCTCACGTTTTCTCAAGGAGCAGAGCCCGGATATCCAGATCATCGGCGTCCAGCCCCAGGAAGGCTCCCAGATACCCGGCATCCGTCGCTGGCCGGAAGCCTATCTGCCGAAGATCTATGAACCCCGGCGCGTGGACCGCATCATCGACGTCACCCAGGAGGAGGCCGAGGAAATGACGCGGCGTCTGGCAGCGCGGGAAGGTATCATGGCCGGTGTCTCTTCCGGTGGCACACTGGCCGCGGCGCTGCGTCTTTCCGGAGAGCTGGAAAACGCCACCATTGTTACCATTGTCTGCGACCGCGGGGACCGCTATCTCTCCAGCGGCGTGTTCCCGGACTGATTCCGCATGAACGTATTCGTATTCGATATCGAGACCGTGCCGGATGTCTCGGGCGGCCGGCGCTTGCTGGACCTGTCCGACACGATCGGGGATGATGACGTGGCCGAGGCCATGTTCGCCAGCCGCCGCGGCGAAACCGGAGGCTCTGACTTCCTGCGCCTGCATCTGCACCGTATCGCGGTCATCTCCATCGCGATGCGTTCCGGTGACCGTTTCAAGGTCTGGTCGCTCGGTGACGGTGGTGATGACGAGGCGGACATCCTGCGCCGGTTCTTCGAGGGCATCGAGCGGTTCACACCCACGCTGGTGTCCTGGAACGGTAGTGGTTTCGACCTGCCCGTCATCCACTACCGGGCGATGCTGCACGGGGTCCCCGCCCCCAGATACTGGGAAACCGGCGCCACCGAGCAGAGTTTCCGCTGGAACAACTATCTGAATCGTTTTCATGACCGTCATACCGATCTCATGGACGTGCTGGCCGGCTACCAGGCCCGCGCCAATGCGCCGCTGGACGAGATCGCGGCACTTTGCGGCTTTCCGGGCAAGATGGGGATGAGCGGCGGGAAGGTGTGGGAGACCATTCGCCAGGGCGGGTTCGATCAGGTCCGTGACTACTGCGAAACCGACGTGCTGAACACGTATCTGGTCTTCCTGCGGTTCCAGTTGCTGCGCGGCCATCTCACCGGTGAGGAATACGCGAGCGAATGCGCATTGGTCAGGGAAACCCTGGCCGAGGATGGCCGTGCACATTTCAGGCAGTTTCTGGATGCCTGGCCAGCCAGCCGCCTGGAGCTGGCTGCCGGCGAACCCGATCAGGAGTCTTGAGCATGGGGCGCCGACGACAGCCCAGGATCCCCCGCGAACCTGTGCGTGTGGAAATCACCGGCCTGAGTCACGAAGGCCGCGGTATCGCCCAGATCGAGGGCAAGACCCTGTTCGTACACGGCGCCCTGCCGGGCGAGCAGGTACTCTGCCGGTACACCCGCCGCCACCGGCGTTACGACGAAGCGAAGGTGCTGGAGGTGGAAGCCGCCTCGGAGCAACGCGTCGAGCCTCGATGCCCGCATTTCGGCGTCTGCGGCGGCTGCAGCCTGCAACACATGAGCGCCGGGCGGCAGATCACTTTCAAGCAGGATGTGCTACTGGAGTTGCTTGCCCACGTCGGCCGTGTTCAGCCAGAAACCGTGCTTCCACCGCTGCAGGCGGGTGCCTGGGGCTATCGGCGCAAGGCAAGGCTGGCGGTCAAGCACGTGCCGGCGAAGGGGCGTGTGCTGGTGGGGTTCCGGGAAAAGCACAGCCCCTACGTGGCGGAGATGGACAGTTGCGACGTGCTGGACCCCCGGGTTGGCGGTCGTCTGCTGGCGCTGTCCGCGCTGATCGGCGGCCTGAGCAGGCCGGATCGGGTGCCGCAGATCGAAGTCGCCGTCGGCGACAATGGTGTGGCCCTGGTTTTCCGCAACCTGGAGGCGTTTACCGAGGCGGATCTGGAGCGGTTGCGGGCGTTCGGCGATCAGCACGATTTCATGATCTACCAGCAACCCGGCAACGAGCAGACGGTCACGCCGGTCTCCGAGGGCACGCAGGGCCTGCACTACAGCGTCGGTGGCGAGACACTGGCGTTCCGGCCTACCGATTTCACCCAGGTCAACGCGGAACTCAATCTTGCGATGGTCGACCGGGCGCTGGGCCTGCTGGACCCACAGCCCGGCGACCGGGTGCTGGATCTGTTCTGCGGGCTGGGCAATTTCACGCTGCCGCTGGCCCGGCGCGTCGGGACGGTGGTCGGTGTGGAAGGCGAGGCCGGCCTGGTCGAGCGGGCGCGGGAGAACGCTGCCCGCAACGGGCTCGGTAATGCCGAGTTTCATGTCGCCAACCTGGCCGAGCCCGTGGATCATCTGCCGTGGGCACAGGCCAGGTTCGACAAGATTCTGCTGGATCCGCCCCGGTCCGGCGCGCTGGAGGTATTGCCCAGGGTGGCGGGCTTCGGAGCGCGCAGGCTGCTGTATATATCCTGCAATCCGTCGACACTGTCTCGGGATGCCGGCGAGCTGGTGCATCGCTACGGCTATCGCCTGCTCAGCGCCGGGGTGATGGACATGTTTCCGCATACCGCGCATGTGGAGAGCATCGCGCTGTTCGAGCGGAACTGAAACCAGTCGCGGGTCAGTGAGAACTGATCAGCGCTTCCTAAACGGAAAGGGGACCGCCATGCAGGTAGACATACTCGAAAAGGAAACCGTGCACGACGGATTCTTCAAGGTGCATCGATACCGCGTGCGGCACGCCCTGTTTGCCGGCGGCATGAGCGAGGTGCTTACCCGCGAACTGTTCGACCGGGGGCATTCCGTCGGCGTGTTGCTCTACGATGCCGAGCGCGATGCTGTGGTTCTGGTGGAACAATTCCGGGTCGGCGCGCTGGAGCATCCATCCGGCGCCTGGCTGTTCGAGATCGTCGCCGGCATGCTGGAAGAGGGAAGCACGGCGGAGGCGATTGCCCACAAGGAGGCGCAGGAAGAAGCCGGTGCCCAGTTGCAGGAAATGGAGCACATCTGCGATTTCCTGGTCAGTCCCGGGGGCGCGTCGGAGCGCGTCAGCCTGTTCTGCGCCCGTGCCAGCGTGGAGGGTCTGGGCGGTATTCACGGCGTCGATGCCGAGGGAGAGGATATCCGCGTCCACGTGGTGCCCTTCGACGAGGCCGTGGAAATGCTGCGTTCCGGCATACTCAATAGCGCCATGCCCATCATCGCCATGCAATGGTTGATGCTGAATCGGGAGCGGCTGCAGGATCTGTGGGCGGACTGAGCGTTTCCTCGCTTCAGCGGCGCTCGATCCTCATCCACCAGGCCATGTCCTCGTTCCCGCGACGGCGGGTCGTGTAGCGTGTGCTGTGCTCGGAGCGGTCATCGGCGCCAGCGGTCCGGCCGACCAGTATCCATTCGCCGATGGCTCCGGTGACCTCAGTGACCAGTTCGGCACGGTCAACGCTGCCGTCGGAGCGGAGATGCTCCCTGTGGGTGGCCAACTCGACGGTGACGTTTTCGCCCTGCACGCGCGGCAGCGCGTAGAACCCCCGGTCGATGTCCTGCAGCCGCGTGCGGCGGGCATAAGCCACGCCGTCGGCGCCCAGAATGAGTATTTCATCGCTCCGGGGAACCTGCTGTCCGATCGAGATGTGGGCGGGCTGGCCGCTGCGGACCATGAGTTGCTGCACGGAATCCCGCTCGTCGGCCCGGCGGCTGCTGTAGATGCGCACGTCGCCGCGCGCACCGCTGCTTCCGGGAAGTTCGGCGCCGCGCTGGACGGTCTGCCCGCCGCGTTCCGTACGCACCGTGATACGCAACTGCTCCACCGGGGTATCCAGGCGCGCGACCAGGTCCGCCAGGCGCTCCACTTCGTCGGCGGGGCCGCGCAGGATGAGTTGCTGGCCGTTCGCCACGATGCTGACATCGCCGCGGGCAGAACCGCGCAGAGTGTCGACCAGTTCGGCCGCCGGCCGGTTGCGGACTTCCACCACATCCAGGGTGTCGGCTGCCACCGGCTGGGCCAGGAACAGAACCAGCAGCGTCGCGAGTACAGGACGGATACGGCGGATCAGCTTATCCATGATCGTGTCCCCTCAGATGTGAAGCTGGCGCAGTGCGGGGTGGGGCCGTGAGCGGTCCCAGCGTTCCTGGAACAGCCGGTCCAGGCGACGGCACCGGCCGCGGTCGTCACGGCGACCCTGACCCTGGTAGCCTGCACCGGCCTGCCAGTGCAGGAAACTGCTGCCATCCACGGTGATGAAGCCGTCGGGCTCCGTGCTGTCCTCTTCAGCCAGACGCCGTATCGTCATGAAAGTGCTCAGTCTGCGGCTGAGTTCAATCATTCGGTGGCCACGGGCGACCAGGGCGTCGACGTCGGCCACCAGTACCCTGACCCGGGCGTGTTTTCCGGCAGCCACGATCAGTGCCCGCAACGCATCGAGACACGGCTGCTGATCGTAGACGGCCGGATCCAGCTGCGGAGACAGGATGTCTACCGTGCGCCGGGCGCTTTCCAGCAGCCGCGCGACCAGTTCCGCAGCGTCGGCGGCGGTCGCCGTCAGCAGTCGCTCCTGTTCACTCACCGAAAACCTCCCGGTTGAAGAACCGTGTTCACGGATGGCGCCGTGCATCTCCGGCACTATCCTCCTGCGCGTCCATAGATCATCCTGCGGTGTGGAATGCCGGCATCGTCGAATTCAGGCCCCTCGGCGGCAAAGCCGAGGGTGCCGTAGAAGCCGATGGCATGGGTCTGCGCGTTCAGGTAGATGTGCTCCATCCCGGTGTCTCGGGCGTGACGCAGCATGTCGCGAATCAGGGCGCTGCCGACGCCCTGGCCGCGCCAGGGAGCGAGCACGGCCAGCCGGCCGATGTGCCCGGACGGGGTCAGCCTGCCGGTGGCAATGCCGGAGCCCTGTTCATCCAGCACCAGCCAGTGGCGGCAGCGTGCGTCCTGGTCGTCCAGTTCCAGCGCTTCAGGCACGTTCTGCTCAATCACGAAGACCGCGTGGCGGATCGGAATCGCATGGGCCTTCAGCGTCTTCCAGTCGCCGCTTCGGATGTGCCAGCGTTCGGACTCTCCGTCAGGCATCGTCATCGATGATTTCCCAGTATCCCGCCTGCAGCAATTCCAGCATCAACGTCCAGTTTGCCTGTTCCCTCAACAAAGAGGAAAGGGTCTCCGGCGACGGATCGCCACCGTTGGTCAGCTCTTCCAGCAGGCGATAACCGTTTTCGTCGAGCGGCCATTCCCGGCCATCGAGAAAGCAGGTGCCGCCGCCCGGGACGTCCGGCCTGAGGGCGACGCGTAGCGCTGGATTGCGCCGAACAGGGCGGCCCGCTTCCAGTGCGTCGCGCAACCGCCGGGACGTGACCGGCGTTTCCGGCCCGTGGATGTCGAAGCCGGGTTTGGTTTGCGTCACCACGCGGCCGAATGCGCGGTCCAGCCTCCGGTCGGACAAGGCCGCGCGCAGCCAGTTGCGGGCGGATTCCAGGCTCTGAGGGTCAAGCAGTGCGGGATGCGGGGCCGTGCCGCGGCCGGCGTCGCTGAACAGGTCGGTATCGCCGGTGGTTTCCAGCAGCAATTGTGTGGCTTCCGCCATCAGGGCGTCCAGCGAGGCTGCGCGGAAGCCGATGGAAAACGTCATGCAGGCGGTTTCCGCGACGCCGTGATGGGGAATGCCGGGGGGCAGGTAGAGCATGTCCCCCGGTTCCAGCACCCAGGCATCAGTGGGGCGGAAATCCCGCAGCAGCCGCAGTGGGGCGTCCCGTTCTTCCTCCAGCGGATGCGACGGCGACCGGTCGATCTGCCAGCGACGCCGGCCTTCGCCCTGGAGCAGGAACACATCGTAGCGGTCCACGTGCGCACCAACCGACCCCCCTGGCACCGCGTAGCTCACCATCAGGTCGTCCCGGCGCCATGCCGGAAGGAAATCGAAACGCTGGAGAATGGCCTGGAGTTCGGGCAGGAGCTTCTCGATGTCCTGGATGAGCAGCGTCCAGTCGCGCTCAGGCAGCAGCCGGAAATCCGCCTCCGTGAAGGGTCCGTGGCGTAGCGTCCACCCGTCGGGTTCCCGTTGCACAAGGCGCGCTTCGGCATCCGGCTCCAGTGCCAGTCCGGCCAGCTCCTCCGCCGCCAGCCCTGGCTGAAAGCCAGGCCAGGCCTGGCGGACAAGCAGTGGCCGGCGTTGCCAGTAGTCGCGAAGGAACGCCTCCGGCGTCATTCCCGCCAGACCGATGAAACCGGACGCACGCCGCGCGGTCATCGCGTTGCGCTCAAAGATCCCTCGCCTGCTGTGCGGCATTGCCGACATAGCGGGCCGGAGTGAGGTCCTGCAATTCCCGTTTCACCGCCTCGGGCAGATCCAGGGTCTGGATGAAGGCGCGCATTCCCGCCTGGTCCACCCGTTTGCCGCGGGTCAGCGCCTTCAGTTTCTCGTAGGGCTCCTCGATGCCGTAACGGCGCATCACGGTCTGAATCGCTTCGGCCAGGACTTCCCAGTTGGCATCCAGGTCGGCGGCGAGACGCTCCTCGTTCACGGCCAGCTTGCCCATGCCCTTGAGCAGTGCCTCGTAGGCGATCAGGCTGTGGGCCATGCCCACGCCGAGATTGCGCAGCACGGTGGAGTCTGTAAGGTCGCGCTGCCAGCGGGAGATCGGCAATTTTGCCGCCAGGTGCCCGAACACCGCGTTGGCCAGGCCCAGGTTGCCTTCGGCGTTCTCGAAATCGATCGGGTTGACCTTGTGCGGCATGGTAGAGGAGCCAATTTCCCCCTCGACCAGGTTCTGCTTGAAATAGCCCAGGCTGATATAGCCCCAGACATCCCGGCTGAAATCGATGAGCACCGTGTTGGCCCGGGCCAGCGCGTCGAACAGCTCGGCCACGTAGTCATGCGGCTCGATCTGTGTGGTGTACGGGTTCCATTCCAGGCCCAGGCCTTCCACATAGCGCCTGGCGAATGCCGGCCAGTCCACATCCGGATAGCTTGCCCGGTGCGCATTGTAGTTGCCCACCGCCCCATTGATCTTGCCCAGCAGCGATACCGAGGCCACCTGCTGGCGTTGCCGGCGCAGGCGATAGGCGACATTGGCCATTTCCTTCCCCAGCGTGGTGGGACTGGCGGACTGCCCATGCGTGCGGGAGAGCATCGGTACGTCGGCCAGGGCATGCGCCATGGCCGTCAGTTGCTTTTCGATCCGCTCCAGAGCGGGCAGTAGCACCTTTTCCCGCGCGTTGCGCAACATCAGGCCGTAGGCGAGGTTGTTGATATCCTCGGAGGTGCATGCGAAATGAACGAACTCCGTGATCGCAGCCAGTTCCTCGTGCTCGTTCATGCGCTGCTTGAGGAAGTATTCCACCGCTTTGACGTCGTGATTGGTGGTCCGCTCGATGGCTTTGACGGCTTCAGCGTCATCCGCGTCGAATTCCGCTACCAGGCGATCCAGGAAGCGGCGCGCGCCGTCGGACAGGGCGGGCACTTCGGCGATGCCGGGCTCCGTCGCCAGTGCCTGCAGCCATCGCACTTCCACCACGACACGGTGACGGATCAGGCCGTACTCGCTCATGATGGGCTGCAGGGATTCGGTCTTGTTGCCATATCGGCCGTCCACCGGCGAAATGGCAGTCAGTCTAGTGAGGTCCATGTTACTAACCTTTTCGAAAGTATTGTCATGTCCCTGCGCCGTTGGGCCGCAGGCCATGATCAGGTCGGCCCGAATTCTAGCAGGGTTCAAGGCTCGTGTGCTGTCCCGCTGCGTGTCCGGCAATTGGCGGGCAGGGTGCGGGCGGGGCTTGTACACGACCTCTGATGCCTCAACGTCCCAGACTATGGTGATGCCAACAGGGGGTTCGCATGGGTGGTTTTCGAACGGAACGGGATAGCATGGGCGAACTGCAGGTGCCGGAAGACGCCCTGTACGGCGCCCAGACGCAGCGTGCCGTGGATAATTTCCCGGTCAGCGGCTTGTCCATGCCGCGACCTTTCATCCGCGCGCTGGGCCTGATCAAGGCTTCTGCGGCCGAGGTCAACCGCGATCTCGGGCTACTGGCGCCGGCGCTGGCCGACGCCATCATCAAGGCCGCCGACGCGGTGGCGACCGGTGACCATGACCGGCATTTCCCGGTGGACGTGTTCCAGACCGGTTCCGGCACCAGCACGAACATGAACGCGAACGAGGTCATCGCGCGACTGGCGAGCCGGGAGATGGAGGGGAATGAAAGCGTTCACCCCAACGATCACGTCAACATGGGGCAGAGCAGCAACGACGTGATTCCCACCGCCATCCACGTCAGCGCGGTGCTGGAGACCCGGGAGCGCCTGCTGCCCGCGTTGGAATACCTCCAGGCCACCATGGAACGGCGGGCAAGCGAACTCTCCCAGGTCACCAAGACCGGCCGAACCCACCTGATGGATGCCATGCCGGTAACGCTGGGTCAGGAACTGGGCGGCTGGGCCAGCCAGGTCGGCAATGCCCGGGAGCGCCTTGGCGCCACCCTGCCGCGCCTGCTTGAGCTGGCGCAGGGCGGTACGGCAGTGGGGACAGGCATCAATGCCCACCCGGAATTCGGCCAGCGTTTCACCTCGGCGCTGTCGCGCCGGACGGGCCATGCGTTCCAGCCCAGCCGCAACTATTTCCAGAGTCTGAGCAGCCAGGATGCCGCGGTGGAGCTGTCCGGTCAGCTACGCGCGCTGGCGGTCTCACTGATGAAGATCTCCAATGATCTTCGCTGGATGAACAGTGGGCCGCTGGCGGGGCTGGGGGAGGTGGCATTGCCGGCTCTGCAGCCGGGTTCCAGCATCATGCCGGGCAAGGTCAACCCGGTGGTGCCGGAGGCGGTCGCCATGGTGGCCGCACAGGTGATGGGGAACGATGCCACCGTCGCGGTGGCCGGGCAGTCCGGCAATTTCCAGCTTAACGTCATGCTTCCGGTGATTGCCTACAATGTTCTGCAAAGCATTGAAATCCTTTCAAATGCTTCTCACATGCTGGCTGAAAAGGCGATAGACGGGTTCACCGTGAATGAAGAGCGCCTGAGCGCTGATCTGGGCAGGAATCCGATTCTGGTCACCGCACTCAACGCGGTGGTTGGCTACGAGAAAGGTGCAGCCATCGCCAAGCGCGCGTACAGCGAAGGCCGTGCGGTGCTGGATGTCGCTGAGGAGATGACCGACCTCAGCCGGGAGGAACTGGCCCGCCTGCTGGACCCGGCCAGCCTGACCCGGGGCGGAATTCCCGGATGAGCGGCAGGTTCAGCGGAGAACGGGACACTAGCTTATGGTGACCGGTTCGCGGTCCAGGCGCAGATAGAGCTGCTCGGCCGCGGTGGGTGCCAGGTCGCGGTACATCCAGCGCAGGCTGAAATCGGCGGGTGTCGCCAGTGCCGGGCCGGACATGATGGTGGAGAAACCGGTGCCTCCCACCAGGCGCTGGCGCCAGGTCAGAAACAGGCTGTCCAGGGCGTCAGCTTCCACCAGGCTGTGGAAAACCCACGGCCCCGTGACGCTGTACAGGCGCTTGTAGCCCAGTTCTCCGAGCGCCGTGACGACACGGTCGCCGGCCACCCGCGAGCCGGCGCACAGACGCAGCACTGAGGCACCGTCCCGTTCCAGTGCGCGGGCACGGTTCTCCGGCGCCTCCCGTGTGGTCAGCACATGGATATGCCGGCCCTGTTCCCTGAACAGCGAGGGAATCTGGAAACCCAGGCTGGCGCTGATCACCGCGATGTCGGGCTGGGCGCTCATGCCCCGGTCCAGCCGCCAGGAGCGGATGTCGGCGAAGGCGTCGCCGCTGCCCAGCGGCAGAATGTCCTGCGCCGTTCCGGCCTTGAGGTCGCGGAGATAGCGTCCGCTGGTCAGCAGCACGTCGGCCCTGGCGGCAAGCTCCTGGAACAGCCGCCAGTCGCGCGGATCGGCGATGCTGCCCGGCACGCCCTCATCCCCGGTCGACGGGTCGGTCAGCGAGATGCGGCCGTCCAGAGTGGTGACGAAGTTGGCATAGACAAACGGGCCCAGCCGGCCGGTATCGGGCAGTTCCACATCCAGATAGAGGCCCTGAAGAGGGCGTTCGGGGGTGAGGTCCGGCAACAATTGCCGAACCGGTCCCTGATAGTCCACGGTCATATCGTCAACCTGCTGTTCGTTGCGCCCGGGAAGCGCGGCGTTCGCGATACGAGGCACGGTGCGCGGCGCCTCGCTGGACAGGCGGCCAGTCGGTGTTGGCGCTGTGGTATTCTGCTGACGCGTACTCTACCAGAGCAATCGCGCCGAGTACCGGCCGATCCGGGAGCGCGGCTGTTGCGGTGGTCCGAAGAATCGAGAACAAGGGTGGTCAATGGCAGCTGAAGTGCGGATGGATTGGGCGTATCGGGTACTCAGTGGAGACGATAGCGACGAACGCGCCTGTGAAGCCATACCGGATAGCGCCTGCACCGATGTTCCCAGAAACTACGTTTACAATGTCGGTAACGGTGCTGCTTCGAAGCTCGCCGAACAGATAGGCGGCCCGAATCTCGTCCTGCCCTGGCTGCTGGCGACGCTCGGCACACCGGCCTTCATCATCGGCTTTCTGATGCCCATCAAGCAGGCCGGTTCGCTGGCGCCGCAATTGCTGGTGTCCGGCCAGATCCGCAGACTGGCGTTGCGCAAGTGGGTCTGGGTGGGCGCCGGCATGGTGCAGGCACTGATGATGGGGCTCATCGCCCTGGCCGCGCTGACCATGGAGCCGTTGCTGGCAGGGTTCGTCGTACTCGCGCTGTTCACGGTTTTCAGCGTCTGCAGCGGCGTCGCGTCCGTGTCCTTTCAGGACGTGACCGGCAAGACCATTCCCAAGGGCAGGCGAGGGCGCATGCTCTCGAACCGGGCTGCCATTGGCGGACTGCTGACCTTGCTGGCCGGCCTGCTGCTGCATTTTGGTGTAGGTGAATCGGCGAACGCCGCCACTTACGCCTCGATGGTGCTGTTCGCGGCGCTGCTGTGGGTTCTGGCATCCATCCTGTTTGCCGCCATGGACGAGACGCCGGGCGCCACCGAAGGCGGCCGTAACCCGGCGCAGGAACTGGTCACCGGTATGCGAATCACCCGGCAGTATCCGGGTTACCGGCGGTATCTGGCCACACGTGCCTTCCTGCTGTCGGTGGAGCTGGCCATGCCGTTCTATGCGCTGCACGGGCGCGAGGTGTTCGGTGGCGAGGTGGCTGCGCTAGGGGTTTTCATCGTCACGGTCGGGCTTGCCAACGTCATCAGTAGTCCGGTCTGGGGGTACTTCTCGGATCGTTCCAGCCGAACCGTGCTGGGCATCAGCGGCATGATGGCGGCCGCGGCCGGCCTGGTGGCCCTGCTGATCGCCTTCCTGCCGGACCAACTGCAAAGCACTTATCTCTACACAACAGTGTTCATCCTGCTGGGTATCGCCGAGGCCGGCGTCCGGCTGGGCAGAAAAACCTACCTGGTGGATGCCGCACCCAAGGACGAGCGGCCGCTGTATGTGGCGTTCAGCAATACCAGTATCGGCCTGCTGGCGTTGGCGGCCGGTGGCATGGGCGTGATTGCATCGGTATTCGGCGTGAATACTCTGGTAGTCTTGTTGGTTGTGCTGGCGGTACTGGGAGCGGCGGCCGCCTGGTACATGCCCGAGGCGGAGCGCATGCTGGAGACGTCCCGATCATGATCAGAACGTTGCTGGTTGACGATCACCAACTTGTGCGGAGCGGTATCCGCCGGATCCTGGAGGATGCGGACGGCATCGACGTGGTAGGGGAGGCAGGTAGCGGCGAGGAAGCGCTTGGGCAGGTCCGCAGCCTGGATCCCGACGTGGTGCTGATGGACGTGAACATGCCGGGTATCGGCGGCCTGGAAGCGACCAGAAAGCTGCTGCGCATTGCGCCTGCGCTGAAAATCATCGCGCTGACCATCCACATGGACGAACCCTATCCGAGTCGGTTGCTGGAAGCCGGAGCGATGGGGTACCTCACCAAGGGTTGCGATGTGGAAGAGATCGTCAAGGCGATCCGCCACGTCAGCGGCGGCCAGCGCTACATCGGTGCCGATATCGCACGCCATATGGCGCTTACCGGCTTCTCCGGCGGCGGTCAGAACTGCTTCCAGAAGCTGTCACGGCGCGAGATGCAGGTGATGATGATGATCACCCAGGGGCACAAGCTCCAGGATATCTCCGATACGCTTTGCCTGAGCCCGAAGACGGTCAGCACCTACCGCTACCGCCTGTACGAAAAACTCGGCGTCGAGAATGATGTCGAACTCACGCACCTGGCGATTCGCCACGGTATGATTGACCATATCCAGCAGTAAGAAGACGCTGATCAGTTCCCGACCGGCGCGTCCTGCTTGCCGGAAGAGCGTTCTCGGCCCTATGAGTGAGACAGACAAGGCCTTCGATCCGAAGCAGGCGGTCCGCACGATCCCGGAGCGGCCGGGAGTCTATCGCATGCTGGGCCAGGACGGCGAGGTCATCTACGTGGGCAAGGCCCGGCGTCTGCGCCGTCGTGTGGCCAGCTATTTCAACCGGGGACTGAAAGATCCCAAGACCATGGCCATGGTGGCTCAGGTCGCCGGCGTGGAGTTCACGGTCACGCATACCGAAGCCGAAGCGCTGATTCTGGAAAACAACCTGATCAAGGAGCTGGCGCCGCGCTACAACGTATTGCTCCGCGACGACAAGAGCTACCCCTACATCTATCTCTCCGGCCATGACGACTATCCGCGGCTGGGTTTCCATCGCGGTGCCAAGCGTGCCCCGGGGCGGTATTTCGGCCCGTTCCCCAGTGCCGGTGCGGTCCGCGATACCCTGAGCCACCTGCAGAAGGTGTTCCCCGTCCGCCAGTGCGAGGACAGCTTCTTCCGCAACCGCTCCAGGCCCTGCCTGCAGTACCAGATCCAGCGCTGCACCGCGCCCTGCGTGGGCTTCATCAGCCCGGAGGATTACCGGCGCGACGTGCAGCACGCGGAGAAGTTTCTGGAAGGCCGCAGCGGCGAGGTCATCGACGAACTGGTCAGCGACATGGAGCAGGCGTCATCCGCGCTGGATTTCGAGCGAGCCGCCCGCCTGCGGGACAGGATCTCCAGCCTGCGCCGCATTCAGGAGCGCCAGTACATTACCGGTGAACGTGGCGACCTGGACGTGATTGCCTGCGTCGGCCACGGAAGCCAGGCCTGTGTCCAGGTGTTCTTCATACGCCAGGGGCAGAATCTGGGCAACAAGGCCTTTTTCCCGAGGATCCCGCCGGATACCGATGAGACCGAAGTGCTGTCGGCATTTATTGCCCGCTACTATCTCGGGCGCCCGGCGCCGAGGGAACTGTTGCTCAATCTGCCTGTTGACGATGCGGAGGTGCTTGAAGAGGCGCTGCAGCAGCAGAACGGAAAGGCGGTGGGCATCCGCACACGGGTGCGGGGGGAACGTCGTCGATGGCTGGACATGGCCGTCAACAACGCACGGGAGGCCCTGCAGGCAAGGGCAGCCAGCACCGCGAGCCTAAGGCGCCGCTTTGAAGAGTTGCAACAACTGCTTGATCTGGAAGAGATCCCTCAGCGGTTGGAGTGCTTCGATATCAGCCATACCCGTGGTGAAGCCACGGTGGCGTCCTGCGTGGTGTTCAATCAGGAGGGGCCGCTGAAATCCGACTACCGGCGATTCAACATCGAGGGCGTGATTGCCGGCGACGACTACGCCGCCATGCGCCAGGCGCTGACGCGCCGCTATACCCGGTTGCGCAAGGGTGAGGGCGTGCTGCCGGATCTGCTGGTGATTGACGGCGGCAGGGGACAGCTCACCCAGGCGGTGGAGGTGCTTGAGGAACTGCAGGTGGAGGGTGTTACGCTGCTCGGCATCGCCAAGGGTCCCGACAGAAAGCCGGGTCTCGAGAAGCTGATCCTCGCCGATCAGGCGCAAGAGGTTATACTGCCGCCGGATTCCCCGGCACTTCACCTGTTGCAGCAGTTGCGGGACGAGGCGCACCGATTTGCCATTACCGGTCATCGTCAGCGGCGCGGGAAGGCGCGCAGGACATCATCGCTGGAGCAGGTGCCGGGATTGGGTCCGAAGCGCCGCCAGGTCCTGCTAAAGCAGTTTGGCGGCCTGCAGGGCATCGCCCGGGCCGGCGTCGAGGACTTGCAGAGCGTGCACGGCATCAGCCGGGAACTGGCACAGCGTATCTATGACGCTTTTCACAACGAGGCAGGGTAGCCCATGCCCCTGAATATCCCCAACATACTGACCCTGGCCCGGATCGCGATGATCCCGGTGTTCGGTCTGGTCTTCTTCCTGCCTTTTGCCTGGGCAAACGTGGCTGCCGCCGTCATCTTCGCGCTGGCGGCGATTACCGACTGGGCCGATGGCTATCTGGCCAGGCGCCTGGACCAGGCCTCCGCCTTCGGCGCATTCCTGGATCCGGTGGCCGACAAGTTGATGGTCGCGGTGGCGCTGATAGCGCTGCTCGTGGTGGATCCCACGCCGCTTTTCGCACTGGCGGTGTCGGTGATCATCGGTCGCGAGATTACTGTTTCCGCGTTGCGGGAGTGGATGGCCGAGCTGGGCAAACGGGCCAAGGTGGCGGTCAATGCCATCGGGAAATTCAAGACAGCTGCCCAGATGACGGCAATCCTGATGTTGCTGTATCGGGACGACCTGTTCGGTCTCCCGGTCTACACCCTGGGGGCCGTGCTGCTGTTCGTTGCGGCGGCATTGACGCTGTGGTCCATGGTCATCTACCTGCGTGCGGCGTGGGCGGTGATCCTGGAACAGGAGGGGAAGGTGTCCTAGTGTGGATCCGAGGCTCCCCAGGGTTGACAGCCAGCGCTGTAAGCATAAAATAGCCGCCTGTTCGACGCGGGAATAGCTCAGTTGGTAGAGCACAACCTTGCCAAGGTTGGGGTCGCGAGTTCGAGTCTCGTTTCCCGCTCCAAGTTTCCTTGATGGCGCCTCTCGAGCGTTGTCAGGCAAGCCCCGGCACCGCCGGGGTTTTGCATTTGAGGAAGCGTGGTTGTGTGAAAACTCCAGCGTTTCCTCAGGCCGTCAACGCGTGGCGGCCCGAGTTCTCTCGCCTTGAACAGCCGTGCTTGTTACCATACACGGCGCACACCGGGGCTCGGTGGCAGAGTGGTGATGCAGCGGCCTGCAAAGCCGTGTACGTCGGTTCGATTCCGGCCCGAGCCTCCATATCCCGATTCGACGTTTCCCTGCTGGCCCGGATGGCGGAATTGGTAGACGCAAGAGACTTAAAATCTCTCGACCGCATGGTCGTGCCGGTTCGATCCCGGCTCCGGGCACCATTCGCGTCCGCCCGCCTGCCTTGTCGGGTTGTCCCGTGACCGACGAACAGCGCCGGCGCTGGGACAACCGCTACCGTGACGTCCATCCCGGGTCGGCCGACCCAGCCGAGGTCCTTGCCGAAAACCTGCATCTGCTGCCACGTGCCGGGACGGCTCTTGATCTGGCAAGCGGTCTCGGAGGCAATGCCCAGCGGCTGGCCCGCGCGGGGCTGCGCACCGAGGCCTGGGATCTCTCCCCGGTTGCCATCGACGCTCTGAATGCCCTGGCGGCCCGGGAAGGGCTGCCGCTCACCGGCGTGGTGCGGGATGTGGTTGCCGATCCGCCGGGACCGGAGTGCTTCGATGTCATCGTGGTGAGTCGCTTCCTGGATCGCGCGCTCTGCGTTCACCTGGAACGGGCCCTGCGGCCCGGCGGCCTTCTCTATTATCAGACGTTCACGCAGCTGAAAGTCCACGGGACAGGCCCGTCGAACCCTGATTTCCTGCTGACTGAAGGCGAATTGCTGCGCCTGTTCCCCGCGCTTCGTCCGGTCGTCTATCGCGAGGAACGTGACCTCGGCGATCCCCGGCAGGGCTTCCGTGATCAGGCCATTCTGGTGGCGCTGCGTGCGGCCGATTGATTCCCCAACTGTTTGCAAGCCCCTTTGCTGATGGCAGACTCGGGTGAAGCCTGCTTGCAACAGAGGAAATAACGATAATGGCGGAGTCACGGCAGTCGATTCACGGCGAGTGGTCCAGCGGTCTGGTTTTCGTGCTGGCCGCAACGGGTTCAGCCGTCGGGCTGGGCAATATCTGGCGCTTTCCGTATCTGGTCGGTGAAAATGGCGGCGGCGCTTTCGTGCTGGTTTACCTGGCATGCATCCTGCTCGTGGGTCTTCCCATCATGATGGCCGAGGTGATGATCGGTCGCCGCGGTAAGCGCAGCCCCATCAATACACTGAAAACCGTGGCCCGCGAGGAAGGCCTGAGCGGCAACTGGAAATTGCTCGGCTGGCTGGGTGTGCTGGCCGGTTTCCTGATTCTTTCCTTCTACAGCGTCGTCGGCGGGTGGGCGCTGTACTACGCCCTGCAGGCGTTGCTCAACAGCTTTTCCGGCATCGAGCCGGAGGCAGCCTCGGGGCTGTTCGGCGGGCTGGTCAGCAGTCCGGCGCTGGTGCTGTTCTGGCACACGCTGTTCATGCTGATACTCGTCATCATCGTTGCCGCCGGGGTGCGCAAGGGCCTGCAGCGCGCGGTGACCATCCTCATGCCGCTGCTGTTCGCCATCCTCGTTCTCATGGTGATCTATGGCATGACCACCGGCGGCTTCGGTCAGGCGGTGGGCTTCATGTTCTATCCCGATTTCTCCGCCCTGACCGGCGGTTCGGTGCTGGCGGCGCTGGGCCAGGCTTTCTTCACCTTGAGTCTGGGCATGGGCGCCATCATGGTCTACGGCGCCTACCTGCCCCGGACCGAATCCATTCCGGTGGCCACCGGCTGGATCGTGGGCATGGATACGCTCACGGCGATCGTCGCGGGACTGGCGATATTCCCGGTGGTATTTGCCGTCGGCATGGAGCCCGGTGCCGGACCCGGACTGGTGTTCGAAACACTGCCGGTGGTGTTTGGTGGTATTCCCTTCGGGTTCGTGCTGGGCATCCTGTTCTTTGTCCTGCTGACCGTGGCTGCGGTGACGTCGGGCATCTCGCTGCTCGAACCCGCCGTGGCCTACGTGACGGAAGCCACGGCCATGAGCCGCGCCGGTGCCACCGCCGCCATCGCCGCGGCGATCTGGTTGCTGGGGGTAGCTGCCGGGCTGTCACTGAATGCCTGGGCCGGTGTCCGCATACTGCCGGGTGTGGACGAGAATATCTTCGGCGTACTGGAGTTCATCTCCAATGACATCATGCTGCCGCTGGGCGGCTTGCTGATCGCGGTATTCGCGGCCTGGTTCATGCGTCGGGAGAGTGTCACGGACGAGCTTGGGCTGGATGCCGATTCCAGAGCGTTCCGGATCTGGCTGGTGGCCACCCGTTTCGTTGCCCCGGCCGCCGTTATCCTGGTGTTCCTGAACGCCCTGGGGCTGTTCTGATCACGTCGGTGGCGGCCAGATGCCAGATACCGTTCCTGCTGGTCGTCCTGTTGGCGACCGGCTGGGCGGCGCCCGGTCAGGCCGCCTCGCCGGCGCCCGATTGCCAGCGGGAGACCGCCGCGCTGGCAAGCATGTCCTCGGTCACCCTGCGCGTCTACGACGCCGCCGGCGACGAGCGCTGGGTGACCACGGCCCGAGTGGCCCGCACCAGCGCCCAGCGTGCTGCCGGCATGCAGCATCTGTGTCCACAGGTGGTTGCAGAGAACCCCATGGTTTTTGTATTTCCGCGTCCTTCCCGCCCCCGGTTCCACATGTCCAACGTCTTCGTGGCGCTGGATATCCTGTTTCTCGATGAGGACCGGCGTATTGTCGAGATCGCGCATATGCCGGTGGGGCCGCAGCTTGTCGGCCCCTCGGTCCCCATACACTATGCGCTTGAACTGGTGGAGGGCGAGGCAGCAGCGCGGGAATTGCGCGTTGGTGACCGCGTGGACTGGAACTAGTTCCGCCGCGGACGCTCAATAAACTGTACTGGTCGAGACTGCCATCGGTATCCGGTCCGATGGCAGTCCGGGCTTATGGACAATAACGATGAGGAAGGGTGCCTGTGGGTTCTACACCTCCAGTCGATGCAACGCCGGACGATCTTCCGAAAAATCCTTCCTGGAGTCTTGATGCATGCAAGACGGCGGTTGAACAGCGCCTGGCGGAGTTGGCGCCCGCGGACATGAAGCCTCCCCAGGCCCTGATCCAGGCGATCCGGTACACGCTGCTTGCCCCCGGGAAACGCGTCAGGCCATTGCTGGTGCTGGCCGCTGCGGCGCACTGTGGCGCCGACTGGCGCAATGCAATGGATGCCGCCTGTGCGGTGGAAATGGTGCACACGGCGTCGTTGATCCTTGACGACCTTCCCTCCATGGACAACGCGGACCTGCGTCGCGGCCAGCCCACCGTACATCGCCTGCATGGTGAGGATACTGCCATTCTTGCTGCAATAGCCCTTATGAACCAGGCGTTTGCAACACTTTCCTCGACCACGTCCGTTGACATTCAATGCCGTCTGCGCATGATTTCCCGGCTGGCACGGGTCATCGGGCCCGAGGGATTGGTCGCCGGACAGTCGCGGGATCTGCGCGAGCGCACCGGCAACCGCAGTCTGGAGGTGCTGGAAGAGATCAACCGGCAGAAGACCGGCGTTCTGTTCCAGTTGTCCGCCGAAATGGGCGGGATGGTGGCGGGTGCCGCAGAGGACAGGCTGGCGTCTCTCCGGGCGTTTGCCGAGGCGCTTGGGCAGGCCTTCCAGGCCAGAGATGATCTGCTGGACCAGATTGGCAACCCGGCACAGCTGGGCAAGAATACCGACAAGGACAATGACAAGGCGAATCTTGTGAAATTGATGGGTGAACAGGGCGTCAGGGAGGCAGTGCACAGGCATACGGAACGCGCATTGGCTGCGCTGAACGGTTGCGGGGCAAGCCACACTCACCTGCAGGAATTCGTGCGAGCCTGCATGGATCCGGTTCAAACCCGGTAGGCGCGCACGATGAGCAGCAATCCATCCATGTCGGCCGGAGGGCGCGCCGGCTTCTCGCCGGTGCTCGATGTCTCCGGCCTCCGCTTCGGGTACAACGGCCGGCCGGTCCTGCAGGGGCTCAGGTTTCAGATCCATCCCGGCGAGATATTCACGCTGCTGGGGCCGAACGGCGCCGGCAAAACCACCCTGATCAAGCTGCTGTGCGGTCGATATCGGCCACAGGACGGGGTGGTCCGACTATGCGACCATGCACCGGGAGATTCCGCTGCGGTGCGTCGGGCGCTTGGTCTGGTGCCGCAGGAAATCGCCCTGTACCCCCATCTGACGGCCCGGGAGAATCTGCAGACCTTCGCACGCCTTGCCGGTGTACCGCGGGCAGCCGTGGCGGAGTCCGTGCATGCCGCGCTCGCTGTGACCAGACTGGAACATCGGGCCGACCAGCAGGTCAGGCAGCTTTCCGGCGGCTTCCAGCGGCGAGTGAACATCGCTGCAGCCGTCGTGCACCGGCCGAGGTTGCTGCTGCTGGACGAGCCGACCGTGGGCGTTGACGTTGATGCCAGGCTTGCCATCCAGCAACTGGTGCGGGAACTGGCACGCTCCGGTATGGCCGTGCTTCTGACCACGCACGACATGGAGCAGGCGGCCTGGCTGTCCGACAGGGTCGGCTTTCTGCTGCAGGGGCGGGTGGAGACCCAGGGCGAACCGGATGCGCTGTTGCGCCGCGCCTTCGGCGAAGACCGGGAAATCCGGGTAACACTGGAGAGCCCGCCGGACCGTGATCAGGCCGAGCTGCTGCTGGCCCACGGGCTCGCGGTCTCCACCGATCCACGGGAGTGGTGGGGGGCCTGGAGCCCGGAACGCCACCATGCCGAGGACTTGGGCAATGCGCTGGAGCAGCGAGGCATGCGGGTCCGGGAACTGCGGCTTCGCCGACCGGATCTGGGAAGCCTGTTCCAGCGGCTGACCGCTGCCGGAGCGACGCAGTGATTCTGGCCATACTCCGGGTGATGTGGCTGGGCCTGTTCCGGGACCGCGGAGCGCTGGCCATGGCCTTCATCCTGCCGCCGATCATATTCGTGATCTTTGCGGCGATCTTCTCCGGCGCCGGTGGCGGCGACATGCGTCTTCAGGTTGCCGTGGCGGATCTGGTCGCGGATGCCGAGAGCCGGCAACTGGTCGCTCTGCTGGAGGACGACCCGGAACTGCGCGTTTCCCTGGCCGCATCCGTCATCGATCCCGTCGGTATGCGGGAGAGGGTGCGGCGCGGCGAGGTGGATGTGGGGGTCGTCATTCGTGAACCGCTGTCGGCGCCGTTGCTGGAGGGGGAGACGCGCATTCTGATCCTCGCCGACCAGGGGCGTGTGCTGGCGGGGGCCATGGTCGCCGGCAAGGTGGGGTCGCTGATCGAGCGGAAAATGCCGGAGGTGGGCCTGTCCCGTACGGTACAGCTGGTGGAAGCCCTGGTTGACGGCTACACGCCGGTGCAGCAGGAGCGGCTGGCAGAGGCGCTGCAGCATGCCGGGGAGACCGGTGAGGGCGCCGGGCCGGTGCCTCTGGCGGAGGTCGAGACGCTGCAGGGGCAGGGCGGTGGCGACGGTGCGGTGAACTATTATGCCGGCGCGGTCGCCATGCTGTTCCTGCTGTTCGCCGCCATGCAGGGTGCCGCCAGCCTGATCGATGAGCGACAGAGCGGCGTGGTGGACCGCCTGCTGATCGGACCGGGTGGCAGCGCGGTGGTGATTCTCGGGAAAGCGCTCTTCCTGGTTCTTCAGGGGGTCCTGCAGATCAGCCTCATCTTCCTTGTCGCATGGTTGGCATATGGCGTTGATCTGCCGGGGAACTTCCTGCCCTGGCTGATGACTACGCTGATGGCGGCAATTGCCGCCGCGGGTCTGGCGCTGGCATTGTGCGTCGCCTGTTCGACGCGGCAGCAGGCGCAGACGCTTTCCACTTTTTTCGTGCTTGTCCTGTCGGCGGTGGGGGGCAGCATGGTCCCCCGTTTCATGATGCCGCCGTGGCTTCAGGATCTAGGCTGGCTGACGCCGAATGCCTGGGCCATTGAAGCGTACCAGGCCGTGCTCTGGCGGGGCGCGCCGGTAGCCGAGCTGCTGCCGGCCTGGGCTGTGCTGGGCGGCGCGGGCTTGCTGGCCATCGGTTTGGCGGCAATGATGGCGCAACGGCTGGCGCGAACATGAGACTGACCGGAACCGGGCCGCGATGACATACCTGATCAACGGTTTTCTGCTTGTCGGGACGTTCCTGCTGATGGAGGTGGTGGCCTGGGCGGCGCACAAGTACATCATGCACGGCTGGGGCTGGGGTTGGCACCGCTCCCATCACCAGCCGTCCGGCGACGGCTGGTTCGAGAAGAACGACTTGTACGCCGTGGTGTTTGCCGGACTGGCGATCCTGCTGATCTTTCTCGGTGCGGACGATTACGGCCCAACCTACTGGATCGGCTTCGGGATGACCGCATACGGGCTTGCGTATTTCCTGTTCCACGATGGCCTGGTCCATCGCCGCTGGCCGTTCAATTTCACACCCGGGTCGGGTTATCTGAAACGGTTGGTCCAGGCGCACAAGATACATCATGCAGTGCGCGAGAAGGACGGCTGCGTCTCGTTCGGCTTTCTCTATGCGCGTCCCCTGCCGGAGCTGAAGGCGGCACTGCAGCGCCAGCGCCAGTCCGGTCAGGAGCGCGGCTGATGTGGACGGGTCCATAACCCTGTCCGCGGTGGGGCCGCCCGCAGCCGCTGGACAGACAGCGCAGCCAGTGCCTGGAGACCGGCGTAGGCGGCCAGCAGGCGCTTTCGCCGGGACGAGGTCACCACGCGTCGTTGCAGAGCCTGGGGTCCGTCCCGGCGAACCTGCGTTCCGATATCCCTGTAGATATTCCGTGCCGCGGCAATGGCCCAGGCGGAGCGCAGCGGCAGTTGCCGGATTCCGGCCAGCGCGGACTGATAATAGGGTTCCGCTTCGACCACCAGCCGTGCGGTCAGCCTGGCCACCTCAGGCGCGGTTTCCGGACAGGTCAGATCCTCGCGCGCCAAACCGTGTTCACGGAGCCACGCGGCGGGCAGATAGCAGCGCCCCAGCAGCGCGTCTTCGCGCACGTCGCGGGCGATATTGGTCAACTGGAACCCCAGCCCCAGATCGCAGGCGCGGTCCAGCGTCTCGGCGTCCCGTATGCCCATGACCATCGCCATCATCACGCCGACCACGCCGGCCACGTGATAGCTGTACCGGAGGGTATCCTCGAGCGTCTCGTAATGCACCTGTCGGACGTCCATGTGAAAGCCCTCCAGCAGATCCATGGGATACGCTGCCGGAATGGCGTGGCGCCTGACCACGCGCTGGAATGCCTGGAATACGGGGTCGTCCACCGGTTGCCCGTCGCAGGCGGCCTGGGTAAGCCGATAGAGCTCCTGCAGCCGCTCTTCCGGCGAACGGTCGTTCCGGTGTTTCGACGCGAAACCGGCTTCCTGCCCGTCGATCACGTCGTCGCAATGCCGGCACCAGGCATACAGCAGCGAGGCGCTGTCGCGCGTTTGTGGATCGAACAGCCGTGCGGCAGCGGCAAAACTCCTGGAGCCACGCTCGATACTCTGTCGGCCATGCCTGGATACGCTGTCCATCAACCGCTCTCGCAAGCCCCGGCGGACAGGCCGGCGTCGGCCAGCATCAGTCCCGCCGTCGCCCGGGCGGAGCCCACGACGCCGGGAATACCGGCTCCGGGATGGGTACCTGCCCCCACCAGATAGAGATTGCGCAAGCGGCCATCCCGGTTGTGTGGCCGGAACCAGGCGCTCTGGGTCAGTACGGGCTCCACCGAGAAGGCGGACCCCAGGTGCGCGTTGAGCTCGTCGCGGAAATCCAGGGGGGTCAGCAGGCGCATGGTCACCAGGTCGCTCCGCAGACCGGGGATATGGTGCTGCTCCAGGTACTCCAGGATGCGATCGGCGTACCGTGGCCCTTCACGCTCCCAGTCCACGGCGGACTTGCCCAGGTGGGGAACGGGGGAGAGCACGTAATAGGCGCTGCAGCCCTCCGGCGCCAGGTCGGGGTCGGTGACAGTGGGCGCATGCAGGTACAGCGAAAAATCCTCGGGCAGATCCGGGCCGTCGAAGATGTCGCGGATCAGCTCACGGTAGCGGGGGCCGAACAGCACCATGTGGTGCTGCAACTGCGGGTGAACGCGGCGCAGGCCGAAATAGATGACGAACAGCGACATGCTGTAGCTGCGCCGCGCCAGGCGCCGACCCTGGTTGGCGCCACGGGCGTGATTGCGCAGCAACTGCTTGTAAGTGTGCATCACGTCGGCATTGCTGGCGACGGCGTCGAAGTTGCCGCTCCATCCGTCCTGCGTTCGCAGTCCGGTGATGCGGTTGCCGGCTGTCAGTATCTCGTCCACCTCGGCGTTCAGGCGCAGCTCACCGCCCAGGTCCCGGAACAGCCTGACCAGGGCGTCCACCAGCGCACCGGTTCCCCCTTTGGCGAACCATACCCCCCATTTCCGTTCCAGCGCATGGATCAGCGCATAGATGGATGAGGTTCGGAACGGGTTGCCCCCCACCAGCAGGGGATGGAACGAGAACGCCTGGCGCAGGTGCTCGTTACGGATATGGCGGGAGACGACGCCGTACACGCTACGGTAGGCCTGCAGCCGCACGAGTTGAGGGGCGACCCGGATCATGCTGCGGAAGTCCAGAAAGGGGACATGCCCGAGCTTCAGGTAACCTTCATCGAAAACAGCTCGGGAATAATCGAGAAACCGGCGGTAACCATCGACATCTTCAGCGGAAATTGCGGCAATCTGCTCTTCCAGGCGGGCCTGGTCATTGGTGTAGTCGAAGATCGTGCCGTCTTCCCAGCACAGCCGATACATCGGGTCCACCGGCAACAGCTCCACGTAATCGCTCATGGACTTGCCGCCGAGTGTGAACAACTGCTCCAGGGCAGTGGGGTCGGTGATCACCGTCGGACCACCATCGAAGATGAACCCCTGGTCTTCATAGACATAAGCGCGCCCGCCTGGCTTGTCCCGTTTTTCAATCAATGTGGTGTGGTAGCCGCCAGCCTGCAGCCGGATCGCCAGAGCCAGGCCGCCGAATCCGGCGCCGATAACGGCCGCTCTTGGTTGTTCGCTCATGCGTGTTTCAGTTCCCGTTGGAGGAGCTTGCGCTCGGAGAGACAGCCCAGTGCTTCGCCGACCGGGACCGGCGGCTTGCCCACCAGCAACCGTGCCTTGTCTGCCAGTGTCAGTTCTCCGGCATAAAAGCGGGCTATCAGCGCCTCGCCAAGACCATAGAAGCGCTGGAGCACGCGGTACCGCTGCTCCGGACGACCGGCGCGGAACAGCATGCGGTTGAGCAGACGAAAGAAACCATGCCGCCGCCAGACCTCCGCGCTGAATGCGCGGGTCAGCTCCGCCAGTGCCGGACCGCTACGGTCCGGGGCGGCGGCAATGGCGTCCGCCAGCCGGACGGCCCAGGGCAGTGAATAGCCGGTCGTGGGATGAAACAGCGCGGCATTGAGGCCGCTGCGCGCGACGTCTGCCACGCCTTCCTGCCAGAAACCGGACAGGTCGCCGGCGAGCAGAATCGGCAGGATGCCGCGCTCCTCGCGAAGCACCTGTTGCACCTGCCAGCCGTTCGCGGAGGCGTACGCCAGTGCATCCCTGCGCAGTGCCTGGTCGTCCAGCGCGGCTCCGTCACTGTAACGCGTGTCTTCCACCAACAGCCGCATGCGGTCGAGCGGGAGCACATAGAGGAACCGGTAACCGTCCGCCTGGGAGACGGTGGCATCCATGATCACGGGATGCTCCAGGCCGTGAGGGGCCGCGAGGGCCAGTTCCAGGCCGAGAAATTTCTGGAAGCCGAGCACCAGGTGATGACTGCTGCGAGGGCCCCGGCCATCGATGACCGCGCCGGCAGGGAGGAATTCTCCTGACGCCAGCGTGATGCCCGCGGGGTGAACCTCCCGGACCTGTTCCTTCAGACGTACGTCCGCGACCTGATGCTCGAGCATCAGGCGATGCAGGCGGTCGGACGTGATCGCGCGGTATCCGCCTCGCAGCCGCCGGTGCAGCGCCGGAAACCGTACTTCGTGCGCTTGCCACTCGTAGGCAATCAAGGGAGCCAACCACGCGTGTTGCTGATCGGTCAGATCGGAGGCGTGGAACGACCAGGTATGGTTCCCCCCGAGGCAGTCGTCCTGCTCCAGAATGACAACGCCCGGGCGGGGGGTCAGCCGCGCCAGCCGCCAGGCTATCAGGCAGTTGGCCAGCCCGCCGCCGACCAGCACGATGTCAGGAACCATAGGGGTACTCTGATTGCGTTTTACTCTCTTCACAGAGCGGAGGGGGCTGAAAAAGTTCGCACACCACTTGACCCTACCATCATGGGAAGGTTTATAAGCAAGCCTGGCATCGTCTTTGGGGAGAGCCCACGACCATGA
This sequence comes from Ectothiorhodospiraceae bacterium, assembly GCA_050485425.1. Lineage (GTDB taxonomy): Bacteria > Pseudomonadota > Gammaproteobacteria > Nitrococcales > Aquisalimonadaceae > LSCE01. Next base: position 15,658 of record JBJHBJ010000003.1, on the reverse strand, counting down.
ACGCATCTGCGCCCCGGCAGGATACCCCGCCGTCCGGCATCGTGGAACTGGAGGTGACTGGTCTGCGCTGCGCCGGTTGTGTGGCGCGCGCCGAACGTGCCCTGCGGGGCACGCCCGGCGTCCATGAGGCCAGCGTCAATCTGGCCACCGAGCGCGCGCGGCTGGAAATCGAACCCGGGCGGTTCACACCGTCGGCGGCGGCGGAAGCGCTGCAGCAGGTCGGTCTGGGATTGGCCGTGGCAGAGCGCACGTTCGCGGTCGAGGGCATGCATTGCGGGTCCTGTGTGGGGCGCATCGAGGCAGCGCTGGATGCCGTTCCGGGCGTTGTTTCGACGAACGCGAATCTGGCGTCGGAGAGCGTCCGGGTGCGCTTTCAACCCGGCCTGACCAGCACCGGCGACCTGATACGCGCGCTGGAAAGGACGGGATACAGGGCGTCGACGGCATCTGCAGACGACGGTACCGGAGCGGACCGCAGGCAGCAGGAGCAGCAAGGCCTGAAACGCGCGTTCATGCTGGCGGCGGTACTGACGGCTCCCATCTTCATCACGGAGATGGGAGGACATCTGCTGCCCGCCTTTCACCACTGGCTCTCTGCCACGTTCGGGATGCAAACCCTGCTGGTCATGCAACTGGTGCTGGCCACGCTGGTCCAGTTCGGTCCCGGGCTGCGCTTCTACCGCAACGGTGCTCCGGCGCTGATGCGCGGTGCGCCCGACATGAACTCCCTGGTCATGCTGGGCACCAGCGCTGCCTACGGCTATTCGCTGATGGCCACCTTTGCCCCCGGGGTGCTTCCGGAGGGGACGGCCCATGTGTACTACGAACCCGCGGCAGTGATCATCACGCTGGTACTGCTCGGCCGGTATATCGAGGCGCTCAGCAAGGGCCGGACCAGCGAGGCGATCCGGCGGCTCATGCGCCTGCAGTCCCGCACGGCCAGAGTGATGCGGGATGGTGTCTGGCAGGAGCTGCCGGTGGAGGATGTGGTGCCCGGGGATCGCATCCGGGTGCGTCCCGGCGAGCGGATACCGGTGGATGGCCGCGTGGAGGAAGGGCGCTCCTGGGTGGACGAATCCATGCTTACCGGGGAGCCATTGCCGGTGGAAAAGGGCATCGGCACGGAGGTTGTCGGCGGCACCGTGAACCAGCAGGGAAGCCTGCAGTTTCAGGCGACCCGCGTCGGATCGGAGACAGTGCTCGCCCAGATCGTGCGCATGGTGCAGGAGGCGCAGGGCTCGAAACTGCCGATCCAGGCACTGGTGGACAAGGTCACCGCCTATTTCGTACCCGCGGTGATTGCAGCCGCCCTGGCGACTTTCGCGATCTGGTTGCTGGCCGGCCCCGAGCCGGCACTCACCTTTGCGCTGGTCAACGCCGTGGCGGTGATGATCATCGCCTGCCCTTGCGCCATGGGGCTGGCCACGCCCACCTCCATCATGGTGGGGACCGGAAAAGGGGCGGAACTCGGCGTGTTGTTCCGCCGTGGGGAATCGCTGCAAAGTCTGCGCAAGGCCAGCGTGGTCGCCATCGACAAGACCGGAACGCTGACCCTCGGGCGCCCGGCACTGACCGATCTGATGGTGACGGACGGGCGGGACGAGCAGACCGTTCTGCGCCTGATCGCCGCCGTTGAATCACGGTCCGAGCACCCGGTGGCCAAGGCCATCGTGGAAGCGGCTGAACAGCGGGCCCTTCGACTGCCGGAGGTGTCGGGCTTCGTCGCCGAGGCGGGCTTCGGCGTGAGCGGCGAGGTGGAAGGTCACCGCGTCCAGGTCGGGGCGCACCGTTACCTGCGCTCGCTGGGTTGCGAGCCCGGTGAACTGGCCGGACAGGCCGAACGACTTGCGGAACAGGGAAAGACACCGTTGTTCGCCGCGGTCGACGGCGAAGTCGTGGCCGTGATCGCGGTTGCCGATCCGGTCAGGGAGGAGGCAGCGGAAGCGGTACGGGCGCTGAAGGGCCAGGGTCTGCGTGTGGTCATGGTGACCGGTGATAACCGCGCCACGGCCGACGCCATCGCATCCCGGGTGGGCATCGAAACGGTGAAGGCGGATGTCCTGCCGGACGGTAAACGGGACGTGGTTCGCGAGTTGCAGCTTGCCGGCGAACAGGTGCTGTTCGTGGGCGACGGCATCAACGATGCGCCGGCACTGGCGCAGGCGGATGTCGGCGCGGCCATCGGCAGCGGTACCGACATTGCGATGGAAAGCGCCGATCTGGTGCTGATGTCCGGGGACCTGCGGAAACTGCCGAACGCCGTCGCGCTGTCCCGGGCCACGCTGAGCAACATACGGCAGAATCTGTTCTGGGCCTTTGCCTACAATACGCTACTGATACCGGTGGCGGCCGGCGCGCTCTACCCGGTGGCCGGCATACTGCTCTCGCCGATGCTGGCGGCCGTGGCAATGGGGTTGTCCAGCGTCAGCGTGCTGAGCAATGCGTTGCGCCTGCGGCGCTTCCGGCCGCCGTTCGACCGCCGGTCTCAACCTCCGGCGGCGGATGCACTCACCGCCGATCTGATGACCGGCAGGACATGACGGGGCAATCGCCATGCAGCAACCTCGAACAACGATGACCATCGGCCAGGCAGCCAGCGCCTCGGGGGTCAGCGCCAAGATGATCCGATACTACGACGAGATCGATCTCTATCGTCCCACGGCGCGCTCCGGGACCGGCTATCGCCTGTTTCAGCAGCAGGATATCCATGCCCTGCAGTTCATCAAGCGCGCCCGGGATCTCGGCTTCTCGGTCGAGGAAATCCGCCGGTTGCTGGCGCTCTGGCAGGATCAGGAGCGGGCGAGCGCCGACGTGAAGGCGCTCGCTCTCCAGCATGTGGCCGATCTGGAAGACCGTATCGAACAGTTGCAGGCCATGGTGCGCACGCTGAAGCACCTGGCCAGACACTGCAGGGGGAATGAAAGACCGGACTGCCCGATTCTGGATGATCTTGCCGGAGCGGGGGCGGGCCAGCCGGATTGAATGCTGCGAATTTCTGTTACGGGACACTAAGGAAACACTGATTAATTCCCGCGCTCGCGTTACAGTCGGAATTCTTCAGATCCCCCGGTTGGTACAAGGGATTCCATGTTCGGTTTTCTGCAGGGTTTTGCTTACGGGTTGTTCGTGTCGTGCATCCCCTGGTTCTTCATCGGTATGGCCCGGCCGGATCTGGCTGTCCCCACCGAGAAGCCGGGGCGGCTACAGGTCGTCTTCCGCTACTGGTTGCTGTTACCCTTTGTCTCGTTTCTGCTCTGGCTCACGTCCTTGTGGGGCGGGTTCGGCCCGTCGCTCTCCGGCTGGCTGGCCGGACTGAGTGCCGTCGCGGTCGCCGTGCCGCTGGAAAGGCGTTGGCGGATATGGCGGCAGCGGAGGCTGGAGCGGGCACGCGAGCGGGAGGAGGAACGCGGACGGGCACCCCGGTACGAGGCGAATCTGCGGACACTCGAACCCGGGCGGCTGCCCGTTAATGCGCCTCCCCTGGTCCGCGAAATGGCGCAATGCAAGAGCGAACTGCAGACCCTGGGCCGCCCCGATCTGGCAATACAGGTGGACCGTCTCTATACCCGCTATGCTCATGTTGAGGCGCTGCTGGACGAACGCTTCCAGCCTCAGGAACTCGCCTACGGCCGGGCGGCGGCGCTGGTGGACGGTGTCTGCCGGGCGGCTGTCCGGACACTGGAGCAAATGCTGACCCTGAGCCGAAGCACCGCAGGTATCGATCCCGACTACGTCAAACGGCGCCTGGCGGAGGACGGCGACGACCGCGCTGCCCTGGAGCGCCGCCTGGAGCTGCTGCGGGAGACCGAGGAACGGTTGCGGGTGCTGCACGCCCGTCATGAGGAGGCCATCACGGCGCTGGATCATTCCGCGGTGGCTTTGTCCCGGCTGGAAACCGCACGAACGCCGAACGCCCTCGCCGCCGGCCGGGCGCTTGAAGAACTGCGGCAATTCATCGACAAGGCTGACCGCTACGGTAAGGTGGCTGATGACTGACTCCCGCTCGGAGAATTCCCGTACCGATCCGCTCTCCCTGCCACCCACGGACACGCTCAATGAGGAGATTGAGCGGGAGGTCGAGCGCCGTGCGGCGGCGCGCGATGAACAGCTGGAGGCTCAGGCGGACACGTTTGTCCGCGAGGCGCTGAATGCGTCCATGGACCGGCAACGGCAGTCCATCGACCGGTTGGGCATCGAGGAACAACAGCAGGCCGCCCGCAGAAGCAGCCTGCTGGAGACCCCGATCCGGCAACTGGCGAGCCGGGAACGGGAAGGTGGAGGGCCGGTGGCGCGGGCGCTGACTGAATTGCGCGGGCGCATGCAGGACCTGGATCCGAACCGGAACAGGCTGAGGCCCGGGAAGCTGAGCCGGGTGCTGTCGTTCATTCCGGGGGTGGGTGACCACCTGCAACGCTATTTCCGCAAGTTCGAGACTGCCCAGCAGGCGCTGGATGCGATTATCGCCGACCTGGAGCAAGGGCAGGACATGCTGCGCCGGGACAATCTGACGCTGGAAGACGATCAGCAAGGGCTGCGCGAGAGTCTGGAGGCGCTGCATCTCCGGATCGAACTGGGCAAGCGCGTGGACCGGCGGCTGCAACACGAGGCCTCCGTCGCCGACGAGCAGCGCCGCCAGTTCATCGAGGAGGAACTGCTGTTTCCGCTGCGCCAACGCATCCTGGATCTGCAGCAGCAGTACGCGGTTTCCCAGCAGGGCATACTGGCGCTGGAGGTGATGATCCGGAACAACCGCGAATTGATCCGTGGCGTCGACCGGGCCGTCAACGTGACGGTATCCGCCCTCAACGTTGCTGTTGCCGTGGCCCTGGCATTGGCCAATCAACGCCTGGTGCTGAATCGCGTCCGGGCATTGAGCGATCACACCTCCGAGCTGATCACAGGCACCGCCCGGGCGCTCAGGCAGCAGGGCAGCGACATACATGCGGACGCCTCCGGCGCCGTTCTGGATATGGAGCGGCTGGAGCAGGCGTTCTCCGACGTGCTGGCTGCCATAGACGATGTCTACCGGTACCGGCGGGAGGCCTTGCCCGACCTTGAGCGCCAGATCGGCAGCCTGGAGCAGATGATCCAGCGCGGCGATGCTGCCATGCGGCGGATTGAGTCCGAACGCGGGAATCAATGACGGGGCGACGGCAAGGGAAACACTGATTTATTCCTGCGTTTACCGCGTTTCCGGCGTCCCGGTGGCGACACGCCTGCGGAGTAAACGCAGCCTGTTCGTCGGGACCAATGTCATCCTTCCCCGGCCAGCCACTGTCACAACTGTACCGTTTGCGTGACAGTGGCTTCTGGTCCCATCTTCCTTCTTCCCGCCTTTCCTGGCGTTTACGCGCCTGGCCCGCATATTGCCTGAAGGAGTCGGCGTCACCGCAATCCGAATAATAATCGGTGTCGGATATCCACAGAGGAGAAACTGAATGCGCCATCGGCCTGCCGCGCTGGCAATCGTCCCCTTGCTTACCCTCCCACTCCTGCAGAACGGCGCCTATGCCAGCGGCGAAACCCTGCTGGAACCGGTGGTGGTCACTTCGCCACGACTGGCCCGCGATATCCACGATACGCCGGCGGCAGTCGGTGTGGTGGATGAAGACCAGTTGCAGCAGGGTCGGCAGCATCTGCAACTGGACGAGTCGCTGAACCGGGTACCTGGCGTGTTTCTCCAGAACCGCTACAACTTCGCTCAGAATCTGCGTCTGTCCATCCGCGGCTTCGGCGCCCGTGCGCCGTTCGGCATACGCGGTATCCGGCTGATGGTGGACGGTATCCCGGAAACGCTCCCCGATGGCCAATCCCAGGTCGACATGATCGATCTGGAGTCCGCCCGTCGTGTCGAAGTCTTGCGGGGGCCATCGTCCGCGCTTTACGGCAATGCGGCCGGCGGTGTGGTGGACATCCATACCATGGAGGGTCCGGAGCCGGGCTACGTGGAACTGCGCGGGACTGTCGGCAGCCACGACTTCCGCCGCTATGGCGCGAAGGGCGGCGGCCAGCAGGGGCCGTGGAATGCCCATGTCAGCGCCTGGGACATGCGCTACGAAGGGTACCGCGAGCAGAGCCGCACCGAAAAATCCATGGTCAATGCCAAAGCCCGCTACGACATCGATTCCCGGCGCAGCGTCACCACCGTGTTAACCGCGCTGGACCAGCCGGTCGGGCAGGATCCGGCCGCACTGACGAGGCAACAGGTGCGGGAGAACCGCCGGCAGGCAACAGCGGGGGCGACTCAGGTGGACGCGGGTCAGGAGGTCAGGCAGCAGCGGCTCGGCCTGGTCTACCGGGACGCCGCCAGCCTGCCGGGCGAGCTCACGGCGCGGGCTTTCTACACCAACCGGGACTTCCGCCAGCAACTGCCGTTTGCCGGTAACAGCCTGGTGGAGTTCGATCGCGACTTCTTCGGAACGGGTCTCGATTATACCGACGGCACACGCCTGCTAGGCCGGCCACTGCGCTATACGGTGGGCACCGAAGCCGCCTGGCAGCGGGACGACCGCCAGCGCACCAACATCAACAGCGGCGACCGTACCCAGAACGAGCTGCAGAAAGCCGCCAACATGGCCGTCTTCGGCCAGACCGACCTGGACCTCGCGCCGAGGCTGACTGCCACCGCAGGGGCGCGCTACGACCACGTCCGGCTGGAGATCGACGACAACTTCGGTGACCAGACCGGTAGTGGACGGCGCAACTTCGATGAAATCAGCGGAACACTGGGGTTGGCCTTTCGCCTGACCACCGATCATCGCGTCTACGGCAACGTCGGGACGGCCTACGAGACCCCGACGTTTACCGAAATCAAGGATGCGGACGGCGGTGCCGGGTTCAGTCGCGATATCGAACCGCAACGGGCGATCAACTACGAGCTCGGCGTGAAGGGGTTTCTCGGCGACCGCGCCCGGTACGACATAGCCGTATTCCGCGTGGATACTCGCAACGAGATCATTGTGGTGGGTTCCCAGGATGGAGTGAACGAATTCGACAACGCCGGCCGGACCCGGCGGGACGGTCTGGAGGCCGGCGTCGAGTATTTCCTGACGCCGGATGTGACGGTCTCCGGTGCGTACACGCTGTCGCGGTACCGGTTCCGCCGGTTTGGCGACGCCAACCAGACCTTCGATGGAAACCGGATGCCCGGGCTGCCGGATCATGCCTTTTTCGGCGAACTCGCCTGGCGGGATCCGGCCGGCGTGTACGCCATCCTCGACGGTCTGGTGGTGGGGCGCGTCTACGCCAACAATGCCAACGACGAACGGGTTTCCGGCTACGGCATTCTCAATGCACGCGTGGGAACCACGCAACGGGCCGCGGGGATGGAGGTGGAGACCTTCGTCGCGGTCAACAATCTCACCAACAGGGAGTATTTCAGCAACATCCGCGTGAATGCGAACGGCGGCCAGTACTACGAACCCGCACCGGAGCGCAATTTCTTCGCGGGGCTGAGGGCGCGCTTCTAACTGTAACGCGAACGCGGGAATGGACCAGTGTCTCCCTGGCTTTGCAAAGGTTCCTGGCTGGGCTTGGCGCGGTGCTGGTTGCCGCGCCTTTTTTTGGTTGCTCGTGTCGGGAGCTCAAATATTGTCGCGATTCCCGTGCTGGAACACGGTATATTCATGCCATGAAGCCAATGATGCGCAACTGCCGTTCATGCGTGTCGACCGGCGCTGCCGCGTCGCTGGCACTGTTCTTCCCGCTAAACCTCCTCGCGGACGCCCCCGCTGCCGATACACAGGACTGGCTGTTGCCGGTACTGGTCATCGCCGGCGCCATTGTGCTGGTGCGCCTTCTCCGGAAAGGCACGCCGAGACTCGCGGAGCGTTTTCGCTTCCAGCCGGCGGCCGCGCCGTCCTGCGACAGCGGCAGCGGCAGCGGTGACGAGGCGCACCTCGGCCTGTTGTTCGAGACCAACGCGGTCGCGGTGATGGTGCATGAAGCAGACACCATGCGGGTACTCCATGCCAACCGGCGCGCCCTGGGTACCTACGGGGTGGAGGACGTCGAGGCGCTGAACCGGCACGCATTCGAGACGGAGAGCATCTGGGCGGATCCGCCCTACGGCATCGATGCGTGCCGCGCCCGATTCCGCTCCACCGCCCAGGGCGGCTCCCAGCGTTTCGAGTGGTTGACCAGACGGGTGGACGGGAGCCTTGTCTGGGAGGACGTCTTCCTGCAGCCCATGGAACTGCACGGCGAACCCCACGTGGTGTCCATCTCCATCGATATCAGCGAGCAGAAGCAGGCGCAGGAGCGGGAGGAGCACCGTAATCATGTGCTGACGGCCCTGGCCGCCGGCCGACCGATGGAAGACATTCTGCAGATGCTGGTGAAAGCCGTGGAATCGGAGCAACCCTCTGCCCGCTGCGCCATTCTTCTGCTCGACCGGGACGGCAAGCATCTGCGCCTCGGGGCTGCCGGCAACCTGCCCGCGGTGTATCAGACGGCCCTGGATGGACTACGCATCGGCGACGGCGTCGGTGCCTGTGGCACGGCTGCGTACACCGGGCGCCGGGTCATCACCGAGGATATAGAGACCGACCCCCGCTGGGAGGGTGCCCGGGAGCGGGCGAGAGAAGCGGGGCTCCGTGCCTGCTGGTCCGAGCCTGTTCTGTCCGCCGGTGGCGGAGTGCTCGGTACGTTCGCCGTTTACCGGAACCAGCCCGGCGGTCCAAGCGTGGAGGACATCGAGCGCATGCGGATTGCGGTGGAACTCGCCAGCCTGACCGTCGACCGCCGCATGGCGGACCAGGACCTGGCACGTCGCAGTGCGCTGGAAGATGTGATCCGGACGGTGTCGGTCCAACTGCTGGACATGACCGCTGCGCGCGCGGACGAGGAGCTGGCGGGAGCCCTGGGCGTGCTGGGGGCGCATATGGGGGCGGACCGCTGCTATCTGATGCAGCTGTCCCGCGACGACAGCCGGGCGGACAGCGTCTACGAGTGGTGCGCCGAGGATATCGTCCCGATGCGTGAGCGCCGGCATGGGCTCCTGACGGATCGGTTTGCGGACTGGCTGGACCGGCTGCGAAGACACGAGAGCATCGCCAGGACTGTTGTCCAGGACGCGGAGCATCAGGCTCTCTATCCCGAAAGCGCGGACATCCAGTCAGTGTTGCTGGTGCCCATGTTTCAGCAAGGCACCTTGCGTGGCGTGCTGAGTTTCGATGCCGTACGCCAGGCGCGCCACTGGCCCGAATCGGACATGAACCTGCTGAAGGTGGCCGCCAACCTGATCGGGAGCGCACTTGTGCGGGTGGAACTGGAGCTGGAGCTGGAACGACAGGCGAGCTACGACAGCCTCACGGGACTGCTCAACCGGCGTAAATTCGAGAAAATGCTTTCCCGGGAGCTGCGGCGTGCGAGTCGCTATCAGGCGACCTTTGCCGTCATCATCTTCGATGTGGATCATTTCAAGTCGGTCAACGACAGCTTCGGCCACGATGTCGGCGACATGGTTCTGCGGCAACTGGCCCGGGAGGTGCGCGCGCACATCCGCGACAGCGACGGCCTTGGTCGCTGGGGCGGCGAGGAATTCATCCTGCTGCTTCCGGAAACCGGCGTGGACGATGCCATGCACGTCGCGGAATCCATCCGGTCGGCACTGGAGCACACCCATTTCGACGGGCCCGGGACGGTCACCGTCAGCCTGGGCGTCAGTGGCTTCCAGCCCGGCGATACGCTAAGCGGCATGCTCAAGCGTGCTGATCGGGCCCTGTATCGCGCCAAGGAACAAGGCAGAAACCGGGCTGTGCTGATCACCTGACCGCCTCGTGTCCCGCGCCCGACGTTGATTATCTGTCTCGGGATCCCGGGCGGCACCGACTGATCCGGAGCCTGTCCAGGTCACCGTACCAGCTGCAGGCGCACCGGTGCCCGGGTTGCGGAAACATTCGTGACCGCATCCCCGGAGAACGTCGCCGAACCGGCATCGACCGGTATCTCGAAACGCAGGCGGGTGCCGGAGCCTGCGTTGCTGCTGATGTCCAGGCTTCCGCCGATACCGGCCAGACGTTCGCGCATGCCCAGCAGCCCGAAACCCGGCGTGGCCGTTGCCGGATCGAATCCGCGGCCGTCATCGGTGAGCAGGATCTCGAGCCGGGTCCGGGAGAATTGCCGCATCCGCAATGTCACCCTGGTGGCGTCCGAGTGGCGGGAGATGTTGGTGAGTGCCTCCTGCAGCAAACGGTACACGTGGATGGAGACCGACGGTTCGACATGGTCCAGCACCGTGGAGATGGTCATCCGGCAGTGTATGCCGGGATTGCGCTCGGACCACTCATCCACCATGTTGCCCACCGCGGTTGCCAGCCCCAGTTCGTCGAGCGCCGCCGGCCGCAGCCGGCGGATCAGGTTCCGCGTCAGCCCTTGCACATGACTGGCCGTGACGCGGACGGATTCCGCCGCCTCGCGAACGCGTCGCGGCATGGCGCCGGGCTCATTTCTGATGGCTACCGCCTCGGCCTGGATGGCGCTCATGCATTGTCCCAGTTCGTCGTGCAGTTCGCGGGCAAGGTGGCGGCGTTCCTCTTCCTGTACATCCAGCAGCTTTCTGTTGAGCGTGTGGTTCTTCGCCTGGCTGGCCTGGAGCGCCGATGACAGGCGGTTGAACTGCCGGGCAACGGCGTCGAAGTCGCGCGCACCCGTGAGCGGAATACGCCGGTCGAAATGGCCGCGCTCCAGTTCGTCCAGCCCGAACAGCACAGTGCGCAAAGGGCGTAGCGTGCTGTTCAGCATGAGCCGGATCATCACCAGTGCGGTGACACCGAAGACCACCATCAGCGTCAGCAAACCGCGCGCTCCGACCCAGGCTTCCGCCATTTCGTCTTCCGGCAATCCGAGAATCCGTATGCGGCCGCCGTTGTCACCGCCCAGCGGCACCGAGCGCGAATAACTGTCCGGATCGGGGCGCACCAGCGTCCGGAACCAGAAAGGGGAGGACGCTGTAGCTGGGCGCGCGTCGCCCAGTAATTCGATGCTGCCGTCCCGTTCCTTCTGCAGCTTGACGTGCCGGTGCAGGCCGGTGTCCCGCAGGTGGGCCAGGAGAATGTCCTCGGCGTGGCTGCCGTCCACCGCTGCCATCGCCTGAAGGGATCCTTCCAGCAACTGGGCGGACAGTGTGGTGGCCGAGACCAGCTCTGCCTTCACGGCGAGGCGGGCATGGTGGATGACCAGCGCAAGACCGGCGCACAGGAACACGACAGTCAGCCCGGCGAGCAGCAGGTTCAAGCGGGCACTCAGGGACATCGGCGTGCTCCTTTCAGGCCTCCAGCAGGCCCGCGCGAATGGCCATGCGGGTCAGGTCCGACGGACTGCCCACGGCGAGTTTGCCGCGCACGGTCGTACTGTAGTTGGCCGCTGTCTTGTAGCTGATACACAGCCTGTCGGCGATGGTCGATACCCGGTCCCCGGACGCCAGCATGCGGAAGATCTCGAATTCGCGGGGCGACAGACAATCGAAATTGGCGTCGTCGTCATGCCCCGAACTTCGGCGGTACGAGACCACATCCGGCCCCAGGTACTGTCGCCCCATAGCCACCTGACGAACCGCTTCGAGCAGGATTTCCGGAGCGCTGGACTTGGTGATGTAGCCTGCGGCACCGGCCTTGAGGCACTGTTCGACGAACACCGGCTGGTCATGCATGCTCATGATCAGTACGTGCTGCGTCGGCTCTCGACGGCGCAGCCGGCGCAGGGTCTCCAGCCCGCTGATGCCCGGCAGGGAGAGATCCAGCACGATCACGGTGAACTGCTCCGAGGCGCACCGGCGATAGGCGCTTTCGCCATCCACGGCTTCGTGGATTTCCCAGCCTTCTTCGGCCTGTTCCAGCAGGCGACGATAGCCGGCACGGACCACGGCGTGGTCGTCCACCAGCAACAAACGACGGGACTTCGGTTGCGTTACAGACATCTCGGCTTCCTCCAGGTCGGCCGGTGCTCCGGCTTCGGTTCTTCTTTATTCCTGATTCCTCTGCAAGCCGGATGCCACTCTGACGCCGCCGTTCGGTCCGGCGGCGGAAACGCACCCCCTGTCAGCGATTGCGGCAGATTGAGCAAGAGGGCGCCCGAGGCATTGTCACCATACGCCGGCGCAGGTGTGACAAGGACGTGACAGACGGTCCTGCGCTGGTGTCACATTCCTGGTGCACTCATCTGCATGCCCAACCCCGCGCTTGCCGTTCCATTCCCGGCCGTCGCCGCATCCGGGCCTTGTAACCATTGGCCTGGATCACCGTTCCGGCAGCGATGGCACCGGAATTGCTGAACGGTTTCCCGGACGCCAGTCCCGGCGTCGCTTTTGGATCGAACTCGAAAAAACAACTGTTCGGAGGAGAACAGCATGAGCCACAACATGCACGGTCATCGCCTGGCCGCTGGCAGTCTCTCAGCGCTTACGCTTGCCGCCGCCCTGGTCACCGGCGGCGCTTTCGCCGAAAGCGTGACTCAGGAAATGATCAACAGTGATCATCTGCATACCGATCGCATCACCAGCTACGGCATGGGCCCGCACGGTCAGCGCTACAGCACACTGGATCACATCAACCGGGACACCGTGGCCGACCTCACGCCCGCCTGGGCGTTTTCCTTCGGCGGGGAACTGCAGCGCGGCCAGGAAAGCCAGACGCTGGTTCACAATGGCAAGATCTTCGTCACCGGTTCCTACTCCCGCCTCTGGGCACTGGATGCCAATACCGGCGGCCTGCTGTGGTCCTACTCGCATCGGTTACCGGACGGCATTTCCCCGTGCTGTGACGTGGTCAACCGCGGCGCTGCCATTTACGACGACCTGGTGATCTTCGGCACCCTGGATGCGCAGTTGGTGGCCCTGGACATGGAAACGGGGCGTGTGCGCTGGCGGGACACCATTGCCGATTACCGCGCCGGCTATTCCTACACGGCGGCGCCCATGATCGCCAATGACCTGCTGATCACCGGCAACTCGGGCGGCGAGTTCGGTGCGGTGGGCGAAGTACAGGCGCGTGATCCGCGTACCGGCGATATCGTCTGGCGCCGCCCGGTGGTCGAGGGCCACATGGGCAAGCTTCCCAGCGGCGAGGAAAGCATGACCGGCGAGCGCAACGCGAGCTGGCAGGGCAGTGCGTGGGAGCAGGGCGGCGGGGCACCCTGGCTCGGCGGCACCTATGACCCGGAGCTGAACCTGATCTACATCGGAACCGGCAACCCGGCGCCCTGGAACGCCCACTCCCGTCCGGGCGACAACCTCTATACCTCTTCAACGGTGGCGCTGGATGCCAGCACGGGCGAGATCAGATGGCACTACCAGACCACGCCCAACGACCACTGGGATTATGACGGTGTCAACGAACTGGTGCTGTTCGACCTGGAACTGGACAACGGCAACGTGATCAAGGCCGGTGCCAAGGCCGATCGCAACGGTTTCTTCTATGTGCTGGACCGCAGGAACGGCCGCTTCCTGTCCGGCGATCCGTTCGTGAACAACATCACCTGGGCCGATCGCATCGATTCCGACGGTCGTCCCGTCGAGACCGGCAATCGTCCCGGCAACCCGGCCGAGGTCGATGGTGATCGCGGTGAATCGGTGACGGTGGCGCCGGCCTTCCTGGGCGGCAAGAACTGGAACCACATGTCCTACAGCCAGCGCACGGGCCTGTTCTACATCCCGTCCAACGAATGGGAGATGGAGATCTGGAACGAGCCGGTGACCTACCGGCGCGGCGCGGCCTTCCTGGGAGCCGGCTTCACCATCAAGCCGATCTACGACGACAAGGTGGGCGTGCTGCGCGCCTTTGATCCGAAGACCGGCCAGGTGAAATGGGAGGCTCCGAACCCCACGCCGCTGTGGTCAAGCGTGATGACCACAGCCGGCGGTCTGGTCTTTGCCGGTACCCCGGAGGGTTATCTGAAGGCCTATGACGACGAAACCGGTGAGGTGCTGTGGCAGTTCCAGACCGGCTCCGGTGTGGTCGGTCAGCCGGTGACCTGGGAGATGGAGGGCGAGCAGTACGTCTCCGTGGTTTCCGGCTGGGGTGGCGCCGTGCCGCTGTGGGGCGGCGAGATCGGTCCGCTGGTCCGCCATATCTCCCAGGGCGGGATGCTCTGGGTGTTCAAGCTGCACAACGGGGGCCGGGTGGCCTCCCGATAATACCGATAACAGTGCATCGGGCGGCGGGCGTTGCCGCCGCCCGCCAGTCCAGTGAAAGGTACCGCATCAATGAAAAAGCGTGTTTCTGTTGCAGTGACGTCGGTTGGAGTCTGCCTGCTGTACGCGGGCGTGGTCTTCGGCCATGGCGATGTCAATCCCCAGCCGGTGGACGCCAGCGGGCTTCCGGCCCTGGATGGATGGAAGGAGGAGAACCCGTATCGCGAGATGGGGGGCGATGTCTACGAGACCGCCATGCGCATCGGCGAGCGCGGCTACCAGGCCAACTGCGCCGCGTGCCACGGTCTCGGTGGCGTGTCGGGCGGTATCGCACCCGATCTGCGGATGCTCGAGCCGGGCTACGACGACCCCTATTTCATCGAGAAGGTCCGCAAGGGTGCGCGCGGCATGCCCGCGTTCGACGGTGTGCTGGACCAGGAAGCGATCTGGGCAGTGAAGTCATGGCTGGATTCGCTTCACGATGAAGCGATGGAGGAGCGTTATGGCAGCAATTAGCTGGACGGGAATCGTGCTGGGCACCGGGCTTTCGCTGACCATGGCCGCCCAGCCCGTGTTGGCGGACCGCATCGACAAGGTGCGGGAGAGCGGCGTGCTGACCATCGCCGTGTACAACGACTTCGCACCGTATTCGTGTAGCGCCCGGGCCGGCGGCCTGACCGGTGTTGACGTGGAACTGGCGCGGGCACTGGCCGAACGCATGGACCTGCGGGCCGAGCTGGTGGGCTTCGGCTCCGATGACAGCATGGATGAGGATATCCGGATTCTGAAACAGGCCGAGGAATACGACGAGTGGCGGGGGCAGGATCCGGACAAGGAGGCACCGGACCTGATGCTGCACGTGCCGCTGGATCCGGTGTTCGTTGATCGCAACCCGGATTTCAGCTTTTTCGGCGGCTATTTCCACGAGTTCATGGCCGTGCTCTACGACCGTGATCGCCTGGGAGAGGTCCCGGCCGTGGTCAGCAGCCCGGAGCCGTTCCAGGGCGTACCGGTCGGCGTGGAGATGTATACCCTCAGCTACATCTTCCTGACCAACGGCTTCGATGGCCGACTGCGGGAAAGCACCGTGAATCACAAGAGCGTGGCGCTGGCCGTGGAGTCGTTGCTGAACGGTGATGTCGCGGCCGTGATGGCGCCGCGGGGCGAACTTCAGGCGGCTCTGGCGGGCTTTGCCGAGGTGAACGGCAACTACGGTATCAGCGCGCTCACCGACCTGTTCCGTACCGATCGTGTGCGCAGCGCCTGGGACGTGGGCGTCGCGACCGCAAAGGGCAGCCCCGGACTCGACAGCGCCATCGAGGCGGCGTTACAGGAAATGCGCAATGACGGCTCGCTGGAGAGGATCTTCGAGCGTTACGGCATCGCCTGGATGCCCGCCGGCGCCAATGGTCTTGCCCAGGTGCCCAACGGCGGCGGACCCGCAGGCATTGCAAGACAGGGACTGGATAGTGGCCAGCTCTGTGCCAAGCATGTTCCGGCTGGACTGCTGTAGACGTTAGAGCGGCTGTC
>JBJHBJ010000002.1:0-171781 GCA_050485425.1 Ectothiorhodospiraceae bacterium | reverse complement strand
GCACTTCCTGCATGATCTGCTTCATCCTGGCCGGAGCCGCCTTCCTGACCACGGCCATGGGCTACACCGGAATTCCCCGTGAACTGGCCGCCTGGATCGGCGGCATGGAACTGTCCGTGTACTGGCTGCTGTTCGCCCTGGTGGTGTTCTTCGTCATCATGGGCTGCTTCCTGGACGGCATCTCTGTGGTGGTGCTGACCACGTCGGTGGTGCTGCCCATGGTTCAGGCGGCCGGTCTGGACCTGATCTGGTTCGGCATTTTCCTGGTGATCGTGGTGGAGATGTCCCAGATCACCCCACCAGTGGGCTTCAACCTGTTCGTGATCCAGGGGCTGACCGGCAAGAACATCCTGCAGGTCGCCTGGGCCTCATTCCCGTTCTTCCTCGTACTCTGCGTCGCCGCGATGCTGATCGTCCTCTTTCCGGAAATTGCCACCTGGCTGCCGGAACAGATGAGCCAGCGCCGCTGACATTTCTGGAGATACGCGCATGCGCGCCAACCAAACCACTGAGCAATGGCAATTCTGGATCGACCGCGGCGGCACGTTCACCGACGTGATCGCCCGCAAACCGGACGGCAGCATGGTCACCCACAAGCTGCTGTCGGAGAATCCCGAACGGTATCGGGATGCGGCTCTGCAGGGCATACGGGAGCTGCTCGGACTCGACACCGGCACGGCGATTCCGGCCGAGCGACTGAGCGCCGTGAAGATGGGCACCACGGTAGCCACCAACGCCCTGCTGGAGCGCAAGGGTGAACGCACGGCACTGGTCATCACGGAAGGCTTCGCCGACGCGCTGCGCATCGGCTACCAGACCCGACCCGACATCTTTGCGCTGAATATCCAGCTTCCCGAACAATTGTACGGGCATGTGATCGAGGTGGATGAACGCATCAACGCGGACGGCACCGTGCTGAAGGCGCTGGACGAAAACCAGGTCCGCGCCTCGCTGAAAGAAGCGCTGGCGCGGGATTTCCAGAGCTGCGCCATCGTGCTGCTCCATGGCTACCGTCATACCGAACACGAGGCCCGGATCGCCGCCATCGCCCGGGAGCTGGGCTTCCGCCAGGTCAGCGTATCCCATCAGGTGAGCCCGCTGATGAAACTGATCGGCCGTGGCGACACCACCGTGGTGGATGCCTACCTCTCGCCGATCCTGAAACGCTATGCGAACCAGGTGGCCTCGGAACTCGGCGACACCCGGCTGCAGTTCATGAAATCCGACGGCGGGCTCACTGATGCCCGCTATTTCGAGGGCAAGGATGCCATCCTGTCCGGCCCGGCGGGCGGCATCGTCAGTTGCGTGCGCACGGCACAGATGGCGGGCTTCGAGCAGGTGATCGGCTTCGACATGGGCGGCACCTCCACCGACGTCTCCCATTTCAACGGCGAGTTCGAGCGCAGTTTCGAGACGGTGATCGCCGGCGTGCGTATGCGCGTGCCGATGATGCGTATCCACACAGTTGCCGCCGGCGGCGGTTCGCAACTGTTCTTCGACGGCTCCCGCTACCGCGTCGGACCGGAATCGGCGGGTGCGAACCCCGGCCCTGCCTGCTACCGTCGCGGCGGCCCCCTGACCGTCACCGACTGCAACGTCATGCTGGGCAAGCTGCAGCCGGCGTTCTTTCCCCATGTCTTCGGTCCCGAAGGTGACCAGCCGCTGGACGTGGAGATTGTCCGCAGCAAGTTCGGGGAACTCTCGGAGCGCATCCGCGAAGCCACCGGCGATCGGCGCGAAGCCGAGCATGTCGCCGAGGGGTTCCTGCGCATTGCCGTTGAGAACATGGCCAACGCCATCAAGCAGATCTCCGTGCAGCGCGGTCACGACGTGACCGGCTACGCGCTGAACTGCTTCGGTGGTGCCGGCGGCCAGCACGCCTGCCTGGTGGCGGACGCCCTGGGCATGAAGACCGTGCTCATCCACCCGTTTGCAGGCGTGCTGTCCGCCTACGGCATGGGGCTCGCCGATCTCAGCACCATTCGCGAGCTTGCCGTGGACAGCACGCTGGACGAGTCATTGGTTGTTGCGCTGGCCGACCGCATCGAAGAGCGGGAACGGCATGGCCGTGATGAGCTGCGCGACCAGGGCGTGGCCGCCGGCGATATTCACGCCATCCGCAAGGCGCAGCTCAAGTACGCCGGCACGGATACCGCGCTGCTGGTGGACTACGCCGATGCCGTTTCCATGCGGGAGGCCTTCGAGAGCGCTCACCGCCAGCAATTCGGCTTCACCATGCCGCACAAGGACCTGGTGCTGGCTGCCGTGGTGGTGGAAGTGGTGGGTGCCAGCGGTGCCCTCGACGACGAGCCGGAGTTGCCGGAGCGCAGCTGCGGCAGCCTCGACCCGATGGCCGAGGTGGAGACCTTCATGGCCGGTACACGCCACGCGGGAACCCCGGTCCATGACCGGGAACAGATGCAGCCCGGCGATGCCGTCACCGGCCCGGCCATTATTCGCGAACCGGTCTCCACCATCGTGGTGGAGCCGGGCTGGCGCGCCCGGGTGAACCGCAAGAACCACATCATCATGGAACGCGTGGAACCCCTGCCCAGGCGTACCGCCGTCGGCACCGATGTCGACCCGGTGATGCTGGAGGTGTTCAACAACCTGTTCATGTCGATCGCCGAGCAGATGGGCGGGACGCTGGAGAAAACCGCCTACTCCGCCAACATCAAGGAACGGCTGGACTTCTCCTGCGCCGTGTTCGATGCCGAGGGCGGCCTGGTGGCCAACGCCCCTCACGTACCGGTCCACCTGGGTTCCATGGGCGAGAGCGTGCGCGCCATCATCCACGAACGCCAGGGAAGCATGCGCGCCGGCGACGTCTACATGCTGAACGACCCCTATCACGGCGGCACCCACCTGCCCGACGTCACCGTCGTCACACCGGTGTTCGACGCGGATGGCAAAAACCTGCTGTTCTACGTGGCCAGCCGGGCGCATCACGCCGACATCGGCGGCACCACGCCGGGCTCCATGCCGCCGGACAGCAGCGTCATCGAGGACGAGGGCGTGCTGATCACCAACTTCCAGGCCGTGGCCGCCGGTGAATTCCGGGAGCAGGCACTGCGGGAGCTGTTCGGTGGCGGTGACATGCCCGCCCGCAACGTGGATCAGAACCTGAACGACCTCAAGGCCCAGATCGCCGCCAACAATCGCGGCGCCAACGAACTGCGCCGCATGGTCGACCACTTCGGACTGCAAGTGGTGCAGGCCTACATGCAGCACGTGCAGGACAATGCCGAGGAGCAGGTCCGCCGCGTGCTCGACGTGCTCAGCGACGGCACATGGGAGAAGGAGCTGGACAACGGCTCGCGCATACGCGTGGCGGTGAGCGTGGACAAGGCCAACCGGACGGCGGTGGTGGATTTCACCGGCACCAGCGATCAGCAGCCCGGGAATTTCAATGCGCCGAAGGCGGTGACGCGGGCCGCCGTGCTCTACGTGCTGCGCACGCTGGTGAAGGACACCATTCCGCTGAACGACGGCTGCCTGAAACCGATTCGCCTCGTGGTCCCGGAAGGCTCGATGCTGAACCCGGCTTACCCGGCAGCCGTCGTTGCCGGCAACGTCGAGGTGAGCCAGGTCGTGACCGATGCGCTGTATGCCGCCCTGGGCGTCCTGGCCAATGGCCAGGGCACGA
The DNA here is from genome assembly GCA_050485425.1 of Ectothiorhodospiraceae bacterium. Taxonomy (GTDB): domain Bacteria; phylum Pseudomonadota; class Gammaproteobacteria; order Nitrococcales; family Aquisalimonadaceae; genus LSCE01. Next base: position 168,135 of record JBJHBJ010000002.1, on the reverse strand, counting down.
TGAACAACGTCACCTTCGGCAATGAACGCTACCAGCATTACGAAACGCTGTGCGGCGGTTCAGGGGCCGGGGACGGGTTTCACGGCGCAAGCGCCGTGCACGTGCACATGACCAACAGCCGGCTGACCGATCCGGAAATCCTGGAGACACGCTTCCCGGTGATGCTGGAGCGCTTCGCCATCCGGCGCGGGTCGGGAGGGACGGGTCGCTGGCAGGGCGGTGATGGGGCGGAACGCCGCATCCGCTTCCTCGAACCCATGACGGTTGCCGTGCTGGCGAATTCGCGGCGGATCCCACCGCAGGGCCTGAATGGCGGCGACGACGGCGCGCTGGGCCAGCAATGGGTGGAACGCGCCGACGGTAGCCGGCAGTTCCTGTCCGGCACCGACAAGGCCGACATGCAGCAGGGCGATGTGTTCGTGATTCTTACACCGGGCGGAGGCGGTTACGGGACTTGACCGGTTCTGACGTTTGCGAGAATGGGTCAACGTCTCCTCATCCCCCTCCACGCTGGAACCGGCGATCGAAATGCCTCAGAAAGGCATCCCGCTGGTCCGGCGTGAAGCCCTGGAAATCCAGGGTGATCACGGTGCGCGGCAGAGCCAGCAGGGCGATGCGCCGCTGCTGCTCGGGCCCCAGCGTGATCACCAGCCGCCGACCGGGCCAGGAGGCTGTGACGATCGGCCCCCGCACGGCGGGCACAACATCGGTGAACAGGCCGGGCAGAATGCGGTGAAATTCGGCATGGGTGATGCCCATGTCCTTGATCACCCGGTGCTGAGGCAGCGCTTCAGCCACCAGCCACCGGCGGCCAGATGGCGAAGACGTCGCCTTCCCGGAACACCGGCTGCCGGCGTTTGGCCGGTGGCAGATATTCGCCATTGATCAGCACCAGGTGAGCCAGTTCCTTCGGCACCCGGAGTTCGTCGATCAACTCGGCCGGCGTGAGATCTTCGGCGATATCCAGTTCGTAACCTTCGTGGGGCTTCACCCCGGCGGGCAGCAGTTCGCTCAGGCTGGCGAACAGTTTGATTCGAATGCGCATGGGGCGTCCGTATAGACCAATGAAGTCGAACGGGCAGCCGGTGATTCCGCCGGCCGGCCGCCCGTTCGATTATGCGGGCAGCACCGTCTTGTTGTAACCCAGCGCCTGGGTTCGGGCCAGATAGGCCTCCATGATCCGGGTCGGGTCCTGCTGCAGCTTCTCCTTCCAGTCCTTCAGCCTGACCCGGCTCTGGATCAGGCCGCGCAGCACACCCACGTGCTCCGTCAGCCCCAGTGCGCTGGCACCAACCAGCCGATCGTCCTCGAACTGCAGCTTCAGGTAACGGTAGTGGTCGGGGTCGTACAGTTCCGCCGAATCCCCGCCGTCCGCCCCCATCCACAGGCCGAACGAGGAAGAGATCAGTCCCAGCGTGTCCAGCACGTTCATGTTCACGCTGCCCTGGAACTGCTGCTGGCGGCCGGCCATGTTACTGGCCGCCACACGGCCATGGTCCGCCGCCGTCGGCTGAACCGCGTGCACGGAGAACTCGCCGGTGGAGAAATCCAGGCCCTGCGCCACGTCGCCGGCGGCATAGATATCCTGCACCGAGGACTGCAGATGCCGGTCCACCAGAATGCCCTGGTCCACCTTGACCCCGGTGCCGTCCAGGAAATCGGTGTTGGACTTCACGCCGACGCAGACGATGACCAGATCCGCCGGCACGTGCTCACCGTGGTCCAGCCTCACGGACAGCGGATACTGGCCGTTACCGTCTTCGACGCCATCCACCCGAGTGGAGGTGTGCACCGCCAGGCCCTTGCTCTCGCACCAGCGCTTGATCAGACCGCCAGCCTTGTCATCCATCATCCGGGGCACCATGCGGTTCTGCTGCTCGACCACGGTCAGCCGGGTCTTGCGCAGCGCCAGCGCTTCCAGAATGATGCAACCGATGAAACCGGCGCCGATCAGCACCACGTGGGAACCCTCTCTGGCACGCTGGATGATGTAGCGTGCGTCCTCCAGCGTCCAGCAGGTATGCACACCCTCCTTGTCCACGCCGGGAATGGGCGGGATGACCGGGTGCGAGCCGGTGGCGAGCAGGAGCCGGTCGTAGGGTATCGTCTCGCCGCCACGCAGCCTGAGCTGCTTGTCCTGCGGGTCGACCGAATCCACCCAGGTCCCGGTCTTCACGTCGATGCGGTGCTTGCTGAAATGATCCCGCTCCTTGCGCAGATGGGTACCGCTCTCCCCGACCTGATCCACCAGGAAATACGGAATGGCCATGCGCGAATACGGCGGTTCCGGCTCACCGCTCAGTAGCAGGATGTCGGACTGCGGGTCGTATTTGCGCAGATGCTCGGCGGCCACCACGCCTGCCGGGCCTGCGCCCACGATCACGTGCTTCATGTTGTTCTCCCTCCGCGGCGCGGAGGCTGGGGCTTAAAGCCCCAGCCTCTGACGGGTTTCCGGGGTCAGCTCGCCGGAAGGCGTCCAGCCGCGTACCTGATAGTACTTCGGCAGCATGACGTCCAGCTCGTTGACCATGCCCTGGGCCGGACCCACGTTTGCCGCATCCTTCCGCAGCCGCTTGGGCAGCGTGTCGTCGGCGCCGGTGAGACCCGCGCGAAGGTTGAAGTCACGTTCCAGGTTCCAGATCCGCTCACCCACCTCCAGCAGTTTCTCGGAGGTCCAGTTGCCCTCGCAGGCCGCATCGATCTGCGGTGCGATGTCATCCAGCGTCCAGGCGAACGTGGTGAACACGCAGATACCGGCGGAATCCACGGAAGCCGTGGCGTCCTGGAAGGCCTTGACCAGCTCCGGCTTGCCCTCGGTGGACAGCGGATCGGTCTTCTCGGGAATGCCCAGCACTTCGGAGGACACCGTGTAGCCCCGCAGGTGGCAGGCGCCGCGGTTGGAGGTGGCATAGGCCAGGCCCATGCCCTGGATGCCGCGCGGATCGTAGGCCGGGAACTCCTGGCCCTTCACCGTCATCGACAGGTCCGGGTGGCCGTACTTCTCGCACAGCCGCTTGGAGCCCAGACCGAGTTCACGACCGAAGCCCTCCCCTTTCACCGTCAGTTCGGTGGCCTTGGCCAGTGCTTCGGCAGAGCCGAACCTGAGTTGCAGGCCGCCGGTGTCGGTGTCGGTGATGGCACCCATCTCGTAAAGCTCCATCGCCGCCGCCACGGTGGCACCGAAGGAGATGGGGTCGATGCCGTCCTCGTTGCAGAGGAAGTTCACGTAGGTGAGGCAGTCCAGGTCATCCACGCCGGTATCGGAACCCAGTGCCCAGGCGGCCTCGTACTCCAGGCCGCCGGAGGCATGCCAGTATTCCGGCTTGTTCTGCACCGTGAAGTGACCCTTGTCGACCGTGGAAATCCGCCCGCAGGCGATGGTGCAGCCGAAACATGCGCCATTGGTGGTGAGGTTGGGCTTGCCGTCACTCTCGCGGGGCTCGTGCATGGCCTCGCCAGAGATCTTGTGCGCGCCCTCGAACTTCACCTCCCGCATGTTGCGGGTGGGCATGGCGCCCATCTCGTTGATCACGTTCATCAGAACCTGGGTACCGTAGGTGCCCAGCCCCTGGCCGGTGACCGCGCTTTGCTGCAGCACCTGCTTGGCTTCCTCGGTGACCTTGAAGAAGCGCATCGGGTCCTTGATGTTGCCAACGCCCCTGGTTCCGCGAACCGCCACCGCCTTCAGGTTCTTCGACGCCATGACGGTGCCGACGCCGGAACGGCCCGCAGCCCGGTGCAGGTCGTTGACGATGGCCGCATACAGGTTACCCTGCTCGGCGGCACGCCCAACGCAGGCAATGCGCACCTGTGGATCCTGCAGCTCCTTGTGGATGGTCTCGTCGGTCGCCCAGACCGAAGTCCCCCACAGATGATCGGCGGAACGCAGTTCAGCCTTCTCGTTTTCCAGATACAGATACACCGGTTTCGGCGACTTGCCCTCGAAGATGACCATGTCCCAGCCGGCCATTTTCATCTCGGCACCGATGAAGCCGCCCGAATTGGAGCAGGCAATGGCGCCGGTCAGCGGCGATTTGGTCACGACCGAGTAGCGCCCGCCGGTGGAGGCCATGGTGCCGGTCAACGGACCGGTGGTCATGATCAGCTTGTTGTCCGGTGAGAGGGCATCCACTTTCGGATCGATTTCTTCCGAAAGGTATTTGCTGGCCAGCCCACGCTGACCCAGGTATTCCTGCGCCCACTGCATGTTCAGCGGCTCCACCGAGGTGGTGCCCTGGGTGAGGTTTACCCGCAATACGTTTCCAGTCCAGGCCATGTCAGACGCCTCCCTGACCGCTGAGATAGACGTTGATCGGCTTTTCCCGCGGCGTGTTGGTCCGCGCATTGGCCACCGGTGCCTGCTGCGCCCAGGCGCGCATGCGCTCCAGGCCGGCCGTGTCGGAGTCCGAGTAGGTGATGGCCCCGGTCGGGCACGCCTTGGCGCACCAGGGGTCACCGCCGCAGAGGTCGCACTTGATGACCTTGCCGGAATCCGCCTCGTAGTTCACGGTGCCGAACGGGCAGGCGATGGTGCAGACCTTGCAGCCCACACAGACATCTTCCAGCACGTTCTTCGCACCGGTGGCCATATCCACCACAATGGCCTCCACGGGACAGGCGTGCATGCACCAGGCCTCATCACACTGCGTGCAGGTGTAGGGGGCGAACGCCCCTTCCTCATGAAACGTGAATACCTTGATGCGAGACTTGGCGGGGTTGAATGCGCCCGTATTCTCATACGAGCAGGCCATTTCGCATTGCAGACAGCCCGTGCATTTTTCAGGCTCCAGCTTCAGCGCCTTCAGCATTATGTTTCTCCTCCCAAAAAGATCGACAGCCCCAACGCCCCGGCTCTAACGGCTTTGTTGTCGGCGGTGGGGGCATACAACTCCCGGCCAGAGGCAACCGCGAGACGCGGCCTTCCCTACCAATGGAGTGTAGTCCGCCGGGCGGCGGCGGCCACCTGGGAGAAATTCCTTTTCTCGCACTGTCGGGGAGGCACGAAAATGAGGCCTGGCCCTATCGGACGGCCCAGCCCCCGCACACCGGGAACACCTGTCCGACAAAGCAATCGGCAGCAGGAGTACACAGGAAGGCTGCCGCCATGGCGTCCTCGCGCGGGCTCACCAGTCTGCCCAGCGGAACCTCGCGTTGGAGCCGCTCCTGGAAGCGCGGATTCTGCTGTACGTCCTCGGGGAAATAGGTGGGATTGTCGACAAAATTCTGAGCGATTGCGTTGACCTGGACGTTATGCGGCGCCAGTTCCACCCCCACGGCCTGCACATAGGCCAGCTGCGCCCCGCGGGCGGCGCTATAGGTCGATGCGCGTTTCATGCCGCGCAGCGCGGACGCACTGCCGATCACCAGGATCTTGCCGGAATGGCGTTCGATCATGCCGGGCAGCACCGCGCGGACCAGCCGCGGAAGCGGATCAACCAGGTGCGCGAACACCTCGCGCCATTCCTCATCACCGACCTCCTGGGCCCGGGTTGCCGGTGCCGGAATGGCCAGGTTGGCCACCAGCACGTCGATATCCCCGGCGTTGCGCACAACACGCTCCGGCGCATCCGGCGCGGTCAGCGGGGACGCATCCGCAACGACCGTGGCGCCCAGCTCGGCGAATACCTCGCAGAATGCCGGACCCATGAAATCGCGGGACTGGGTCACCAGGATACGCTTCCCGGAAAGATCGCATACGCTCATCGCAAAGTCCTCTCGGAATCAAGCCACCAACGCTGAAGCTGGCCGAGAGCAGGGGGTAACGTCAAGGGAAACAACCGGTCCCGGGTACGAACACCAGCATTGATCAGCGGTCCCGCCAGCCGCCCCCGCTGCGCTGGCCCCGGCCCTGAAACCCGCTGGAGCCCCGCCCCCGGGATTCAACGCCCACGGGAGGACGCCCACCGCCCCGGCGGCCGTCACCGCCCCTGCGGGAACCGCCTCCGGACCATTGTCGCTGGGAACCCCGGTTTCCACCGCCATCCATGAAACCGCGGGACGGCGCACGCCCGGCGTCGGGACCGCGACGGGAATCGCGGGAGATGCTTCTGGCGCGGTCGCCGCCACGCCGGCTGTCAGGGGAGGAGCGCCGCATATCGCTGCGATCGCGTTGGGCACTGGCCGAGCCGGTATGACGGCTGGGCCGGTCCGGGTTGTCACGCAGGCTGGAACCCTGCCGCCGAACGGTTCCCTGCAGACCGGACCGGGGCGGGGCTTCCACGCGGCTGCCGGAACGATGGCGCTGACGAGGCTGCTGCCGCGAGCCATAGACCCAGGACTCTCCCTGACCACGGCGGCCGTCGGCCCTGCCGCGCCGCTGTGCGCCCGGCGGGACTACCCGTTCAATCTGTGAACCACGCATGGACGACCCGGAGCGTTGCCGATAGCCGTGCCGGTGCGACGCATGGCGGCGACGGTCTCCCCGGTGATAGCGCCAGTGTTCGTAACCGCCCTTGCGGAGGTAGGGCCTGCCGGCAATGAACCGGGCCGGGGGACGATGGATGTTCACCACGACCACGTGACGGGACCCCCAGTCCAGCGAGCTGTAGAAGAACCCGGCGCTGATGAAATAACTGCCGGTCCAGTAGAAACCGGTACGCCCGAAGTGGCCTCTCGGCGGATACCAGTACACCGGCTGGTAGGCCGGCCACCACCAGCCGCCGTAGACAACACGCGGACTGTAGTACGGGACGTAGACCACCTCCGTGTAGCGCGGATGCAGCACGATGACCTCACGCTCACGTTCAACCCGGACATGTTCCATCTGCTCCAGGCTGCCTGAGGCGTCCGCCCGATGCCGCAGATCCTGCACTGCATCCATCAGCGCGTCTTCCTGGAACAGGACCGCGTCGCCCAGACGAGCCGTCCACTCCAGGTCTTCACTCATGCGTTCCAGCACGTCGGGAAAGGCCACCAGCGTCCGCACGCTGTCGTCCCAGTCACGATCGGACACCGCTTCCACCGCGTCCGCCCCATCCAGATCCGGGTGCTGGCGACGCCACCGCGCAGCCTCCACCACTTCAAGGGGATACGTGGACGCAATCAGCACCGTGGACAACAGGGAATCGGGGTAGAGGGCAATGGGTGCGACCAACTGGCGCAGAGCCCCCTCGTCAAGAGCGTCGTGCCCCTCCTGCTGCGCCTTCGCGACGGAGAGGCCAAACAGCAGAAGCAGGACGAGGATCAGGTGGGGTAATCGTCTGGTCACGACATACCCTCCTTTCGAGAACCACTTCAGTCCGACCTCGGCGATCCTGAAGGGTTCATTACAGACCGGACGCGGGCATGGGAATGTACCCGTGTTTCCTCAGTGCAAAGGCCAGACAATCAGCAGCATGGGAACGCTCACCGCAACCACGATCAGCTCCAGGGGCAGGCCCAGCCGCCAGTAGTCGCCGAAACGGAAACCGCCGGGCCCGAGGATCAGCGTGTTGTTCTGGTGTCCGATCGGGGTCAGGAAAGCGCAGGAAGCCCCCACTGCAACCGCCATCAGGAACGGGTCGGCGTTCACGCCAAGCTGTGCGGCGGTACTGATGGCGATCGGGCACATCACTGCTGCCGTCGCCGCATTGTTCATCAGGTCGGAGAGGAACATGGTCACCACCAGCAGCAGCACCAGCGCGGCAACGGCATGGCCCTGTGCCACCGTGTCCAGCAGGCCGCCGGCGAGCCAGTCCGCCGCACCGGTAGCCTCCATGGCGCCGGCAACCGGAATCAGTGCGGCCAGCAATACGACCACCGGCCAGTCCACCGACTCGTAGATGGAACGCGGCGGTATCACGCGCAGTGCCATTACCGCCAGCACCCCGGCCGCAAACGCCACCGCCGCGGGCACCAGACCGAAGGCAGCGCCACCCACGGCCGCCGCCATGATGCCGCCGGCAGTCCAGGCCTTGCGCGTATCCGGAATCCGTAACGCCCGCTCCGCCAACGGCACGCAGCCGAACTGGGAAGCAAAGGCGCTGAGCGCCTCCGGCGCGCCCTGCATCAGCAGAACATCCCCTTCCTGCAGCGCCATGGTGCGCAGCCGTGACACCGACCGGCTGCCCTGACGGGAAACCGCCAGCAGGTTCACGCCGAAACGGGTGCGTAACTGGACATCGGTCGCCGAACGGTTGGCCAGGGTCGAACCCGGCAGCACGGCCATTTCCATCAGCGCGATCTCGTCGGAGGGCCTTGCCTCACCATCTTCGTCGTCCCCAGGACGCTCGTCCTGGCTGTCTGGCGATTCATCGTCCGGCCGGCCACCCTTGTCCTGTCCCTCCTCCTTCGTCTGTTCCTGCTGTACCCCCTCCTCCAGGCTGAGACCCAGCGAGGAAAGAACACTGGCCAGAGACTCCGGTTCGGCTTCCACCAGCAGGATGTCGTTCGGTCTGACCTTGCGGCTGGGGTGGGGAGCGATCAGCCTGACCTCGTTACGGATCAGCCCGACCACCTGGGCCTCGTCATCGCCCAGTTCGGCTTCGATCTCGCGCAGCGTCAGGCCTGCAGCCTTGGATTTCTCATCCACCCGCGCCTCGGTGAGATAGGCACTGGTCTCGAAACCATTGCTTTCGGACTGCCGCCGGGCAGGCACCAGCCGCCAGCCGATCAGGGCAACGAAGGCAACCCCGGCCAGGGCCACGACGACCCCGACCGGGGCAAAATCGAACATGGCGAAGCCGCTGCCCTCGACGTTGCGCCTGAAACCGGAAACGATCAGGTTCGGGGGCGTACCGATCAGCGTGGTCATGCCGCCGAGGATCGACCCGAAAGCCAGCGGCATGAGCACACGACCCGGCGGCAGATTCTGGCGCGCGGCCACCTGCATCGCCACCGGCATCAGCAATGCCAGGGCACCGACATTGTTCATGAAGCCGGACAACACGGCCGCCAGCGCGGTCAGTGCGGCAATGGTCAGGGTCGGACCGGATGCCGTGGGCATCACACGCCGGGTCAGGGCGTCCACCGCCCCGGTACTCTGCAGGGCCTGACTCAACACCAGAACACAGGCCACGGTGACCACCGCCGGATGCCCCAGACCGGCAAACGCCTCGCCGGCCGGAACCAGACCGGCCACGACACAGGCCAGCAGGGCAGACACGGCAACCATGTCGTGGCGCCACCGCCCCCACAGAAACATGGCGACGGTGGCGATCAGTATGCCGAGGATTACGAGTTGATCGACGCTCAATGGCTTGCGTTCTCCGTGATCGCGGCCCGCCAGCGGAGGAGCTTCTCATCGAAGGCCATGGCGGCATGCGCCGGACTGGTGGACGGCAGGCGGATCATGGCCAGTGCCTGCCATGCCGGCACCAGTTCGGGCAATACATGCCGGCGGTAGACCGCCTCCGCCTTGGCACCGTTGAAGCATACCTGGCGGATGTCAGTATGCCGTTGAAAGAATGCGGCAAAGTCATTGGTCACCATGGAGTCGGGGTCGATGTCCGAGTCCAGGCTGGAAGTCCGGGTACAGGTCTTCAGTACGTCCCACAGGGCCACTCGGTTCCGTACCAGCAGATCAACCCTGTCCTGATAGGACGGCGGTGGCCCCTGCTCGCCCAGTACCGCGGCGATGACCGGCCAGAACGCATTGCGCGGGTGGGCATAGTATTGCCGGGCACGCAAGGAGGCGAGACCGGGCATGCTGCCCAGAATCAGGACGCGCGCATCGGGACCGGCGACGGGCGGAAAGCTGTGCACCCGCCCCATGGTCAGGCAGACAGCCCGGCCCGGCTTTTCAGACGGGCCAGCTCCTGGGGGTTGCCGCCACCTTCCTCCATTTGCAGGGCGGCGATACGCATCAGCAGCATCTCCCGGGTAACCACGCCCTGCGGCAGCACGTAGACCGCACCGATCAACGCCCGCAGCCCGAAGGGAATACGCCAGCGCACCTTCACGGCGTTGCCGAAACGCGGCCCGAAAGCCCTGAGCGCTTCATCCAGCAGCACCTGATCCAGTTTGCCGCCCTGACCGCACCACCGATTGGTGGCGTGCAGTACGGCCAGTTCCCCCGCCCTGTGCAACACGGCAGCCGCGATCAGCCCGCCGGTGTTGACGTTGTATCCCCGCGCGATACCGGCCACCTGGGCGGCGAGTTGTTCGCCACGGCGTTCCATGTCCTGAGCCCGCTCGCGCAGCAGCGGCGAATGCACCAGACGAGCGCCGGCCATGCAGATTGCGATGGAGAGGCTGATACTGTTCTGGACACCGATGGAGATCACCGCCTCCTGCAGGGAGATGCGCGGCGAACCGCCGGCGCGCAGTGCCTGCGAATTGGCCACGGTGAGCAGCTTGGCGCTGATCACCGGCTGGCCAACCCAGCGCCGCGCCAGATCGGCCGGCGAGACTTCGTCCTGCGCGCGCAGGGCGAGCAGTTCCTCCAGTTGTTCGGCGCCGTCGAACAGCGAAACGTCAAGCTCACCCTGCAAGGCGAACTCCAGAAAACCCGAGAGGCTACCGGCGGTATTGTCCCCGGCGGCCTCCGCCGGAGCGGGGTCAGGCTGTCGATGCTCGGCGATGATCTCGCCCAGCCGTTTCTGCAAGTCGTGGGCATCGAACGGTTTGGTGATGAAATGCCGCACCCCCAGTTGCCGCGACGTCAGCACCAGAGAACGTTCTGCCTTGGCAGTAATGACAACCAGAGCGGGCGCATGGCCGGATGCGTGTACCTGGCGCAGCAGTTCCACCCCGCTCATGTCCGGCAGCACCCAGTCGCAAAGAATCAGTTCGGCGCCGTGCTCTTCCCAGTGGTCCATGGCCGGGCCGGTGCGATCGAAACAGTCCACGCGCACGTCGGGCTCGATGCTTTTCAGCACCTCCACCAGCAGCTCCGACAACCAGGGATCATCTTCGAGGACAATAACGTTCAAGCGGAAAACCTCGTTCGGCAGACAAGTGAACGTATGATCACATGGTACCAGCAATGGCGTATGTGCAGGATATGACATGAAGAGGGAGGGCCGGGATATCGAACCCAAATTGTTTGATTTCCGTGGCTTCGAATCCCGGTCGTTATACATGCAAAAGGGGCGCCCTGCGGACGCCCCTTTTGCATGTATGGCGGAGAGGGTGGTCCTATTCGGCGCTACGCGCCTCACCCTCCGGGCCGCCGGCATAGCCGGCGTTCTCCCTCGCTGCGCTCGGTCGTCGAACCCGACTCGTCTGATTTCCGTGGCTTCGAATCCCGGTCGTTATACATGCAAAAGGGGCGCCCTGCGGACGCCCCTTTTGCATGTATGGCGGAGAGGGTGGGATTCGAACCCACGGACCCCGCGAGGGGTCACTCGATTTCGAGTCGAGCACATTCGACCACTCTGTCACCTCTCCGTGAAGCCGCGCGCCAGGAAAATTGCACGGCGCGCCTTCAAGGCCGCGTAGTTTACAATAACTTGATTCGGGATTCGAAGGTTGATTGTGCATGACGCGGATTAGTGCCCGCCTGCTCCTGCTGCTGCTGTTCCTTTCCATTGCCGTCATGGCCGTGGCGGGTGTCTTCTACAAGCCCACCGCGCTGGAGCAGGTCCGCCAGGGCGGCGAGTTGCGGGTGGTCACACTGGCTTCCTCGAGCCATGAGCGGAGCGCGTTGTCAGGGGCCACGAGCATGGAACACGAGCTGGTGATGGCCTTTGCGGAGAGCCTGGGCGCCCGCGTCACCTTCGTGGTCGTGGATTCCAAGACCGAGGTGTTTCGTGCCCTGGCCGGTGGCGAGGCCGACCTGGCAGCCGCCGGGCTCAGCGCCATCGACCGGCGGAAGACCCAGTTCCGCTTCACACGCCCATACCTGACGGTGGACCGCCAGTTGATCTACCGCTTCGGCAACCCTGCCCCCGGGTCCCTGGAGGATCTGTTGTCGGAGAGATACGGCAGGCTGGAGGTCCTGGCCCAAAGTCATCACGCCGCCCGGCTTCGGGAGCTGCAACGCTCGGAGCTGGAAGGTCTGGACTGGGACGAGATCGAAACGGGGAACCCGGAGGACCTGCTGTTCCGCGTCTGGAACCACGAGGTGGAACTGGCGGTCGCGGATTCCATCGATGTGGAACTGACCCAGCGCTATTACCCCGAGCTGCGCGTTGCTTTCACGCTGGATGAGGGCCTTGGCCTGGTATGGGTGGTGCCCAACGGTGACGACACCAGCCTGTTCGACGCCGCGGACGAATTCATCGGCGAGGCCACCAGCAACGGGCTGATGGCCCAGTTGGAGGAGAAATACCGGGGACATCTGGGCCAGTTCGATTACGTGGGCTCCCGGGTTTTCCTCCGGCATGTGACCAAACGCCTGCCGGAATATCGCGAGATGTTCCAGCAGGCCGCCTCGGAAAACGGCGTGGACTGGCGGCTGCTGGCGGCCATCGGCTATCAGGAATCCCACTGGAACCCGAGGGCGGTGTCCCCGACCGGCGTTCGCGGCATGATGATGCTGACCCAGCGCACCGCGGGCGAGCTGGGGGTGGCGGATCGCCTCGATCCCGAACAGAGCATCTTCGGCGGGGCACGTTACTTCCGGGGTCTGCGAGAGCGCTTCCCCGACCATATCCAGGAACCCGTCAGAAGCTGGTTTGCACTGGCCGCCTACAACGTCGGCATGGGGCATCTGGAGGACGCCAGACGACTGACCGAGAGCCGGGGCGGCAACCGTGATTCCTGGACCGACGTCAAGGACACACTACCGCTGCTCGCCAAGGCCGAGTGGCATCAGCAGACACGGTACGGCTATGCCCGCGGCTGGGAGCCGGTAATCTATGTCGGCCAGGTGCGGACCTACTACGAGCTGCTGGTACGCATCACCGAAGGCGACGAAGACCTGCGCGAACAGGAGCCTCCGCCCTGGCGTTCGGTCCCCTATCATGAGGTGCGCAGGGAATGGCGGCTGGGAGACCAACTCGAATCCGCGCTATAGCGCCGGCCCTCGCCCCTGACGCTGCCGGCGTTCCCGGAAGAACCCTTGCAGCAGCATGGCGCTGGATTCGGCCATGACGCCGCCTGAGACCTCCATGCGGTGATTGTGCAGGCCATTCTCCAGCAGCCGGAACTTGCTTTCCACGGCCCCGGTCTTGGGCTCCCTGGCACCGTACACCAGCCGCTGAATGCGGGCGTGGACCATCGCCCCGACGCACATCACGCACGGTTCCAGCGTGACGTACAACGTGGTGCCCACCAGCCGATAATTGCCAACTGCCCCGGCAGCCTGCCGCAGAGCCTGGATTTCCGCGTGGGCGGTGGGGTCACCGGCGGAAATGGGCCGGTTATACCCTTGCCCCAGCACGCCGTCATCACGCACCACGAGGGCACCTACCGGCACCTCGCCCAGGGACGCGGCCTCTTCTGCCAACGCCAGGGCACGCGTCATCCAGAGAACATCCACCTCGGCCTGGGTCTGCATCACCCCCCCCGGAGACCGAAATGCAGGTTCAGCGCCACTGAGCGGCGGGCCAGGAAATGCTGTGCCCAGCGCACTGCGTCCCGGTGCGAGGTTCTGACCTCGTCGCCGGCTCTCAACTCCCGTTCCGCCAGCTCAAGCACCAGTTCCAGCCCCTCCGACGGGGATTGCTCAACACGAACACCTTCCCGCAGACGCCAGACGTAGCGGGCGTCCGACGATTCCCGCACCGAATCGCGATGACGACCGGGACGGGACAGCGCGTCGAGCTCCTCCCAGTGATCCATCAGCCAGTAGTCGAGCTGCTCCAGCCCGGCGCGATAGGCCAAGCGCTGCGATTCGATCAGATGCCGTGCCCGCTGCTCGCTCCGGAACCGGCGCTGGGCCAGCTCCAGTACCAGTTCCAGACTGTCCGACGGGGACATCAGCCCCAGATCGTCGTCCGTCAGGGAATCCTTCATGGCTGCGTTCCCCTGCGCGGGGACCTCCGATTACTCCCACTCGATAGTGGCCGGCGGTTTCCCCGAGATGTCGTACACCACGCGGGAAATACCCTCGATTTCATTGATGATGCGCCGGGACACCAGGTCCAGGAATTCGTAAGGCAGATGCGCCCAGCGCGCCGTCATGAAATCCACCGTTTCCACCGCCCTCAATGCCACCACATATTCGTAACGCCGGCCGTCACCGGTCACGCCCACCGATTTCACCGGCAGAAACACAGCAAAAGCCTGGCTGACCTTGTCGTACCAGCCGTGACGGCGCAGTTCCTCGATGAACACATGGTCCGCACGCCGCAACAGGTCCGTATACGTCTTCCGGACTTCACCCAGTATGCGCACGCCCAGCCCTGGCCCGGGGAATGGATGCCGCTGCACCATATCCGCCGGCAGTCCGAGTTCCAGGCCGATCTTGCGTACCTCGTCCTTGAACAGCTCCCTCAAAGGTTCGACAAGTTTCAGCTTCATGGTTTCCGGCAGCCCCCCCACATTGTGATGGGACTTGATGACGTGGGCCTTGCCGGTCTTGGAACCGGCCGACTCGATCACGTCCGGGTAGATGGTGCCCTGGGCCAGCCATTCCACGTCTTCCAGCTTGGCGGCCTCTTCATCGAAGACCTGGATGAACAGGTTGCCGATGATCTTGCGCTTCTTCTCCGGATCATCCTCGCCGGCCAGGGCGTCGAGAAAGCGCTGCTCGGCATCCACGCGGATGACCTTGACGCCCATATGGCGGGCGAACGTAGCCATGACCTGGTCGCCCTCGTCCTGCCGCAGCAGGCCGTTGTCCACGAACACGCAGGTGAGCTGGTCGCCGATGGCCTTGTGCAGCAACGCAGCCACCACGGAGGAATCGACGCCGCCGGAGAGCCCGAGCAGCACCTTGCCGCTGCCGACCTGCTCCCGCACCCGGGCAATGCTGTCCTCGATGATGTTGCCGGCATTCCAGTCGTTGCCGCAGCCGCAGATATCGTGCACAAAACGCGACAGGATGCGCGCACCCTGGGTGGTGTGGGTCACTTCCGGATGGAACTGCAGGCCGTACAGCCCGCGTTCGTCATCGCCGATGCCGGCAATGGGCGCGGCATCGGTGCTGGCAATGATCTTGAACCCCTCGGGGAGTTCGGAAACACGGTCACCGTGACTCATCCACACGTCCAGCATGCCGTAGCCTTCCGGCGTGGTCGTGTCCTCGATGTCCTTCAACAGGCGGGAATGGCCGCGTGCGCGGATCTGCGCGTAGCCGAACTCCTTGTGGCTGGATGCCTCGACCCGCCCTCCCGACTGGGCCGCCAGGGCCTGCATGCCGTAGCAGATACCGAGCACCGGCACCTCCAGCTCCAGCACGACCGGGGAAATGCGTGGCGTCTGGTCGAAGGTCACCGATTCCGGCCCGCCGGAGAGGATGATCCCGCTGGGGCGGAAGGCCGCAATATCAGACGCATCCGCGTCGCAGGCGTAGATTTCACAGTAGACACCGGCTTCGCGCACGCGGCGGGCGATCAACTGGGTGTACTGGGAGCCGAAATCGAGAATCAGTATGCGGTCGGCGTGAATGTCCTGGATCATGGAACAGCTTCGCTCTTGCAGGGGCGTAATGAACAACGCCCGCCGCCATGCGGCGATGACGGCGGGCGTCCGGTCAGGGAAACGCCGGGACTGTCGCACGGGAACGTGCGAATGGTCCGGCGTTTCCCGACGAGACAGTGTATCAGTCGGTCCGGTAGTTGGGCGCTTCCTTGGTAATGGTCACATCGTGAACATGACTTTCCCGCACACCGGCGTTGGTGATGCGCACGAACTCGGGCCTGGTGCGCATTTCCTCGATATTCCGGCAGCCCACGTAGCCCATGCTCGCGCGCAGGCCACCCAGCAACTGGTGGATGATCGCAACCAGCGAACCCTTGTAGGGAACACGCCCTTCGATCCCCTCCGGCACCAGCTTTTCCACTTCCTCCACCGTATCCTGGAAGTAACGGTCGCTGGAGCCCTGCTGCATCGCGCCCAGGGATCCCATGCCGCGATACGACTTGTACGAACGCCCCTGAAAGAGCTCCACCTCCCCCGGGGCCTCCTCGGTGCCGGCAAACAGGCCGCCGATCATCACCACATGGGCGCCGGCGACCAGCGCCTTGGAAAGGTCGCCGGAGAAACGGATGCCGCCGTCGGCGATCAGCGGCACACCGGTCCCCCGCAACGCCTTGGCCACATTGGAAACCGCGCTGATCTGCGGGACCCCGACACCGGCAACCACCCGGGTGGTGCAGATGGAACCCGGACCGATACCGACCTTGACCGCATCGGCGCCCGCTTCGACCAGCGCCTTGGCGGCATCACCGGTGGCGATATTGCCACCCACCACCTGCAGGTCGGGGTAATGCTTCTTGATCCAGCTGACCCGATCGATCACACCACGGGAATGACCGTGGGCGGTGTCCACCACCACCAGGTCGACGCCGGCCCGGTACAGCGCGTCCAGCCGGGCTTCGGTATCGCCCCCCGTGCCCACGGCGGCCCCGACCCGCAGCCGGCCCTGTTCGTCCTTGCAGGCGTTGGGGAAATCCTTCGCCTTCTGGATATCCTTGACGGTGATCAGGCCGCGCAACTGGAATGCATCGTTCACCACCAGCACCTTCTCGATTCGGTGCTGATGCAGAAGCTGCAGGATTTCCTCCCGATCTGCACCCTCACGCACGGTGACCAGCCGGTCCTTGCCGGTCATGACCTCCCGAACCGGCGCATCCAGACGGCTTTCGAAACGCAGGTCCCGGCTGGTGACGATACCGACCAGATCGTCAGCGCCTTCCACCACGGGGACGCCGGAAATATGGTGAGCCCGGGTCAGTTCCAGCACCTCACGGATGGTGGTGTCGGGATGAACGCTGATCGGTTCCTTGATCACCCCGCTCTCGAATTTCTTCACCCGCCGGACGTGCTCCGCCTGCTGCTCCAGCGGCATATTCTTGTGCATGATGCCGACACCGCCCTGCTCGGCCAGCGTGATGGCGAGGCGCGCCTCGGTCACGGTATCCATGGCGGCGGAAACCAGCGGAATGTTGATCTCGATCTCGCGGGTCAGGCGTGAGCCTAGGTCGACCTCGCGGGGCAGGACGTCGGAGTAGGCCGGAAGCAGAAGAACATCGTCGAACGTGAGAGCTTCCTGAGCAATTCGCATAGACAGGCTACCTTGCTAAGAGCGGTTGAAGCGGCCGCAGATCCATTCCGGGAAACTGCGGAACTGCCGCCGCGCGGCAGAAAGTTAGCCGAGTATTATATGAAGCGGAGGCCCTCCGGGTAAACCTCGAAAAGCACTATCGGCCGGCACGCTCCCCTACCGGGGCATGGCAATAGCTCCTCAAAGGTGCGTATGATCGCCGCATGCAGGAAACCACTGACACAAGAACCGACACCGGTTCCCCCTCGCGGGTCGTGCTTACCGTCTCGCAACTCAATCGCGAGGTGCGGGAGCTGCTGGAGCAGGGCCTGCCTGTCCTCTGGGTGGAAGGCGAAGTGTCGAACCTGGCCCGCCCGGCTTCGGGGCACTGGTATTTCACACTGAAGGATCAGAAAGCCCAGATCCGGTGTGCCATGTTCCGGCCCCGCAACCGCCTCGTTCGCTTTGCGCCGGAGAGCGGCACGCAGGTCCTGGCCCGGGGACGCATCAGCCTGTACGAACCGCGCGGTGACTATCAGTTCATCGTGGAAAGCCTGGAGGAAGCCGGAGACGGCGCGCTGCGCCGGCAGTTCGAGGCCCTGAAACAGACCCTGGACGCGGAAGGCCTGTTCAGCCAGGAGCGCAAGCGCCTGTTGCCTGCCATACCCCGGCGGGTGGGCGTGATCACCTCCCCGTCCGGGGCCGCCATTCGCGACGTGCTGCAGGTGCTGCAACGCCGGTTCCCGGCCATCGGGGTGCTGATCTACCCGGTGCCGGTGCAGGGCAAGGGAGCGGCCGAACAGATCGCCCGCATGATCGAGCTCGCCGGTGCCCGCAATGAAGTGGATGTCCTGCTGCTAACTCGTGGCGGGGGCTCGCTGGAGGATCTCTGGGCGTTCAACGAAGAGATCGTTGCCAGGGCCATTGCCGCCAGCCCCATTCCACTGGTCAGTGCCGTGGGCCACGAGATTGATGTCAGTATCGCCGACTTCGTGGCGGATCACCGCGCCCCCACCCCGTCCGCCGCCGCGGAACTGATCAGCCCGGACGGTAATGCCTGGCAAGAACGCTTCCGGCAACTGGAAGTCCGCCTGGCCGGACGCCAGCAGGACACCTTGCAACGCCTGAACCGACAGTTGCGCCACCTGACCACCCGCCTGGAGCAGCAACACCCCGGGCGCCGGCTGCGCGATCACAGCCAACGGCTGGACGAACTGGATGCCCGACTGCGCGGCTGGTTGCGACGTGAACTGCAATACCGCCACCGGCAAACCACGCAACTGGAAGACCGTCTGCGGCGCCAGCACCCGCAGTTGCTGATCGCGCGGGGCCGTGACCGCGTACAAGAACTGGAGATGCGTCTCGCCGGGGCCCAGAGGCGGGAGATTCGCCGGCACGGCGACCGCCTGCGCAGCGTGACGAGAGCCCTGGAGGCGGTCAGTCCGCTGGCGACGGTCAGCCGTGGCTATGCGATTCTGCAGCGTGGGGACGGTGCGGTAGTCAGGGATGCCAATGCGGTGGAGGTCGGCGATAGGCTGTCCGCCCGACTGGCCCATGGTAGCCTGGTCTGCACGGTCAGTGAGCGTCGTTCGGGCGACCCGAAACAGGACGGTTGACCGGCCCTAAAAAAACAGTTTTCAGTGCCTAAATTCCGGTGTATATAGGGGCCGTAACCAGCATGGTTGCGTGCCTGCACAGGAGAAACACGGACATGGGGCGCAAACTGGATAATTCCGCTGAGCTATACGACGGCGCCGTTTCCGACGATGAAGAGTCGGCAGGTTGGTTCGACGAGGAGCCCGTCCCCACCCGCCGGAGTCAGGGCGCCAGACCGGCGGCCGTCAATCACCGGCGCGCCATTGAGGAGCTGCAGGAACAGCGCCTGCTCCGGGCCATGCTCAAGGATGACCTGTCAGCCGAGTTCCCCGAGCTCTGAGCAGGCACCGACCACTTCCCGCGTTCGCGCCAGGGCCGGGGCCCTCTCCCGGCCATGCTCTTCACGCTTCGAAACGATCCCGGTCGTGGGGTCCATCCAGTTCCGCCCGCGGCGCCCTGGCAACGATACCCGTCGGATTGATGAATGCATGGCTGCGGTAGTAATGCTGCCGGATGTGTTCCATGTCGGTGGTTTCCCGGAACGCCGGCCGCTGATACAGATCCTTCAGGTAATTCCACAGGTTGGGATAATCCATGATGCGGCGCTCGGAGCACTTGAAATGCACAGAGTACACCGGATCGAACCGCACCAGCGTGGTGTAAAGGCAGACGTCCGCCTCGGTCATCCGTGAGCCGCACAGAAAGCGCCGCTTCCCGAGTTCCGCATTCCAGTGATCCAGCCCTGCGTAGAGCGCTTCGGCTGCCTCCTCGTAGGCCTCCTGAGACTTGGCGAACCCGCATTTGTAGACGCCGTTGTTCACCGGCTCGTAGATCGCATCGATCGTCGTGTCCACCGCGTCCAGCAGTTCCGGCGGGGCGAAGTCAGTGGTGTCCTGTGCCACGGCATTCCAATTGTGATCGAACATGCGCAGGATATCGCGCGATTCGTTGTTGACGATGGTGCCGGCACGGAGATCCCAGAGCACCGGCACGGTAACCCGGCCGGTGAATGTCGGATCCGCCGCGGTGTAGATCTCACGCATGTAGCGGGCATTGTGCACCGGATCCGGCGTGCTTCCCGGGTATTCCCGGAACTCCCAGCCGTTGTCCAGCATGAGCGGATGGACCACCGATACGGGAATGGCATTCTCCAGCCCCTTGAGCCGGCGCATGATCAGCGTTCGATGCGCCCATGGGCAGGCCAGCGACACATACAGATGGTAGCGACCGGCCTCGGGACGAAACTGCGCCTCCGGTTCGTCCCGAATCCAGTCCCGGAACTTCGATTGCTGGCGTACGAACCGGCCTTTGTCGTCCGGCTCGTAACCCGCTTCGTACCAGACACCTTCAACGAGGCGACCACCCATTCCAGACCTCCGGGAGCTTGGATTTACATGGCATATTAGTTCAATTTCGTACTAATAGCCAGCTTCCCGCCACCGAGCCTGCCATCACCGCGCTCAGAAGCGGATTCTGCCGATGAGCATGTCCCGGAACATGACGAAATCCCCCGCCAGGCTGTATAGCGGATGGCTGAACGTGGCCGGGCGGTTCCGTTCGAAGTGGAAATGTCCGATCCAGGCAAAACCGTAGCCGAAGACCGGCATGAGCAAAAACAGCCACGGCGTCCAGGTGAGCAACGCCACCACGCCTGTCAGAATGACCAGGGACGTGCCGACGAAATGCAGGCGACGGCACGTCCTGTTCCGGTGCTCCTCCAGATAGTAGGGGTAGAATTCCGCGAATGATGCAAACGTTCGAGACACGATTCTCTCCTCAGTTTCCTCAGACCTTGCCGATCGCCTGTGCGCCGGCAAGTGCGACCCGGTTTCGCCCCTCCGCCTTGGCGCCGTACAGTGCCCGGTCCGCCCTGTCCAGCGTGTCCCAGACCGGCTCGGGTGCCTCATATTCCGCAACCCCTACGGAAACGGTGAGTGGTTCACCGGCGTCGCCCGGCCTGCGGCACTGTCGTTCCACCCGCAGTCTCAGACGTTCGGCCACCTGCGCGGCTTCCCGCTGCGTCACACCCGGCAGCAGCACGAGGAATTCCTCGCCTCCGTAACGGCCGAAGCGATCCATGCCACGCAACTCATTTGCCGCGACCTCGGAAAACGCAACGAGCACACTGTCGCCGGCCAGATGGCCAAACGCATCGTTGATGCTCTTGAAGTGGTCGAGATCCAGCATCAGCAGAGAAAACGGCAGCCCCGTGCGAATGCAGCGCTCCCGCTCCTGTTCAAGCAGACCCATCATGTGCCGCCGGTTGAACTGCTGCGTCAGATCATCCCGGATGGCCAGGGCATTGATCTGCTCCATCGCTCGTTCCAGCTCACGGTTGGCCTCGGCAAGTCTGGCCCTGAGCCCACTGACGTTGCTGCCCAGCCAACTGAATATGGGCAGCAGCAGCCCCAATGCGATCAGCTGCAACAGTTCCTGCTCCGGTTCCAGCGTGTCGGGTCGCTGCTGGAAAACCACGAGCAGCACGAGACAGTAACTGAGCAGCGCCACGACGGTAAGCCCCAGAAACTGGCGCGTATTCAGCCGGAAAACCCCGAAAACGAAGATGACCACGTAAAGCAGAAGCAGGCCGCCACGGCCGGCATCCACATGATAGCTGGCAAGCGTCAGCATCGACAGGCCGCCGACGATCTGCGGTGCGGTCAGGCTGGGATCGGAGAACCGGAGGTTCAGGCCGCTGCTGAATACCGCCAGCATCACCGTATTGATCAGCAGGGCCAGCATGGTTACCTGCACATAACCGGTGACACTCATGGCGCCGAACAGCATGTACAGCAGAAAAAGCAGCGAGCTGAACGCATAGGTCCCCAGAGCCATCAGAAAGCGCCGCATTCGCAGGCGCTGCCTGGGATCGCCTTCGGACCAGTTGAACAGCCGCGCGGACCACGCCGCTGGGGAATTGTTCATGGGGCTCACCCCCTCGCGAGCGCCCTGGGGCGTCGACCGGCCGGATCACCACCGGCGCCTGCCCTCGTTGTTATCGTTATCATGTCGGTGGAGAGGAGACGGCAAAGCGTTCTCGCCCGACTATATCCGAAAAGTGGGCGGCCACAAAAAAGCGCCGCACCCCCGGGGGGATGCAGCGCCTGGGTGACTGGCGATGAGCCTGTTACTGCCGGGGCATCTGCTGCTGCGGAGCTTGCTGCTGCATCTGCGACTGCATCTGTTCGAAGACAGCCAGCAGTTCATCGGTTTCGGGATCTTCTGCTCGCATCGCATCCAGCATGTTGTCCTGGAAACGCTCCTGCGCCCGGACAACGGCTTCGTCCTGCATCGCGAGCTGCTGGCCTTCCTGGAGCTCCATCTGGATCTCCTGCGCTTCCTGCAGAATGGCCTGGCGACGTTCGTCGCTCAAATCCGCATTCTGAAACTCGCCCTGCAATTCCTCAAGACGGGCAAGGCCGGTCTCGGGGTCGAAACCGGCATCCTCCATGGTCCGGATAACCAGATCCTCCAGTTCCTCAGCCTCATCCTGAAGCTGGGGATTGTTCTCTATCGCCTGCTGCTGAATCGCCATCAGCCGTTGCTGCAACTGCTGCAACTGCTGCATCTGCGGATTGCCCTGACCCGGCGCTCCGCCCTGCTGCTGGGCCTGGGTCACCCCGACCGTGCCGAGTGCCAGCACGAACGCGGCAATCATGACTCCCAGCGTGCGACTGCAAAATTTAGACATCATAATCAAGCAGGTTCTCCTGATACGGCGTTAGCCAAGCGGGTACGATACCAGCTTCGGACGTACTGCTGTCAAATCGTCACCTGACCGGACATGACTGGTGACCACCTGACTCTACGCCCGTACGGGCATGGACAGTCGTGGCGGCTACGAGTTTCATCGCCGGTAAGAAGGCCCTGCACCGATACTGGCCCGCGTCCTCGACGGAGGCGCTTCCCGCACCTGACTTGTGCGCCTTTTCCACGACCCGGTAGACTTGCGAGCTTCTCCCAGCCCGCTCACATGGTTGCCGATGGCCGCGCTGAAACTCGAACATCTGAACAAGACCTATGGCAGCGGGGTCGTTGCACTCCGCGACGTGAACCTGGAGGTGATCGAGGGCGACTTTTTCGGCCTGCTGGGTCCGAACGGCGCCGGCAAGTCCACCGCCATCGGCATCATCAGCTCGCTGGTCACCAAGACCAGTGGCCGGGTGACCGTATTCGGGCACGACCTCGATACCCGGCGCTGGGAGGCGAAATCGGCGCTGGGCCTGGTTCCGCAGGAATTCAACTTCAACAACTTCGAGACGGTGGAGCAGATCGTGCTGCACCAGGCCGGCTACTATGGGATCCCCGCCCGCCTTGCCCGGCAGCGCTGCGAGCGCTACCTGCGGGAACTCGGGCTCTGGGAAAAGCGGCGGGCAGTATCGCGCACGCTGTCAGGCGGCATGAAGCGGCGTCTGATGATCGCTCGTGCATTGGTCCACGAGCCGCGGCTGCTGATCCTGGATGAGCCCACGGCCGGGGTCGATATCGAGTTACGCCGCTCCATGTGGGACTTCCTCCGTCGCATCAACGGCAATGACGGGGTCACGATCATCCTCACCACGCATTACCTGGAAGAGGCAGAAAGCCTGTGCCGGAACATTGCCATTATTGATGATGGCGAAATCATCGAGCACACCGATACCCAATCACTGCTGACCCGCCTTGGCACCCACGACTTCGTGCTGGACGTTCAGCGGGACATCGCGTTGATCCCGGCCGGCCTGGATTTTCCGGTCCGCAAGGTCGGCCGGAGACAACTGGAAGCGCAGGTCCGCAAGGACCAGACCCTGACCCACCTGTTCGAGCAACTGTCCGCGGCCGGAATACAGGTCGCCAGCATGAAGAACAAGTCGAACCGGCTGGAGGAACTGTTTCTGCGGTTGCTGCAGGACCGCAACGGCGCAAATACTTCAGCACATCCTTGAGGGAATCCACCACATGTACTGGCGTCGGACGCTGATTGCCTTTCTGACCATTACCCACAAGGAGATACAACGCTTTCTCAGGATCTGGGTGCAGACTCTCCTGCCGCCGGCCATCACGATGGCGCTTTATTTCATCATTTTCGGCAACCTGATCGGCCCCCGCATCGGGCCGATGGACGGCTACACCTACATCGAGTTCATTGCTCCCGGCATCATCATGATGGCGGTGATCACCAACTCCTACTCGAACGTGGTCTCCTCGTTCTTCGGTGCCAAATTCCAGCGGCACATCGAGGAAATCATGGTGTCACCGACGCCGAACGCCGTCATTCTGCTGGGTTACGTGGCCGGCGGCGTCACCAGGGGCTTGCTGACCGGCCTCATCGTCACCCTGGTATCGCTGTTCTTCACGCAGTTGCAGATCCACAATCTGGCGGTGACGGTCTCGGTGGTGTTTCTCACTTCGGTGCTCTTTTCCCTGGGCGGATTCATCAACGCGGTGTTCGCCAAGAAGTTCGATGACATTTCCATTGTTCCGACGTTCATCCTCACACCGCTGACATACCTGGGCGGCGTCTTCTATTCGATCAGCCTGTTACCGGACTTCTGGCAGTGGGCCTCCATGACCAACCCCGTGCT
The DNA here is from genome assembly GCA_050485425.1 of Ectothiorhodospiraceae bacterium. Classification (GTDB taxonomy): domain Bacteria; phylum Pseudomonadota; class Gammaproteobacteria; order Nitrococcales; family Aquisalimonadaceae; genus LSCE01. The sequence continues at coordinate 143,964 of JBJHBJ010000002.1, read as the reverse complement.
CTACATGGTGAACGCGTTCCGCTACGGAATCCTGGGCGCTTCGGACATCAACATCTGGACGGCGTACAGTTTGATTCTGTTCTTCATCGCCCTGCTGGGGTCGTTCAGTCTCTACCTGTTGCACCGCGGCACCGGCCTCAGAACGTAAAAAGGCACTGGCCTACCCGGAGTACTCACGAGCATGCCAGTGCCTGTCCACCCAGGTGGTGGTCCGGCGGGGTTACCGCCCTGGCTCAGCCGACCTTGAGGTCGTCCAGCGAGCGTCCCTTCGCTTCCCATTCCTTGATCCAGGCCGGCTTGCGGCCACGGCCGGACCAGCCCTTGTTCGGATCATCCGGATGACGGTAACGCGCGCCGGCGCCCGGCTTGCCGGCTTTCGGCCCTGTACTGCCCAATAGATCCTGCAGGGTCAGGCCATAGCGCTCGGCGACGTTCTTCAACTCTTTCTGCGCTTCTTTGACATCCTGTTTGTGGCGGCGCTTCAACTCTTTATCGATATCCTTCTTGAGCTGCTGCAGTTCACTGGAATTAAATTTTGAAAGATCCATTCTTGCTCCCGAACCATAGATTCAGTTAACCCGGCTCGACAATGACTACTGCGAGCCAACTACGCTACCTGCCTCAAGACCGGCACCCGATCTTCGGGCATTTATTCCCTCCCGGTTAGAGGTTTCGTTTTAATTTAGGTAACTGACGGAAACAATAAATCAATAGCCTCAATTCCGCAATACAGAGAGAATTCTCACCGAGAACACCGCTCTCAGGAAGCGGCGGCAATACGATCCGCCACTAGGGTGGTATAGTGCTCGCCTCACTCGTTCAGCCGGAGTCACAGCACCATGCAGCAACGCCTCTCCGCCACGCCAGCCGTCCTCACCGTGGAGCTCGATCTGGAGCCGGTCAGTCGCGGAGAACGACCGCCCGCGCCATTGGGCAGGGATGACGCGGAAGCTCTGGGCTGGGCTCTGGCCGAAGATCTCCAGCGCATGCTCGGCGGCCTGGATCAGTACGGTCTCGTCGTCCTCGGCGGGCTGTACGATCTGACCGAATTGCTACAACCCGGCCTGGCCATGGTGGACATCCTGATGGAACTCTACCAGCGCAGCCTTCCGGACACCCGGTTTCAACCGCAACTGATGTGCATAGGCACGCAGGGAGAGCAATTCCCGGTAGAAGCCATCGCCCCCTCCAGGCAGCCTGGAGCCGGACCGCTGCTGGCGATTCCGTTCCTGTTTATCGGAACGCCGGAGGATATAGACCGCCTGAGCACGAAAATGGAGAAAACACTGCTGGAAAAAGGCCAGGCTTCGCTTCATACAGGCCGGCTGATCACTGACCGATTCGGAGTCCAGCCCCTGAATCTCAGTTACGCGACTTTCAACGATCTTTGCGCCTTGCTGCGGATCCAGTTGGAGCACAATGGCTTCGCCGGATTGTGGCAGTTGCTGGAAGCGTCGCTGTTTCCTGGAGACATGCCTGTCGAGGTGTCGCTGAATGGCGGCAATTCATTTCTGATTAAGCAGAATGTTTGCTACACGCGTTTTCTCACTTTCGACGACTGGGTGCGTGAGCACCCCGGGGAAGAAAACCCGCGACAGGGATACGGAGAATATCAGCGGAATCAACGGCAATATGTCGCCGGAATGCAGGCTCACGGCATTACCGTTCTGACCTACCTGCCGATGGAGGACTGGCCCTCCGATGCCGGGCAGGCCTATGCCAAGGCTCAGCACCATGCCCTGCCCGGCGAACTGGATTTCGCCCAGCAGGTGATTGTTCCCGCGGAGTCACTGGACGCGGCGGCCCGCCTGTCACTGACCGAGCATCGGCTGCCGCAGCTGGGGCCGGTGGCCTATTCCGTACTGGCCGAGGCCGCCGACGGATCCGCGCTGTTTCTCGCCCACGAATACCCTCTGGTACCGAAAGCCGTACAGAGCATTCCGGAGCGATGGACCGCGATCGGAAAAGAACTCGGCCTGGAACTGGAAACCTTCCAGCCGGGCGAGATGATTACCAGCAACGACGACACCATGCTGCTCCCCTTCCCGAACAGTGCAACAACCGGGAAACACTGAGGAAGCGCCAGTCGACTCCCACTGGCGCGGGAACGGAGCAGCACGCTCTGAACGGCGACTCAGGGATTGAGCCAGTAATGCACCCAGTCGCCGTCGTCCTGCCGCTGGTAGCGTTCCCGCTCATGCAAACGGCCTTCCCGCGCACTCCAGAACTCGATCATCGTGGGCACGACGCGATACCCCGACCAGTAGGGGGGGCGAGGGACGGGCTGGCCATCGTAGCGTTTTTCCAGCTCCACGACACGCTGCTCCAGCAGGCCGTGTTCCTCAATCGGTTCGGACTGGTGCGAGGCCCACGCGCCGATCTGACTCAAACGGGGGCGAGACGCGAAGTAGGCGTCGGCTTCCTCGTCGCTGACGGCTTCCACGTTTCCTTCCACCAGCACCTGGGCACCCAGCGGCTGCCAGAAAAAGCACAGCGCAGCCAACGGGTTCACCGTCAACTGCCGACCCTTGCGGCTGCGACGATTCGTATAGAACACGAAGCCGCGACCATCGACCGATTTCAGCAGCACCGTTCGGGCCGAAGGACGCCCGTCCTCCCAGGCGGTAGCCAGTGTCATCGCCGTCGGTTCCGGCAGACCGCGCTCCCTGGCGTCGTTCAGAAGCGCCTGGAACCTCTCTATTGCATGATCAAGCATGAGCAGTTTCCTGATACGTCAGCGTTGTGAGGTGTCCGTCCCGGCGGTCTGATCCGTCGACGCCACCTTCAGCTTGAGCCCGTCCATGGAAACCACGCGCACAGGCTGCCCGCGCGCCACCGGCCCGTCGGCTTCGGCATTCCACAGCTCTCCCTGCAGCCGGACCTTGCCGCGGCCTCCGGAGAAATCCTCCACGGCCAGAGCGGTCTCCTGCAGGATCTGCTCGCGACCGGACGTCACCTGCCGCCGGTGCGCCTTCAGCGCCATCGTCGCGATGCCGAAGACGATGATACCGCTGACCGCCGTCAGACTCAGGACCAGCGTCATGGACAGCTCGTAAGCCGCGACACCGGTGTCGATAAGCAGGAGCGAACCCAGGGCAAAGGCAACCAGGCCACCGATGCCCAGTATGCCAAAGCTGGGCATGAAGGCTTCACCGATGATGAACGCGAGGCCGAGCCCCATCAGCGCAAGGCCGGCGTAGTTGATAGGCAGGGCCTGAAATGCGAATAACGCCAGCAGGATGGAAATCCCGCCCAGCACACCGGGGACGATGGCGCCCGGGTTGGCCAGTTCGAAGAACAGCCCGTAAACCCCCACCAGCATCAGGATATAGGCCACATTGGGATTGGTGATGATGGCCAGCAACTCATTACGCCAGTCGCGTTCCACCACCTGGACCTGCAGCCCCTCCGTGCGCAAGGTGGTCTCCCCCACCGACACCTTCACGGTTCGGCCGTCCATCTGGGTCAGCAGGTCGTCCATGTTATCGGCGAGGATGTCGATAACGTTCTTTTCCAGCGCCTCCCGCGAACCGAGGCTGGCGGCCTCCCTGACAGCCTCCTCCGCCCAGTCCGCGTTGCGATCACGCATGTCCGCGAGCGCGCGGATATAGGCGATGGCATCGTTCAGCACCTTGCGTTCACTGGCGCTGGCCGGCTGATCCGAACGGTCGCGCCGGCGATCCGAGGCCTCCTCACCGTCTTCGCCGTTTTCCGCATCGTCGTTGCCGCCCTCATTCCCTTCCTCCTGTCCCCCGCCAGGGGGAAATCCGCCCCCGCCGATCTGTACCGGCGTGGCAGCACCAAGGTTCGTACCGGGCGCCATGGCGGCAACGTGGGACGCGTAGAGAATATAGGTGCCCGCGCTGGCCGCACGGGCGCCCCCGGGTGCAACGTAGGTGGCAACGGGAACGGGGCTGTCGATGATCAGCCGGATGATATCCCGCATGGAGTTGTCCAGCCCGCCCGGCGTATCCATCCGCAGAATGATCAGCGGAGCCCCGCTGTCGCGGGCCTGGCGGAACCCTCGCTGCAGGTAGTCCACCGTGGCGGGACCAATCGCGCCGTCCACTTCGAACAACATGGCGCGATTGCCGTTGGCCGCCAGGTGGCTGCCATTCAGGCCGATCAGCAGCAGAAACAGAAGAAGAAACAGGTAACGCGACATGGATACCCCGCTTCCGGCGTTCATCGAGAGAAACGCTGCGTTAGCGTTGTCTATATTGGACTGTCCGCCGGAAGCTTCGTTCAACGCCGAACTCAGTTACCCTTCAGGGCTTCGGCGATCCGCCGGCGCACATCGGCCACATCACCGAGGCCGTCGATGGCCACGTATGCCGGCGCCATCGGCTCCCCGCTGGCAGCCAGCTTGCGATAATAGTCTACCAGCGGTTTGGTCTGATCATGGTACACCTCCAGCCGCTTCCGCACGGTTTCCTCGCGGTCGTCGTCGCGCTGGACCAGATCCTCACCGGTCACATCATCCTTGCCTTCCACTTTGGGCGGATTGTGCTGTACGTGATACACGCGCCCGGAACCGGGGTGAACCCGCCGCCCGCTCATGCGGCTCACGATTTCCTCGTCGGCCACCTGCAGTTCGACGATGAAATCGAGGTTGATGCGCTGATTCTTCAGCGCTTCAGCCTGGGCGATGGTGCGCGGAAACCCGTCGAACAGGAAGCCGTTACGGCAATCGTCACGCGCGGTGCGTTCCTTGACCAGGCCGAGAATGATGTCGTCGGAAACCAGCCCGCCGGACTTCATCACCTTTTCCGCTTCACGCCCCAGCGGTGTACCCTCCTTCACAGCAGCACGAAGCATGTCCCCCGTGGAAATCTGGGGGATACCGAACTCTTCGCAGATATAGCCGGCCTGCGTTCCTTTGCCAGCACCCGGGGGCCCCAATAGAATGACTCGCATGCGTTACAGTCCTCCTCAAGCTCAAAACAAGAAAGAATTCGGTCCCGGGACAATGCTGCAATACGTCAGTACGTCCCCGGTGGCACAGACCAGCGAGTCGGAGCGCCAATTCCAAGGCTACCGTCGTCGAGCTGGCTGCCGGACTCACACTTCCGCCGCCGCCCGCCGACGGCATCACAGATCTCCGATCCTGTTGATGGCGGGCATTTTTTTGGCGGTGAGCGTATCACCTGCCCTGGCCGACTGCAACGCGCCTCCCGAGCCCCGGGTAAGCTGGTTCAACTGCGATCTTTCAGAACAGACACTGAGCGGCGTGGATCTCTCCCGCGCCCTCATGTCCCGGGTCAGTGTCGAGAAAGGCGATTTCAGCGGCTCGACGCTGGAGAACGCCGTCATCACCAATGCCCGCCTGGATCACGGCAACTTCCGCGAGGTTTCAGGCCGGCGCGCCGATTTCGGCGGCAGCAGTCTGGAAGCCGCCGATTTTCGCGACGCCCGCCTGCAGGCTGCCCGGTTTACCTCGGCCATGCTGGAGGATGCCGACTTCAGCAACGCGGACCTCCGTGGTGCCCGGTTTGACCGGGCACGGATGGCCGGAGCCACCATGGACCAGGCCCAGCTCGGCGATGGCAGCCTGTATAGTGCCGACCTGCGCAATGTCAGCTTTCACCAGGCCAGCCTCAGCGGCGCAAACCTGTCCCAGGCTGAGCTGACCGGCGGCAACCTGGAAAATGCCAATCTGAACGGGGCCAACCTGAGCAGAGCCACCCTCGAAGACGTCAACCTCCGCGGTGCGGACCTGCGGGGAGCAAACCTCGATCGGGCTTCCCTGGCCGGCGCTGATCTGACCGGAGCCGACCTGCGGCAGGCCAATCTGCGCAATGCGGACATCACGGCAACGATTTTCGACGACGCCCAGCTCGGCAACACGATCTGGGTTGATCGCAGGCCCTGCCGACGCAATTCCGTGAGCAGTTGCGACTGACACGCCAACCGGAGCAGGCGTGACCTCCCGACGACATCCCCAGCGAACAGCTCAGCAGGCCAGTTGAACGCGGAAAAGGCGCCGATCCGTTATGTTACCGTCCGGCCCGAAGGTACGCTCGCCGACCGTGGCAATGCCGTTCCGGCGCACCAGCACAACGCTGGTGCTGCGCGTTCCGTAACGGGGATGACAGATGAAGGGGGACGCCAGCAGGCGCTCCCACTCTGCGCCGACCCCGGTATCCGGCAGACCGCCATTCGCCGGCATCCACCGGTCCGCCATCAGTTCGTACAAGGTATCCACGGCGAGTTCTCCGCGACGCCCCAGCAGGTTCTCGAGCCCCTCACGGACACGAATCAGCTTCGGCCACGGCGTATCCAGCACACCGTTGCTCAGGCCGTAAACGCCGGGAGGCAACGGGCGGACAGGCTCACCATCCTGATTGTTGTAGTAGTACATACGGCCACCCCTGCTCCATAGCAGGTTGAAGCCATTGTAATCGTTGCCGCGATGATGCAGATGCGCTTCGATGTCCGCCTGAGGCTCGGTCAGTGCGCGCACAACCAGGCCGCCGCGCGATGGCGCGACCGGCTTGTGCTGCTCCGGATCCCTGAAATTGGTGATGGTGGCGAAACCGCCGTCGCGGGTCAGGCCGAGCCAGGAGCCACCCGCACGCTGGTCCACGCCCGCCAGCAAGCGTGGCGCCCGCCACCAATGCATGGGCAGAGTGGGCCGCTCGTGAAATTCGTCGCGGTTACCGACCACGACCAGAGGGTAGCCGGGATGCACGTCAACCGCGAAGGTCAACAGACACATGCCTCAGGGCCTGCTGACGGCAAGACGCAGCAGACGCCCCCCGTCACTGAGCACCACGATGTCGTCTCCGACCAGTACCGGTCGCCTGGAGAAACCATCGCCGTGAAAGCGCTGGCGGGCAAGAATGTCGCCGTCCTGTGCATCCACCCAGGTCAGTCGGCCGCGCTCATCGCCAAACACCACGGTATCCCCTTGGACCAGCGGCGCGGACGCCTGCAGACCCTCGGTCTGGTCCTGGCGCCAGACAGCAGCCCCGGTACGCCGGTCCAGCGCCCAGATGCGACCGTTCGACTCACTGACATAGACCCGCTCGCGATCAACCGCCACGCCCTGGCTGGAGGACAGGTCACGACTCCAGGATGAGCGCCCCTGCTGCAGATCCAGCGCCATGACCTCGCCCTGGTAGGCAGCGGCGTAGAGTTCGCCGCGGAACACCACGAAACGTGAAGCCACATCACGCATGCGCTCCAGGTCCGAACTACCACGGGGTTGCCCGATCTGGGCCTCCCAGTTCAGCGAACCGTCGCTACGGTTGAGATTCACCAGCGTTCCGTTGGGCAGGCCAGCCAGAATCCGACTGCCGACCGCGACCGGATCCGCCGAGCCGCGCAATGTCAACGGAGGCATGCTGCGCTCGTAGGTCCAGCGGCGGGAGCCGTTATCGGCGCGCAGGCCGAACACCCGACCATCGGCGGCCTGCAAGATGACGGTATCGGCCGAGATCAGCGGCATGGCGAGCACCTGGCTGGTCAGCGTGCTCTCCCAGCGAATGCTCTTCTCAGCGGGATCGATTCCCAGCACCTGGCCCCGCCGGGTAACCACGACGATCAGGTCATCGGAGATCGCCGGCCCCGCCGAGAGGGAACGATCCAGGTCCATACGCCAGACGCGGCGGCCGTCCTCCAGATTGAAGGCGGAGAGGCGGCCCCTTTCATCAGCCACATAGACACGATCACCGACGACCACCGGATCGAACGCGTCGCCGGGAGCATGGAGTCCTCGTCCGGCGTTGGCCCGCCAAACCGTTTCCACCTGCAATCCGTCCTGAGTGTCTTCCAGCCCATCGGCAGGCCAGTCGCGGCTTGGTGTGCTGCTGCAGCCGGCAATCAGACCAAGACTGAGCAACAGCGTCAGGCAGCGTTTCACGCAGCGTTTCCTCCAGACTGCAGATCATTTCTCTTCAGTTCGATATGCTCGCGGCGGCTACGGCCGAGGTCTTCGTGCTCCAGCGCGGCCTCGTAAGCCATCCGCGCCTGCTCCACATTGCCCAGCGCCGCATAGGCGTCGCCCAGGCGTTCCTGGTACTGGGCACCGAATTCGCCGTGGTCGGCACCTTCCAGGAGTGAGATAGCCTCCGCGGCCTGATCGGCGGCAATCAGCACCTGGGCGAGCCGAAGCCGGCCCAGATGCCGGAAGGACGTTTCGCGGGCATTGTCCGCCACCCATTCCAGCGCCTCCCCGGCGCGCTCCAGGTTACCGCGGCCGGCGTGGTACTCACCCAGTTGCAACCCGGCCATGGAGGCGTAGGGCGTGCGGGGATAGTCACTCATGATCCGTTGACCGCGCCGGGCCACGGTATCTTCGTCCGACCCGGTCTGGCGCGCCTCCAGCAATTGCAGATAGGCGATCGATGCAGCCTCGGACTGGCGTTCCTGATAGGAGTTCCACTGCTGCCAGCCCACGACCCCACCCACGGCAATGATCACGCCGGCAATCAGCGCCTTGCCGTTTTCCTTCAGCCATTCCTTGATCTGTTCTACCTGTTCGTCGTCACTGTAACGGGCCAACTTAGCCTCCTTCGTGTTCCTGGAACGCCCTGAGCAGCAGCCCGGGCACTTCATTCATCGGCACGGTGCGCTGGGGTTCGTCCGTGCGCAGGTTCTTCACGCTCACCGTGCCCGCGGCGACCTCCCCTTCCGCCAGGACCAGTGCGAAACGCGCCCCACTGCGGTCGGCCCGCTTGAACTGGCTCTTGAAACTGCCGCCGCCACAATGCATCTGTACGCGCAAGCCGGGAAGGGCACTGCGCAATTGCTCGGCCAGCACGAGACCGGGCGCGGCGGAATCGTCGCCCACCAGTACCATGTAAACATCCGCGGCAGGTCGCTCAGGCACCTGACCGGCCTCCTCGACCAGCGCCACCAGGCGTTCCAGGCCCAAAGCGAAACCGATCGCCGGCACCGGCTTGCCGCCCAGTTGCTCCACCAGGGCATCGTAGCGTCCGCCGGCGCAGACTGTGCCCTGCGCACCCAGGCGGTCGGTCACCCATTCGAACACCGTACGGCCGTAATAATCCAGGCCGCGCACCAGCCGCGGATTGATCACATAGGGAACATCGGCCTGATCAAGCAGCGCACGGAGCTGCTCGAAATGCGCGATGGATTCGGCATCCAGATAGTCTCTCAGCGCAGGCGCCCCGTCCAGCAATGCCTGTGTCTCCGGATTCTTGCTGTCCAGAATCCGCAAGGGGTTGCTTTCCAGGCGGCGCTGGCTGTCCTCATCCAGCGCCTGGCGATGACCGGACAGAAAAGCGACCAGCGCTTCCCGATAACGGCCCCTGGCCTCCGATGTCCCCAGGGTGTTCAACTGCAACTGGACGTGATCCAGGCCCAGCTCCCGCAGCATGCGCGCCGTCATGGTGATCAGTTCGGCATCGACATCCGGGCCCGGGAGACCGAATACCTCGGCACCCACCTGGTGGAACTGGCGCAGACGTCCTTTCTGGGGTCTTTCATGGCGGAACATGCTGCCCATGTACCACAGGCGTGGCTGCTGGTTATGCAGCAAGCCATGCTGCAGGCAGGCCCGCACGCAGCCGGCGGTCCCTTCCGGACGCAGGCTCAGGCTGTCACCGTTACGATCCTCGAAGGTGTACATTTCCTTTTCGACAATGTCGGTGACCTCGCCGATGGTGCGTGAGAAGAGCTCGGTTTTCTCCAGCTGCGGCAGGCGGATCTCCTCGTAGCCGTACCGGGCCAGTACGCCGGTCAGCACCTGCTCGACATGGCGCCAGAGATGCGTGTGTTCCGGCAACAGGTCGCTGAACCCCCGCACCGACTGTATCTGATTGCCCAAGCGTTTCTCCTCTGTCGAATTCGGATCATCACGGCCACCGCAGCAGGCTTGCCCGGCCATGCAGTATTACTCAGGCTGGCGCCGGAAACGTTCGGCAGGTACTGGTGCGTCGTCACGCAAATAACCAGATGCCAGCCGGTGCACAGGTCTTTGGCGGTACGACACACTAATCGGGAACCTGGATGCGCACCACGCGGCCGGGACGGCGGTTCCCCATCTCCACTTCCTCGTCGCGGTACACCACTGCAACATGGTTGGCATCGCCGATGACCACCGAGAACGGCGCCGGACCGCGAACGCGCCGGGCACCGTCTTCCTGGATCAGCCCGTAAAGCAGGCGCTCGCCGTCAGCATCGTAGACTTCCACCCAGGACGGACCGGAGAAACGCAGTTGCAGCTCTTCCGGCCCATTCGCCGAGCCGGCAATCACGTCGGGCTCCGGTTCGCCACGTTCGGTCTCCGCTGCCAGCTCCGATCCGTCTGCCGGCGGCAGGTCCACGGGCTCGTCATCCGGCACCTGCGCGCTGGGAGGACCGGCGAGGTCGTCGGTAAACAACTGCTCCTCGTCCGGCTCGTCGATAGCCAGGCCGTTCTCATCGGGATCCAGCCCAGGCGGCACCGTCGGATCGGGTTCGCGAGCCGCGGCAAGATCACCGCTATCGGGTGCCTCCGCCGGACGCGGCTCCGTCGGCGTGGACTCGGTTGCGACCGGCGAGGGTCCGGTTTCGTCAGTGGGATACAGCCAGACGCCGACCCCCACCAGCAGGGCCACAACGCCGCCGAGCAGAAACCCCCGAACCATCCCGGGACTGATGTCCGGTGACGTGGTTACCGGCCGGGTGACCTTGAGCGGCTGGGCGCCTTCACGGGCGCTGGAATCGGGGTACCGGGACAGCACATCATCGACGTCCGCGCCCAGCAGCATGGCATAGGAGCGCAGATAGCCTTTGGTGAAGGTCGATGGCGGCAGCGCATCGAAGTCGTCCGCCTCCAGGCGTTCCACCATGTCCTTGGACAGATGCAGCGCCGCGGCCACCTCGGGAACGGCCATGCTCTTGTCTGTGCGGGCCGCACGCAGCACGGCACCCGGCCCCAGCCGGGTCACGGCATCCTGCGTTTCCTTTGTCTCCGTAGAGTGTTCGGTGCTCATCGATCAACCAGGCGCAGATATTCCCGTGTTTCTTCGGAATCGGGGTAGTCGGCTCTCAGCCGCAGCCCGAAACTGGCGGCCTCGTCCCGATTACCCAGAGCGCGCTCTATACGGACGGCAAGCCACAGGGCGTGCGCATCCATCTCCCCAACCTCGCGGTAACGCTGCATGTAGCCGCGGGCGGAGAGGTATTCGCGATTGTCGTACTGGAGTTCGGCCATGCGGCGCAGCGCAGGTGCGAAGTTGGGCGCACGCTCCAGCGCCCGGCGCAGGTATTCGCGCGCCTTCTCCTTGTCGCCGGCACGCATGGCACAGAGGCCGGCATTGGCCAGCGGCAACTCGCGGCGTTCGTACAGGGGATCGCGCAGCGCGCGCTGGAACTGCTGATCAGCCGCGGCATAATCGCCGCGATTGCAGAGGAAACGCCCGTAATTGTTATGCGCCGGCGGGTTACCGTCATCCAGCCGTACTGCTCGCCGGTAATGGCGCTCGGCTTCATCGTATTCCTCCAGGCGTTCGTACAGAACGGCTATGGACGAATGGGCCTGGGCATTACTGCTGTCCTGCTCCACCGCCTTGCGGAGCGCTTCCATGGCCTGGTTCATCTGACCCTGCTGCATATAGCTGATGCCGAGCTGGGTGTTCACCATCGACGCCTGCTGCATGTCACCGCGCTGCTGTTGGGTGGCGCACCCGGCAAGCAGGAAAAACAGCACGATCAGACCGAGGAAACCACTGGGCAGGCGGGGCATATCCATATCTACTCCGCGGCCTGGAGCCGCTGTTCTCGCTTGAAACGACGTTTGGTGCGGTCGGCCACCTTGCCGACCAGTTGCCCGCAAGCCCCGTCGATGTCCTCGCCGCGGGTCTTGCGGGTGGTCGAGACCAACCCGGCCCGACTCAGAATCTGACTGAACTGCTGGATGCGCTTGTCACTGGAACGGCGATAGCGGGCTTCCGGGAAGGGGTTGAACGGGATCAGGTTCACTTTCGAGGGAATGTCCCGGATCAGCCGTACCAGTTCGCGGGCATGCTCATCGCTGTCGTTGACGCCGTCCAGCATGACGTATTCCCAGGTGATACGCCGATGGGGCTTGTCGGCAATATAGCGGCGACAGGCCTCCAGCAACTCGGCAATCGGGTACTTCTTGTTGATCGGCACCAGTTCGTCCCGCAGCGCATCGTTGGGTGCATGCAGGGAGACTGCCAGACTGATGTCACTGACTTCCGTTAACCGGTTCAAATACGGCACGACGCCGGAGGTGCTCAGGGTGACCCGGCGCTTGGAGAGACCATAGGCATGGTCGTCCTTCATGAGTTCGGAAGCGGGCACGACCTGCTTGAAGTTCAATAGCGGTTCGCCCATGCCCATGAACACCACATTGGTAACCTGGCGGCCGGGTTCTTCTTCGTCCAGCAGCTTGTTCACGTACCAGAGCTGGCCGATGATCTCAGCGGTGGAAAGGTTGCGGTTGAAACCCTGAACGCCGGTGGAGCAGAAACTGCATTCCAGCGCGCAGCCCACCTGGGAGGAAATGCACAGCGTGTCCCGGCCTTTCTCGGGAATCAGCACGGTCTCCACGGCGTTGGCACCATCCAGACGCAACAGCCATTTACGCGTTCCGTCGGCGGAACGCTGGTCCATGACCGCTTCCGGCACCCGGATCTCGGCGACCTCATCCAGCTTCTGCCGCAACGCCTTGCTGAGATCGGTCATTCCGTCGAAGCGCGTGACGCGACGCGCATGCACCCATTTCAGAATCTGGGACACGCGAAAGGGTTTCTCGCCGAGGTCGGCGAAAAACCCTTCCAGCGCCTTGCGGTCCAGCCCCAGCAGATTGATCTTGCCGGAAGCCGGGCCGTGTTCGGCAACAACCTTAACGGGAACAGATTTCATCAGCCTTGAAGAAATACTCGATTTCCTGCCTGGCGGTTTCGGGCGCGTCAGAACCGTGCACGGCGTTGGCGTCAATGGAGTCCGCGTAATCGTGGCGCAGCGTACCGGCAGCCGCCTCCTTCGGGTTGGTGGCACCCATGATCTCCCGGTTCTTGCGGATGGCGTCCTCGCCTTCCAGCACCTGAACGATCACCGGTCCGGAGATCATGAAGCCAACCAGGTCGTTGAAGAACGGGCGTTCCTTGTGGACGGCATAGAAGCCTTCCGCCTGCTCGCGGCTCAGCTGCATCATGCGCGCGGCAACGATCCTGAGCTGGGCCTTCTCGAACCGGTTGTAGATCTCGCCGATGACATTCTTGGCCACGGCATCGGGTTTGATAATGGAAAGCGTACGTTCCACAGCCATCCGGAAACTCCGTTAAGTAAATGAAATATCTTGAAAGAAAAACCGCGGGAGCATTTGCTCCCCCCGGAAAAACACACCAGCCGCCAGATGGCAGCAAGGCTACCTGAGGCGGCTGGAACGAGAGGCAGCTAGTGTAACGCCTGCCGGGGAACCCGGCAATTTACCGGCTCCGGCGCACAGGAACCGCCGCGTCAGGGGATGGCTGCATATCGGAGCGCACTAGACGCTGAACGATTCCCCGCATCCGCACTGTGCGGTCACGTTCGGGTTGCGGAAATCGAACCGCTGATTCAGGCCCTCGCGGATGAAGTCCACTTCCATGCCATCCAGAAACGGCAGGCTCTTGCGGTCGACCACCACCTGTACGCCGTGCTGCTCGAACACCTGGTCGTTGTCGGTCATCCGCTCGCCGTAATCCACCGTATAGGCGAAACCGGAACAGCCGCTGGTCCGCACTCCAAGACGCAGATAACCGTCCAGTCCCTGGCGGGCGGCGTGCGCCTTGACATGTTCTGCTGCCTTTTCGGTCAGTACGATCGCCATCGTTCACCTCGTTTCATTCAGACTTGCCGCCGGCCGCCGCGTCGGCCAGAGCCGTACGGAATGCGTCTTCCACGACCAGCACCCGCGACAGAAAGGCGGGATCCAGATCCAGTTCGTTGGCCAGCTGCATCGGCAGCGGCTCATGAAGATCCTCCGGCAACCGCCCCTCCGCATGCTCCGCCAACCAGTCCGCGGAAGCAATGGTGGATGGGCAGCCGAAACACTCCCAGCCCGCCCCGGCGATGCGACCGGCGTCGTCCAACCCCACCCGGAAACGGACCACCGCCCCTGATTTTACCTGACCAGCCATGCCATTGCCGATAGCCAGCCCCGGCATTTCAGGCAGGCCCGCCCGTCGCGGATGACGGAAACGATCCATGACCTTGGGGCCGAGTGCGCTCATTGCAACATCTTGGACTGCTTGCCGGGGCAGTCGTTCCTGATGTCGATGCGCGGCTGCCCCGCACTGTCGACACTGGTCCGGAGCGGAGAAAACGCCCGCAACCGTTGCAGCGCCCCGATCACGGCCTGCACCGCCCGGTCGACGTCCTCCATGCGGGTCGTTCGCCCGAGACTGAAGCGGAAACTGCTGATCGAGACCGAATCCGGTACCGCCATGGCACGCAGCACGTGCGAAGGCTCGGCGTCGGCGCTGGCGCAGGCCGACCCCGCGGACATCGCCACCACGTCTTCCAGCTCCGCCTCCAGAGCCTCGCCGTGGATGCCGGGAAAAGCCACGTTCAGGATATGCGGCGCACCGTCTTCGCGGCCATGCAGCACCACCCCGCCGGCTGCGGAGAGGCCTTGCCACAGTCGCCGCCGAAGCTGGCGGAGATACGCGCTGTCGTCCACCAGCCGCTCGGCGGCCAGCGCGAACGCCAGCCCCATGCCTGCGATCTGATGGGTAGCCAGCGTTCCGGGACGCAGGCCGCGCTCCTGGCCGCCGCCGTAGGCCAGCGGCTCGATGCGAATGCGTGGCCGCGGCCGCATGTACAGCGCACCGACGCCTTTCGGGCCATACAGCTTGTGCGCGGAGAGCGACAGCATGTCGATGCCCCACTCCGCCACTTTCAGCGGCAGGCGCCCCGCGCTCTGCGCGGCGTCCACATGCAACAGCGGCCCCCGATCCTGCAATGCCAGGGCGATGGACGCGATGTCGTGCACCACCCCGGTTTCATTGTTGGCGTGCATCAGCGAAACCAGCACGGTGTCCTCGGTGACCGCGTCGAGCACCTGCTGCACCGTCAGCGAGCCGTCATGTGCCGGCTCCAGCCACGTGACGCGCGCCCCTTCACGCTCCAGGGCGGCGCAGGCCTCCAGCACTGCCTTGTGTTCGGTGCGGCAAGTCACCACGTGATTGCCGCGCCCCCGCTTCATGGCGAAGCGCGCCGCGCCCAGCAGCGCCAGGTTGTTGGCTTCGGTGGCGCCGGAGGTCCAGACGACCCCCTCGGGATCGCCCCCGATCAGCATGGCCACCTGCTCCCTCGCCTGCGCCACGGCCCCTGCCGCGGCGCGGCCATAGGCGTGCGTGCCGGATGCGGGGTTTCCCTGACATTCGGCCTCTGTGAGCCAACGCATCATCAGCGCGGCCACGGCCGGGTCCACCGGCGTGGTGGCCGCGTGATCGAGATAGACGGGCAGGACGTCAGTCACGGCCCCCTTCCTCGGTCTCGGTGCGCGGCGTTTCGCGGGTGGACCGGCGAACGCCGTGGCCGTTCTCCATCTCGCAGCAACTCAGATCAGGCAGTTCCACATCCTTCAGCGCACCGCCCAAGTGTCGGATGGCCTGGCACATCTCTTCCAGACGCTGGTCGGTGGCGTGGATATGATCGAGCATGGAATTGATCGCGTTGCTCACCGGATCCGGCATGTCGGTCTGGCCGTAGGCGTCGAAGCCAATCTTGCGCGCCGTCTCCTCGCGCTGTGGCGTGTGGCCGGCATGGCGCTGTCCGGCGATGCGGGCGGGAATGCCCACCAGGGTGGCTCCGTCCGGCACATCCTTGAGCACCACGGCATTGGACCCCACGCGCGCACCATCGCCGACGGTGATGGGCCCGAGCACCTTGGCACCGGCCCCCACCACGATATCGTTCCCCAGCGTGGGGTGACGCTTTCCCTTGGCGGTGCTGATGCCGCCCAGCGTCACGCCATGATACAGCGTGACGTCATCGCCGATTTCCGCGGTCTCGCCGATCACCACACCCATGCCATGATCGATGAAGAAGCGGCGGCCGATGCGTGCCCCGGGATGGATCTCGATGCCGGTGAACCAGCGCGCCAGCGTGGAGAGAAACCGCGCCAGCCAGCGCAGCCGCCAGCGCCAGAGCCTGTGGCAGACTCGATGCCAGAGCAGGGCATGCAACCCGGGGTAGCAGGTGAGTACATCGAAGGCGTTACGGGCTGCCGGGTCCCGGTCCATCACGGAGCGGATGTCTTCTCTCAAACGTTCGAACATTGCGTGTTCCCTGATCATGCGGGGAGGAATTGCCTTGATGGAGGCAATCAGGGCGGCCCACCGGCCGCATTCAGTACCGGGGCCGGCTACAACAGGAGTAGCTGTAACGCGTGAGGATCATGCTCTTCATGACTGAATGTTAACGCTTCCGGCGCGCAACGCCAATTCCGAACCTGAGAGGTCCTATTTCGGCTGATCGTCGCCGTTTCGCTGACCGGGCAACTGGCCCTGCATGCCCATGTCCACATGCGCCAGAATGCCCCTGAGAATCTGGTATTCGTTGTGATCCGGCCTGGCCCGGTTGAACAGCAGCCGCAGCCGCCTCATCAACACCCGCGGGTTCTCCTGACGCAGAAACTCGATCCGTACCAGCACCTGCTCCAGATGGCTGTAGAACATCTCCATCTGCTCCGCGGTGGCGGGAGGCCATTCAGCGCCGGGCTGCGGCGCGGGCTGGCCGGCCAGGGCGGCACGACGCAACTCGTAGCTCATCACCTGTACCGCCGCCGCCAGGTTCAGGGAGGAGTAGTCGGGGTTGGCGGGGATATGCACCACCCGATGACAACGATCCACCTCGTCATTGGTCAGGCCGGTGCGCTCGCGGCCGAACAGCACTGCCACCGGGTGGCGCGCCGATTCCTCCACGACCCGCGCGGCGCTCTCCGCCGGCAGTTCCGCCGGCGAGGACAGATTGCGCGTCCGTGCGGACAGGCCGACGACCAGACCGGTGCCGGCCAGGGCCTGATCCAGCGTGTCGTGGACCTGTGTCTGCTCCAGTACGTCGTCGGCCCCCGACGCCATGGTGGCCGCATCGGGATGCGGCCATTGCCGGGGCGTGACCAGGTGCAGTTCATGCAGGCCCATGGTCTTCATGGCACGGGCCGCGGAACCGATGTTGGCAGCCAGTTGCGGCTCCACCAGCACTATCCGAATGCCTTGCAGTCTCATCGCTTACGCCGGGCTGTGAATCAGGCGCGCCAGTGTACCCGTGTCGGGGCGGAAAACGCCACGGCCAGGCGGTGTGTTTCTTCACGCGCCCCCCTATTCCTGTTATTCTGCGCCCCCTGCCCGAACACCCTTTGACGCCGAGCGAAACCTGATGAACCCGATGGTCAACATTGCGGTGCGCGCCGCGCGCAACGCCGGAAGTATCATTGCCCGCCACGTTGACCGCCTGGATCGAATCCGGGTGGAGTCCAAGGGGCTGAACGACTTCGTCAGCGACGTGGATCGCATGGCAGAGCAGGAAGTCATCCAGGTGCTGCAGAAGGCCTATCCGGACCACGCCATCATCGGCGAGGAAACCGGGCGTCACGGCGAGGCCGACTACCGCTGGATCATCGACCCGCTGGACGGCACCACCAACTTCCTGCACGGCCTGCCCCACTTCGCCGTGTCCATTGCACTGGAGCACAAGGGCCGGCTGGAAGTGGGCGTGATCTACGACCCGATGCGACAGGAGCTGTTTTCCGCCGCACGTGGCGAGGGCGCCAGCCTGGATGGGCGCAAGCTGCGCATGCGGCCGCAGAAATCCTTCAGCGGCCGGCTGATCGGCACCGGCTTTCCATTTCGCAGGCCGCAGCATATGGACGCCTACCTGAACATGTTCCGAGGCGTCAGCAAGCGTGCCGCCGACCTGCGGCGGGCGGGCTCCGCGGCCCTGGACCTGGCCTATGTCGCCGCCGGCCGGCTTGACGGCTACTGGGAAATCGGGCTGCACCCCTGGGATCTTGCCGCCGGTGCGCTGCTGGTCCGCGAGGCGGGCGGCGTCGTCGGTGACTTCACCGGCGGGGAAAACTTCATGGACAGCGGCAATATCGTCGCCGGCAGCCCCAAGTTGTTCCATGACCTGATGCAGGAAGTGCAGAGTCACTGCACGCCGGACCTGCTGAAGTAGTCAGCGCTGTCGTAACGATCAGCCGGCCAGTGGCAACGTGTCCACCACCGGTTCCAGGTGCGCCCGGAACTGCCGGGCGCTGCGCTGCCAGGTGTGGCGGCATGCGTGAGCGAGGCACGCCGCCGGATCAACCCGCAGCGCCCGCCGGACGGCAACGCCCAGATCCTCATGCAGCGCGCCGGTCACGCCGTCATCCACCACGTCCAGCGGGCCGGTTACCGGATAGGCGGCCACCGGCACGCCGCAGGCCATGGCCTCCAGCATCACCAGGCCAAAGGTGTCAGTCCTGCTGGGGAAGACGAAGACATCCGCGGCGGCCAGCGTCCGGGCGAGTTCCTCGCCCTGGCGGAATCCGGTAAAGCGGACATCCGGATAGCGCTGCTGCAATCGCGCCAGATCCGGTCCGCCACCGACCACATACCGGCTGCCGGGCAGTTCCAGGTCGAGAAACGCCTGAATGTTCTTTTCCACGGACACCCGCCCCATGTAGAGGTGAATGGGGCGCGGACCGGGCAGGAAATCCTTGTCTCGGGGGCGGAACAGAGCGGTGTCCACGCCCCTGCTCCACGGCACTACGTTGCGGAAACCGCGCCGTTGCAGTTCCGATTGCACGGCCGGGGTGGCGACCATGCAGCGCGTGGCGGCACCGTGGAACCGCCGCAGCCAGGCGTAAGTCCAGCTTTCCGGAACCGGGGCGCGCAGGCGCAGGTAGCGGGGGAACTGGGTGTGATACGCGGTGGTGAACGGGCGGTCGTGACGGAGACACCAGCGCCGGGCGCTCATACCCAGCGGCCCTTCAGTGGCGATGTGCACGGCCTCGGCATCCAGCAGTGAAAGACGCCGGTGCAGTTCCCGACCAGCCATCACCGCCAGGCGGATCTCCGGATAGCTGGGGCAAGGCACGGAACGAAACAACCCGGGATGCAGCACGTGGACCTCGTCCCCGTCCCGCTCCAGCGCCTCGGTCACCTGCATCAGTGTGGTCACCACCCCGTTCACCTGGGGGGCCCAGGCATCGGTCACCAGCGCGATTTTCATGCCACCTCCGCCACTGCAGGCACCTCATCCTCCACCATGACGGTGTGACGGGCGTCAGACCAGTGCAGCAGCTCCAGTACGCCGTCGTGGCGTTCCACGAGCGAGGTGCAGCTCTCCACCCAGTCGCCGTCATTGCAGTACAGCACCCCGCCCACCTGCTTCATGGCCGCAAGATGAATATGTCCGCAGACCACACCATCCAGCCCCAGCCGGCGCGCTTCGAAGGCGACGGCCTCCTCGAAGCGGCGGATATAGGTCTGGGCATTCCCCACCCGCCGCTTGATATGTGCGGCCAGCGACCAGTAGGGAGCACCGATTGCGCGGCGAAACCGGTTGACCACGATGTTGATGCGCATCAGCGTGTCGTAGGCTCCCGCCCCGAGCAGCGATACCAGGCGGCTGCACTGCACCACGGTATCGAACTGATCGCCGTGCAGCAGCAGCAGGCGTTTGCCGTCCGCCGTGGTGTGTATATAGCGATCCACCACCCTGATCTGGTCCAGCACGGTGCCGTCGTAATCACGTAACGGCGCATCATGGTTGCCCGGCAGGTAAACGACATGGGTACCGGCCAGACCCTTGCGCAGAATCTCGCGAATCACCAGGTTGTGGGCCTCGGGCCAGAAGATGCCGCGCTTCAAGGCCCGGATATCCACGATATCGCCGACCAGGAACAGGTATTCGGATTCGGTGGAGCGCAGGAAATCCAGCAGGTATTCGGCCTGGGCGCCGCGAAAGCCCAGATGGGTATCCGAGATGAAGATGCTGCGGTAACGGCTGGGACGCAGATGGCGTACTGGTTCCATGGGACAGCCTCCTGTGCGGATTCGCGAGGAGTCTGACTGCCGAATGTGACATCGGCGTGTCCACACCTTGCCAGTTCCATGACAATGCAGCCGGGCCGGCCGGGAAAGCGCTGATTCATCCCTTGCACCCGCGCGCCGGACAAGCCACCCTGTTGCCGATTGCGAACACATGCCGGGAGAACGCATCCATGCGCCGATTCCGCCTCGGACTCAGTCTGGCCGTGTCCCTGCTTTTCGCGGAGGCAGGGGCGGCCTACGCCGGCGGCTGGCACGCAGTGGCCTTCATGTACCATCGTTTCGGCGAAGACCGGTACCCATCCACCAGCGTGACGCTGGAACAGTTCGAGGCACACCTGGATCATCTCGATGAAGCGGGCTACGAGATCTGGCCGCTGGAGCGGATCCTGGAACATGTGCGGTCCGGCGAACCCGTTCCGGATCGTACCGTTGCCATCACCATCGACGACGCCTACGCCTCGGTTTACAACGAAGCCTACCCGCGCCTCAAGGAGCGCGGATGGCCCTTTACCGTGTTCGTGGCCACCGATCCGGTGGATCAGGGGCTGTCGGGTTTCATGCGTTGGGAGCAAATGCGTGAGATGCAGGACCACGGCGCCACCTTCGCCAACCACTCGGCAACCCACGATCACCTGGTCCGGCGCCGTGATGGCGAAAGCGAGGAAGCCTACCGGGAACGGCTGGAGGCGGATATTCGCAAGGCCCGGGAACGGCTGGCGGAGGAACTGGATGCCGAACGTATTCCGATGCTGTTCGCGTATCCGTACGGGGAATACAACCGCACCGTCGCCGACGTGGTGGCGGAGCTGGGCTACATCGGAATCGGCCAGCAATCGGGGGCCATCGGGCCTGACACCGACCTGCTGGCGGTGCCGCGATTCCCGATGGCGGAAGCCTACGCCGAAATCGGCGAGTTCCGGCAAAAGGCCGGTGCCAAGGGGTTGCCGGTGGAGAGCCTGGAACCCTGGGATCCGGTCATCACCGGGCAGAATCCACCGCGCATGCGCGTTCGGCTGGCTGACAGTGATGCCCGGCTCGAGCAGCTGCGCTGTTTCGTCAGCCGTCAGGGACAGGTGGAGGTGGACTGGGAAGACCGCGACCAGCGCCGTTTCTCGGTGGAACCGCCGGCATCGCTGGGGGTGGGCCGGACCCGTTACAACTGCACCGCCCCCTCACCGGAGTCAGGACGATTCTACTGGTTCAGCCAGCAATGGATCAGGATCCCTGACTGATCAGGGATACTCCCAACGGGCCTCGAACCCCCGCACGTCCACGTGCACGAAGGGACCGCGGTGCGGCCTCGGTCCATAGATCCCCAGCCCGCCCATGAAGCTGACCGGCCCGCGGCGCCGCTGCACCCGCTCCACGATGCTTGCCAGCAGGCGGGCATCGTTGACGTCGCTGCGACCGTCGCCGTTCAGATCGTCCATGCGACCGTACGGAGCACGCTGGTCGATATAGATGTCCGCGGCCCCACCCCAGACATGCCGGCTGTATTCGCCCTGCCCGATACTGGAGTTGTACCAGGGTGTGCGGAAACCGCTCATGATGGTCAGGGTCTCCGCCGGAATCCCCTCGGCACGCACCTCTTCGAGAATCGCCTCCAGCAACAGCAGCAGCCGCTCCCGGATCACCACGTAGCGCGGGTAATTCCCGCCCTGCTTGGAGACGAACTGTCCCAACGTGAAGTGCGGCGAGATCTGGACCGACTGGTTGGACGGCGTCACTTCGATAAACCCCGGCGGCGGCTCGTACACGGCGAGCCCGCGCAGCGGCTTCTGCGGATAATGGCCAACCCGGTAGCCATTGACCCGCCCCTGCCGTACCTCGGTGCCGGGTACCTTCACGAACACGTTCAGGGTCATGATTTCCTGCGTATCCAGGCGCGTCACCCGAAGCACGTGCAATCCAGGGGTCTGCGGCGATACCCAGTTCCAGCGGGCCTTGCCGGTCACACGGGTAATCCCGCTGGGGTCGGACATCAGGAAATTGCCCTCCCGCCCGCGCACCACTTCCAGCTCAAGCCGTTCTCCGGGCATGACGAACACGCCGAACACGCGGTGGGGCGTAATGTCGTCGCGGAAACGGACCGAGAAGCTCAGTTTGTCGTCCGAAGGCGCACCAAGCACCGACAAGGGCATGAACAGAACCAGCGCGAGCAGCAGGCACAGGCCGACGGCACGGCACACCGGCACGCGAAGGAAAAATGGGCACACGATCACGGAACCTCACAGCAACGGGTGGTGCCGCATCCGCAAGGATGGTTAAGGAAGCGCTGACGCCCAGCCGGGCGACCATCTCAAACCATCATAGATCAACCGACCAGGCAGTACTGGTCAGCAGATCACAGATTGGCCATGACCCTGGGAGGTGCCTGCAACGCATCCGCCACGCGGGCATCGCGATTGTACAGATCATTACGCAGGTGCACCACGCCCTCCCTGTCCACCCACGCGGTCATGTACTGCAGGTGCACCGGAATCGGTCGGGGTAGCGTGATGGTCTGCTCCCGGCGCGAATCCAGGGCAGAGCGCACGGCAGCAGGCGTCCAGCGGCTGCTGTCGGCCAGCAGGTACTCGGTCAGCTCGCCGGGCCGCTCGACGCGAATGCAACCGGAGCTGAAGGCCCGGTCCGCCCGCTGGAACAGATCCCGTGACGGGGTATCGTGCAGGTAGACGGCATACTGGTTCGGAAACATGAACTTGACCGTGCCAAGCGCGTTCAGCGGCCCCGGCTGCTGACGGAACCGATACGGGAACCGGGCCGCGGACAGCGCATGCCAGTCCACCGTACTGGCGTCGATCTGCTGCTGACCGGCACCCCAGCCCTGGAACAGCTGGAAGCCCATGCGGTCGAAATAGGCCGGATCCCGGCGCAGTTGCGGCAGCAGATCCCGCACGGCAATGGAGTTGGGCACCTCCCAGAACGGATTCAGCACCAGGTAGGTCATGCGCCCGGAGAACACCGGCGTCTGGCGGTAGTCCCGGCCGACGATCACCCGCTGGCGGATCACCGTTTCCCCTTGCTCCACCACGATCATTTCGAAGCCGGCGATATTCACCAGAATGTAGCGCTCGCCCAGGTCCGACGGCATCCAGCGCCAGCGCTCCATGTTGACCATGATCTGGCGCACGCGGTGCTCGGCCGGAATGTTCATCACAGCCAGCGTGTTGCGCCCGACCAGGCCGTCCACTTCCAGACCGTGCCGGGTCTGGAAAGCGCGGACAGCCCCATCGAGTGCGCGATCGAACCGCTCCGGCTCGTCAACGTCGCTGTCCTCCAGATCGCCGGTCTGGATCAGCCGCTGGCGCATCAGCGCAATGCGCTCGCCCCGGTCGCCCTGGCGCATGGTGGGCCCGGCCGGCACCTCCACCAGGCCGCCGTCGTCCACGATGCCGCGATAACGCGCCAGCGCCTCGCGCAGGCGGGCATAACCGACGTCCTGAGGCAGCAGGCCGCGCAGCCCCTGATAGACGGCGCTCTCCTCGATGGCCTGCTCCAGCAGCAGGTGCAGATCCCCGCCGCGCCGGTGGATGCGCCATTGCGGATCGACCGTTTCCGGATCAAGACGACCGAGCAGGCTGTGGGAGCCGAGCGTCATCCAAGTGCTGCTGAGCAGCAGCTCGATATCCACCAGATGCCGGGGCTCCACGGCACCCCGCTCCCGCAGATCCTTGATGCGGGCCAGGGAATCCTCCACCCACTCCTTCTGGTAGTCGAGGGGATTCATGCCCTCCCGCCGCGCATGTTCCAGCGCGCGTAGCAACTGCTCCGCCAATGGCGTCTGGCCGTCCTCATCCACCCAGGCGGGGCGATACAGCCGTTGCTCGTAAAACCGCCGCACCGCCTGCGAGCCGAGGATCGGATCCGGCCCGGAAACCAGAGGCCGATCCGGCGGAATGGACTCCAGCCGATAGCGCAAGGCTTCCCGCAGCGGATCATCCTGGGCCGCAGCCGTGCCGGCGGCACCGGCCAGCAGAATCAGCAGCGCCAGAAGCGGAATCCAATGCAGTTGGCTCGGGAAAAGCAGGTTTTTCTTAGTCGACATCGCTGATCAGGGGACGCCAGTGGATATCCCCGCCCTCGTTGACGTTGTACTCCAGCAGCATATGGCCGCGTATGTGACCATCCTCGAAGGTTGCCAGCACCCATTTCCCGGTCAGGACATGGATCTCGTCGGCAACGAAATACATACGGCCGCCCAGCACGGGAACCGCCTCGATCAATGCCGGGCGTCCGGCCAGATCGGCCGCCAGATCCTGTTCCGGATTCTCCAGACCCAGACGCTGGAGACGCCGCCGGTGATAGTCGCTGAGGCCCGGTTTCGCTCCACCGCCGGCGGCAGCGTCGGGAAACCTCCCCTCCGGCGGATCCGGGGGCGGCGCCGACTGGCACCCTGTCAACAGCAAACCAGCGATCAGCAGGCTTGGCAACCCCTTCATGCCTGCCCCAGAGCCATGCGCTTGCGCTCCAGACGACGGAGAAACTCCTCCAGAATGATCCGGTAGAGGTCGTCCTTCAGGTAGGCATCCTCGACGCCGGCGTCCAGATTGGGGTTGTCGTTGACCTCGATGATCACCTGGCGTTCGGCCGTCTGCTTGATATCCACCCCATAGAGACCGTCGCCGATCAACGAGGCGGCCTTCACGGCGAGCCGGACCACGTCCTGCGGCGCCTCGGTGGTGGGGAAGGTCTTCGCGCCACCTTCCTTGAACTGCCCTTTCGGTCCGTGCTCGACAATCTGCCAATGCCCCTTGGACATGTAGTACTGACAGGCAAAGATCGGCTTCCGGTTGAGCACGCCAATCCGCCAGTCGTATTCGGTGAACAGGAATTCCTGGGCCAGGATCAGGTCCGAACGGCGGAACAGCTCGTCAGCGGCACTGCGCAGCCGGTCCGGGCTCTCAACCTTGATGACACCGCGGGAGAAGGACCCGTCCGGAATCTTCAGCACCATCGGGAAACCGAGTTCGTCGCCGAGTTGCTGCAGATCACCGGGTCGGGCATGGTGGAGGATGCGCGTTTTCGGCGTGGCAATGTTGTTCGTGCGCAGCAGATCCGCCAGGTACACCTTGTTCGTGCACCGGAGAATGGAGTTGGGATCGTCCATCACCACCAGCCCTTCGCTTTCCGCCTTCTTGGCGAAACGGTAGGTGTGGTCGGAAATCGCGGTGGTCTCGCGGATCAGCAAGGCATCGTATTCGCCCAGCTGGGCGAAATCCCGCTTTTCGATCAGCTCCACATCGATGCCCAGGCTCTTGCCCACACGGACGAAACTCTTGAGCGCACGCGGATTGGACGGCGGCAGTTTTTCCTCGGGATCGTGCAGTATCGCCATGTCGTAACGATATCGCCGACGCTGACGCTGCTTGCGCCAGACATGCCGGCTGAAGCTGTCCAACGCCTCCGCGAACACGTCCTCCTGAGCCTCTTCGAGCCTGTGCAAGGCGCCCGAGCGGATGCCACTGATACGCCACTTTCCCTGGTGGCGGAATTCCACCCGCAGCAACGGTGCAGTGAAGGTCTCGAAGATCTGGCGGGCAAGATCCGCCAGCCCGGCGTCCCGGGTCTTGCCGAAGTAGATATCCAGCACATAGCGGTCCTCCTTCGAGGTGCCCGCCTTCTGCATCAGCCTCTGCAGCGATGAGTCCAGATCCTCGGTTTCCAGGCTGTAGATGGCCCGATGGCTGAGGTCGTTGATGGTGCGGACGGTGGGGATCACCTTGTGGTTGCGCGCTTCCGCCAGCAGCGAGCAATAGTACCCGAGACTCAGGTACTTGTAGCTGCGACACAGATTCAGTACTCGGGCGCCGGAAGGCGCGCCTCCCTGGTTGCCAAACAGGTAGTCGTCCGCCGTGATCACCCGTTCGCTGGGGTAATAGGGTTTCCAGTCACGCAAGTCCTCGACGACGATAATCACTTCTGCCATGGCTCAATCGCTGCTCCTTTTCTGGCGACGCCGCTGAACAATGACCACCGCGCGCTGGCCGGAGCGGCCATAACGCGCCATACGGTCGAAATCCGCACGGGGAATCGGCATGTTCACACAATCCGTTACCGTCTTGCCTGCTTCCTCATCCACGTAGGGGTCTGTGACATACACATAACGTTCGTCGAACCCGGTGAGTACCACCCAATGCGGGAATTTCTCCCGGTAGATGCGGTATGAACTGATCAGGACGATGGGAATGCCGCCACGCCGGAAAGCCTGCTCGAGGTCCTCGACCCGGGCGCTGCCCACGGTCACCGGCAGGCCCAGCCGCTCGATTTCATCGATGAAATCCTCCTGCACCAGTTGCAGGACTTGCTTTTTTTCCTCGCTGCGCACGGACTCCACGAACATCGGCCCGTCCTGCTTCAGATAGAGGCTGGCGCCGAACCCGCGATGATAGGCGGCCAGCGCCAGGCCGTGCGGCCCGCAGCCGCCATGGCCGGCAGTCATGAACACCGTGGTGGACTCCCGCCAGATGCGCAGTTCCAGCCGGCGGTCCAGCGTCAGTTCCGGACGAAGCGCCTTCATGGCCATCATCAGGCTGGCCGGACCACACGTGAAGTCCAGTGTCTGGCGGTAATAAGGCACGCGGGCCAGCGAGGGGTCGAGATGCCGCGCCAGGTAACGATGGTAGCGCACCGCGTCAACAGCATCCTCGTAGTAGCCGGCATGCACGCCAAAAGCCTGGTAACCCAGGCTTTCGAACATGGCCTGGGAGGCGGCATTGTCCTCACGGACCTCCAGGCGCATCTCGATGGCCCCCTCGTCCACAGCAGCCTGCTCGGCGGCCTTGACCAGCCCCGCGGCCACCCCCAGGCCGCGGAATTCCGGCGCGGTGGCGATGGAGTAGATTCTGGCCAGCGAAATACCCCGGCGGAACAACACCAGCACATAGCCCGCCAGCACACCGTCGCGCTCGTCCACCAGCATCGCCGCATGGCCGCGGGTTAGCAGATGCCGGAAGTTCCGGCGGTTCAGCCGATCGCTCTTGAAACAGCGGTACTCGAGATTCAGGAGTGCGGGCAGGTCTTCTAGCGTGGCAGGTCGAATCATGCAGGTTCCGGTTGGGAGGCAGGGAAAAGCTCCCTGCCTCGTGGAAGGGTTTTAATGGAGGACGATGGCAGACGTCAAGAGGCGCGATGGGCGCCGGCATCGGCCCGACGCAGGCGCGGCCCGCCATGCCTTGCACGCGCCTCGTTGATGCGCAGCGTTCGCCCTCCCATTTCCTGTCCGTTCAAGGCGGCAATCGCCGCTTCCGCATCCGGCGAAGGCATTTCCACGAACCCGAAACCGCGCGGCCGCCCGGTTTCGCGATCGTTGATCAGTTTGACGGAGCGCACTTCTCCGTGCGCTTCAAACAAGGCACGCACCTCTTCCTCTGTGGAGGTATAGGGGAGATTTCCTACATAAATCGTCTTCAGCACGACCATTACTCCACGCTTCTATGCTGAACCGACGAACGTCATCGGATCACCGGCGCAGCGTCTCCGTGGCACCGGCTCCGACAGCGGCGCAACCGGCACCACACCAGGCCCTCCGGATAGCAATGACGGGCCTTTGGCGGGAGCTGCCGTCTCCATCAGCCGCAGGCAGAAAGAATCGACGCCCCCCAAGGAACGCACCGCCATGCAGCAGCACACTGAAAACAACGGAAAAACAGCTGTTGCGGAAGGCCGCGCACGCTCCCCTTTTAAGGCATGGACCACGAAAAGCCCGCCGTCAAGGCATGCAGGAAAAGGAATTCAGAGAAAAAACAGCAACAGCCAGGCGACAACAAGGACGGCGAGAGACTCCGCCAGCATGCGCTGCCGCGCGGCGCTGCCAGGCTCTCGCAGCCGTACCGGCCCGAGGCCAAGGACCCAGAGCATCAAGGCCCCGGCGGCCACCGCAACAAGCCAGAGATGCAGTACGGGCAGCAAGTCGGGAAACAGCGCCGTGGCCACGGCCAGCAAGGCGCTGACAGCGGCAACCCAGCGCAGCACGAAACGGTCGCGCTGTCGGCGGCCGCAGGATGACAAGCGCCAGGCACCCCAGGAAGCTGCAAAAACCAATGCCAGCACCATCTGTCGTCTCCCCTCCAAAGCCGATGACTGCAGCAGGCTCCGTCCCGCAGTAGAATGAACGTTCATGCTCGCGACGGGCCAGCCCGTCCGCGGGCCCATCGCACCATCGTCAGAAAGGTTGCTTGTTTTCCATGAACCCCAACATGGCCACCTGGGAACTCGTCATCATCGGCATCGGCGCAGCCTTGCTGGTCATGTGGTTCCTGCCCGGCATCCGCGCCTCGATGAAGCGCGCGGAAGAACAGGAAGAAAAGGACTGGCGCGGCGCGCTGCTCCCGATCTTCATCGTGGCGCTATTCGTCTTCGTGCTGGTCATGCTGGTCTGAGCCGCACGGACACGGCGCTCAGTCCATTGCGGCATCGATCAGCGTTTCAGCCGCTTTTCTGGCCTGCGCGACCACCGACAGATCCCGGGTGATCTGCATCATCACCGTGGCACCTTCGATCAGCAGCACCAGTTGCGTTGCCAGTGCGACCGGATCGCGGGCACCGGCTTTCTCGGCCAGTTCGGTCACGTATTCCACCCGGGTCTGTTTGTGCGTGGAGGTCGCCTGGTGGATGGGGTGAGCGGCATCGGGGTACTGGACCGCCAGATTGATGGAGGGGCAGCCGCAGAAATCGTCCCGACGCACCCACTTGTCCATGAAATCGAACATGATCAACAGGCGCTCCCGGGGAGGCAGGTTCTCCGCCTCGACAGCCTCCTCGAATTCCTCCTTCAGCTTCTCGTTGAAACGCTCCGCAGCGGCCAGCACGAGGTTTTCCTTGGACTTGAAATGCTTGTAGAGCGTCATCTTCGCCACGCCGGCCTCGGCGAGAATCCGGTCGATGCCGGTCGTGTGGCAACCGTTGCGGTAGAAAAGGTCGGTGGCGGTCTCCAGTAGCTGGTCCCGACGCGTACTTGTCGCATTGCTCACGGCGTCTCCTCCCACTGCTTATGGTTATGATGCGCTTCTCAGGAAGTATACCGCTCTGTCTACGCGTGTGTCATCCGGGCGACACTGTCTGTGAGTCGCGTCACCCGCCGGCGCCGGTCTTGACCATGCGGCGTTCCAGCGCGTCCAGCAGCGAATCCGGTTCCGACTCAACCGTCAGCAGGCGCCGGTGCTCCGGGCGAACGAACCCGGCGGAGACCGCCTGGTCAAGAAACTGCACCAGGGGGGCATAGTATCCGTCCACACTCAGCGCACCGCACGGCTTGTTGTGCATGCCCAGTTGCCCCCAGGTAAGCATCTCGAAGAGTTCCTCCAATGTACCCAGCCCCCCCGGCATGGCAATGAACCCATCCGAGAACTCGGCCATCAGCGCCTTGCGCGCATGCATGCCGTCCACCACGTGCAATTGGGACACGCCCGGATGGGCGACCTCCTTGTCCACCAGCAGTTGCGGAATCACACCGACAACCTCACCACCGGCATCCAGCACGGCATCGGCAATCACCCCCATCAGGCCGACGCTGGCACCGCCGTAGACCAGCCCCACACCCCGTTCGGCCAGGCACCGCCCCAGCGCTCTCGCAGCATCCCCGTAAGCGGGATCAGTGCCGGCACGGGAGCCGCAATACACGCAGATTCGTTCCATGCACGCCTCGTCTGTGCTGTGATACGGGAGGAAGGACACATGACCGGCATCCCCGGTCCTGCGTCTTCGTTATCAATCATTCGGTCGCCGCATGGTCGGCCAACCAGGAGGAAGCATGCGCACTACACGTCGTGGTTGCAAGGCAGCAGCCGTATCGCTGGCCGCCGCCAGCCTGATGATCATGGGCGGGACAGCTCAAGCGCAGTGGCAGGAGCCCGAGCGGTATTATGTCGGCATCGACTTGCAGAACTGGTTCTTCAACCCCGATGGGGCCAGCCGAGCCAGTGATTTCGGCGTCCGGGCCCGCTTCGGCGCGCGCGTGGCCCGCCATATCGCCCTGGAAGCCCACGCCGCCACCGGCGGCTCGGACCGCATCGGCGGCGGCGCCATGTTTGAGCCGAACTACCTGCTCAGCGGCCTGGTTCGCGGCGACCTGCCGATTACCCGTTACAGCAGCCTGTACGGCGTAGCGGGCTACTCGCAGCTGGATTTCGATCTGGGCGGCAGTTCCGAACGGGAAGGCAGCATCAGTTTCGGTCTGGGCGGGGACTTCCAGGTGGCCAACAACACCTATCTGAACATCGACTACATTCGTTACATCAGCGACAGCGACTTCAACTTCGATGCGCTGAGTCTCGGCGCCAGATGGTCATTCTAGCGTCCTGAGTCAGAACACCAGGGCGGCCTTGAACTCATCACCCTTCCCTGGAAATAGCGGAAGCCCGGCGCACACGGGAACTGTGCAGGCCGGGCCGCTTGTTGGTTGCTCCGGGTACCGTCAGGGCTGCTGGCCGGCCTCACCGGCGTCCGCACCCTCTTTCTCCGGGGGCTGCAGATCGTACTTGCTGACCCCCATGGCCAAGGCGGAGGAGCTGGCCACGAAAATGGAGGAGTACGTCCCCACCAGCACGCCCAGCAGCAGCGTGAACGCAAAGCCGGCGATCATCTCCCCGCCCAGGATATACAGGGACAGCACCACCAGCAGAGTGGTGAACGATGTCACGATGGTGCGGGACAGCGTCTGGTTGATGGAGGCATTCATCACTTCCTCCGTACTGCCCTTCCGCATCTTGATGAAATTCTCGCGTATGCGGTCGAACACCACGATGGTGTCATTGAGCGAGTACCCCACCACGGCCAGCAGTGCAGCCAGCACGCTGAGATCAAACGTTATCTGGAACAGCGCGAGAATGCCCATGACCAGTGTCACGTCGTGCAGCAGCGCCGCCACGGAACCGGCCGCAAAGCGGTATTCGAATCGCAGCGCCACATAGATGAGGATGCCGCCCAGCGCTGCCAGCATCGCCAGGATGCCGTCCTGGGTCAGTTCCTCGCCGATCTGTGGCCCGACGAACTCGACACGTCGCAAATCCACGTCCGGGGAGTGGTCGCGGAGCACGGAAAGCACCCGGTTGCTGAGCTCCGCCGGCTCCACGTCCTCCTGAGCCGCGAGCCGAATCAGTACCTCGCGCGAGGAACCGAAATGCTGGACTACCGCGCCCTCGAACCCGCCCTGCTCCATGACCTGGCGCACTTCCACCACGTCGATGGCCTGCGGGTAGCCGACTTCCACCACGGTGCCGCCGGTGAAGTCGATGCCGAAATTCAGTCCACGCAACAGCAAGGCCGCCAGCGCCGCCGACAGCATGATCGCGGAGGCAATCGCCGCCATCCGGCGCTTGCCCATGAAATCCAGCGAAGGATCCTTTTTGAACAGCCACATAGGATAACTAACCTTCCCGCCTCAGATGGGCAGCTTGTTCAGACGCCGGCGGCGGCCATAGATCAGGTTGACCACAGCCCTGGTACCCAGGATGGCCGTGAACATGGAGGTGACGATGCCGATCGACAGCGTGACCGCGAAGCCCTGGATCGGCCCGGTACCGAACAGGAACAGCACCAGCGCCGCCAGCAGCGTGGTGATATTGGCGTCGGCGATGGTGGAGAATGCCTTGGCATACCCCGCGTGGATTGCTTCCTGCGGCCGCATGCCGGCGTGCAGCTCCTCACGGATTCGCTGGAATATCAGCACATTGGCATCCACCGCCATGCCCACCGTCAGCACGATGCCTGCTATGCCCGGCAGCGTCAGTGTCGCCTGCAGCATGGACAGCACGGCAACGATGAACACCAGGTTCAGGAACAGCGCACAGTTGGCGATCAGTCCGAATACACGGTAGTAGAAAGCCATGAAGGCCACCACCAGCAGGAAACCGATCACCACGGCCATGAAGCCCTGATTGATGTTCTCCTGACCGAGGCTTGGCCCCACCGTGCGTTCCTCGATGATATCGATGGGCGCGCTGAGCGAACCGGCGCGCAGCAGCAGCGCCAGGTCCCGGGCTTCCGTGGTGCTATCCAGGCCGGTGATGCGGAACTGGCTGTGCAGCGCCTCGCGAATGGTGGCGATATTGATGACTTCCTCGGTCCGCACCCGTTCGCGCTCGGTCTCACCGTTCACGGTCCGGGTTTCTGTCCGGGTTTCGATGAAGACCACGGCCATCGGGCGGCCGACATTCTCGCGCGTGGCGCGATTGAACAGCGTTCCCCCATCCGACGTCAGCCGGATGTTCACCTGCGGCCCACCGGTCTCCTGGTCGATGCCGGAGGACGCGTTGCTGATGTAGTCGCCGGTGATCATCACCTCGCGCTCAAGCAGCACGTAACTGCCATCGCGGGTCTGGTAACGCAACGCATCGCCGGGCACCGGACTGTCTTCCCGGCCGCCGTAGCCGGCGTTATCCGGATGCACCATCCGGAATTCCAGCGTGGCGGTGGCCCCGATGATGTCCTTGGCGCGGGCGGTATCCTGCACGCCAGGCAACTGCACCACGATCCGGTCCGCGCCCTGGCGCTGAATCACCGGCTCGGCCACGCCCAGCTCGTTCACGCGGTTGCGCAAGGTGGTGATGTTCTGCTGCAGAGCCGCGGTGCGGATTTCCTGCATGCGGTCCTCGGGAATCCGACCGGTGAGCCAGAACTGACCGTCCCGCTCTTCCTGCGAAAAGGTCAGGTCACCACGGTAACTGGGACGCAGCAACTGCAGGGCCTGCTCGCGTTCCGGCGCGTTGCGAAAACGAGCCACGAGTTGACCGTCCTCGACGTTGACCGCGCTGTAGCGGATGCGCTCGCGGCGCAGTTGGGTGCGAAAATCGTTCTGGAAACGTTCCAGCGTCTGTGCCACGGAGGCGTCGAGGTCGACCTCCATCAGGAAGTGCACACCGCCCCGAAGATCCAGGCCCAGGTACATGGGCTCGGCATTCAGGCTGCGCAGCCAGTCAGGTGTGGCCGGCGCCAGGTTCAACGCCACGGTGAAGCCGGTTCCCAGCTCCTCGCGCAGCATGTCGGCGGCACGAAGCTGGTCGTCATCACTGGCCAGCCGCACCAGGAAACGCTCTTCGTCGATCTCGTGACCCAGAATCTCGATGCCGGCATCCCGCAGGTATCCGAGCACACGATCCTGCACCTGCTGGGGATCCTCCTGCGCGCGTGTCGCCGTCACCTGCACGGCCGGGTCCTCCCCGTACAGGTTCGGCAGCGCGTAGAGCACGCCCACCACCAGTGCCACCACGAGCACAAGATACTTCCACAATGGATACCGGTTCATCGCGTCAACCCTGTCGGCGTCTGTCTGCCCTGTCTACTTCTTCTTCTCGTTACCCGTTGCGACGTCCTTGCCCTTGATCGTGCCCTTGGGCACAACCTGCGCTGCAGCATTCTTCTGGACCTTCACCTGCACGCCGTCGGCGACCTCCAACGTGATGAAGGTTTCACCGACATCGGTAATGCGCCCCAGCACGCCGCCCTGGGTAATGACCTCATCACCCTTCGCCAGTTCAGAAACCATCTGCCGATGTTCCTTCGCGCGCTTCGTCTGCGGCCGGATCAGCAGGAAGTAGAAGATGACGATCAGCAGTACGGGGAACAGCAAGGCACCCCAACCGGCACCGGCCTGATCACCCGTCTGAGCTAACGCACTGGAAATGAAGAAATCCATCGGCAGTCCCCTTTCACTGGTCATTTCTGCGGTCAAGACAATGCCTGGCGGCCGGGCGGCCGTCAAACCCGGGCGGCATTATGCCACAGCGTCCGGCCGTCTGCCGGAACGAAGGTGCCAATCAGTCCACACCCTGGGCAAGCCGGTGATAAAAATCGTCCACGTAGCTGTCCAGCCGCTGCGCGGCGATGGCCTGGCGCAGTTCGTTCATCAGTTGCTGGTAGAAATGCAGGTTATGGATGGTCGTCAGCCGCGGCCCCAGCATCTCGTTGCATTTGTCCAGGTGCTTGAGGTAGGCCCGGCTGTAATGTCGGCACGTATAACAGGGACAACCCTCCTCGATCGGCCGCGTATCCCTGGCAAAACGGCTGTTCCGGATGCGCAGCGTGCCGCCGCGGGTAAACAGGAAGCCGTTACGGGCGTTGCGCGTGGGCATGACGCAATCGAACATGTCGACACCGCGGCGCACCCCCTCGACCAGGTCTTCCGGTCGCCCCACCCCCATCAGATAACGGGGTTGCAGCGCCGGAAGCAACGGATGCAGGTGCTCCAGCATGGCATTGCGCTCATGCTCCGGCTCACCCACCGCGAGACCGCCGATGGCATAGCCCTCGAAGCCGATCTCCCTCAGCCCCTCCAGCGACTGCGAGCGCAGGGCCGGATACACCCCTCCCTGCACGATGCCGAACAGTGCGGAGGGGTTGTCCCCATGTGCCCGTCGGCTGCGTTCGGCCCAGCGCAGCGACAACTCCATGGAGCGACGGGCCTCGGACTCCGTGGCAGGGTATGGCGTACACTCGTCGAAGATCATGACAATGTCCGAGCCCAGCGCCCGCTGGACCTCCATGGACTCCTCCGGCCCCATGAACACCTTGCTGCCGTCCACCGGGGAACGGAAGGTGACGCCGCGTTCCTCGATCTTGCGCAGCTTGCCCAGGCTGAACACCTGGAAACCGCCGGAATCGGTGAGAATCGGTCCCTGCCACTGCATGAAATCGTGCAGGTCGCCATGCAGGCGGATGATCTCCGTTCCCGGCCGCAACATCAGATGGAACGTGTTTCCGAGGACGATCTGGGCGCCAAGGCCGGCCACGTCTTCCGGTGTCATGGCCTTGACGGTGCCGTAGGTTCCCACCGGCATGAAGGTGGGCGTTTCCACAGTGCCACGCGGAAAGTGCAGGCGCCCCCGCCGCGCGGCACCATCCTCGCCCAGCAATTCGAAACGCATGCTCATGACATTGCCTCGGAACGCGCCGCCGGTGACGGGGGACAGATGAACATGGCATCTCCGTAACTGAAGAAGCGGTAGCGCTCGCGCACCGCATGGCGATAGGCCGCCATGACGTACTCGTAACCGGCGAAGGCACTGACCAGCATGATGAGGGTGGATTCCGGCAAGTGGAAATTGGTGACCAGCGCGTCCACCGCCTGAAAGCGGTACCCCGGGTAGATGAAGATGTCGGTTTCGCCGGCATATGGTCGGAGCTCCCCACTGCGCGCCGCGGACTCCAGCGAACGCACCACGGTGGTCCCCACCGCCACGACCCGGCCGCCGCGCTGCCGGGCATCGTTGATCAACGCGCAGGTCGGCTGGTCGACCTGCAGCCACTCGCTGTGCATGCGATGCTCGGCCAGATTCTCGACACGCACCGGCTGGAAGGTACCGGCACCGACATGCAGCGTGACCGTGGCCAGCTCAACCCCCTTCCCGCGCAGCCGCTCCAGCATGTCCTGATCGAAATGCAGCCCCGCGGTAGGCGCCGCCACCGCGCCGGGCTCCCGGGCGATCACGGTCTGGTAACGCTCCCGGTCGGCGGCCACGTCCTCGCGTCGTATGTAAGGAGGCAACGGCATATGGCCGTGCGCTTCCAGGTACTCCAGGACCGGACAGGGCAACTGGAATTCCAGGACGAAACAATCGCCTTCCCGTCCCTCGACCACCGCGCTGCCACCCCCTTCCAGCAGCAGCCTTGAACCGGGTTTCGGCGTCTTGCTGGACCGCAGATGCACCAATGCCTGTTGTCCCGGCCGCAAGCGCTCGACCAGCAGTTCCACCCGGCCGCCGGTCTCCTTGCTGGCGAACAGGCGGGCGGGAATCACCCGCGTATCGTTCATCACCAGCACATCGCCGGGGCGCAGCAACGTCTCCAGGTCGCGGAACATGCGGTCCTGACAACGCCCGTCCTGGCCGTTCAGACACAGCAGCCGGCTTCCCCCGCGCGATGGCAGGGGATGGTGCGCAATCAGTTCGTCGGGAAGATCAAAGGTGAAATCGCTTCGACGCATGGAGACAGCCGCCTTGAAAGCCCGGCATTCTAGCAGGAAGGCCCGGTAGCGGCGAGGCGCCCTGGAGATCCCTGTTGCGCGACTCGCGCAGTCTTCCCTATACTGCGGCGCTGCCCTCCGTGCCGGGATGGCGGAACTGGTAGACGCGCCGGACTCAAAATCCGGTTCCCGAAAGGGAGTGCGAGTTCGATTCTCGCTCCCGGCACCATACTCTCCTCCAGACCCATCGTGTTGTCTGCAAACAACGACAGACTTTCCGAATTGATGTAGCTTAATCCCTGCCTATTTGAGGGGGGGGTAGCTCACATGTCCATTGCACTGGTACTGAGTGGGGGGGCTCCCAACGGCACCCTGATGTCAGGGGCACTGCTGGCATTGGCTGAGGCCGATGTGCGATTCGACGTGATTTCCACCTCGGGCGCCGGCGCGGTAGTGGGCCTGCTGTTCGCGGCACCTCGCGGCGGAGATCCGATTGCCGCGTTGAAGTCCACCTTGGACTGTTCCATAGATGATCATATCTACAATGTCTTCCCGGTTAACTACAAGGTCTTCAAGAAGCCGGGCCCCATGGCTGCGGCCTACCGCTCGCTACTGGACAGCAATCCCTTCTACCGCATGCTCAGTGGAATGACCGGCCCCAACGGCAGTCGTTTTCCCGGGGACTGGGCTGAATTGGTCGCCACAGCGTTCAGCCCGTCAGATCTGACCTCCCAGAGCAAGGGGTTATGCGAGCCTGTTCCCTGGATAACGGACGCGGTGGACTTCGAGCGGCTTCGGGAACTGGATTTCGAGTTCTACATCAACGCCTACAACATCACCGATCGCCGCATGGAGAACTTCTCACGCACAGAGATTACGCTCGATCACTTCCATGCCGCCATGGCGTTCCCCTTCCTCTATCCCCCGAAACGTCTGAATGGAAAAGACTATTTCGAAGGCGCCGCCAAGGATGCATTGAATTTTCGTGCGCTGGTATCTTGCCACCCGGAAGTGGACACCATAGTGGTATTTGACATACTCGGCATTCAGCAGCTGATCCACACGCCCAGGAATCTGTATGATGCGTGGATCCAGTCGATGATCATTCCGCTGGTCGCCAACGCGCGGGACGATCTGAAGCTGTTCGAGCTGAAACACAATTCCGGGCCGAACAAGCGGAAACTCCTCAAGATTCGCTACGCTCTGCCCGAGTCTCACCTGGACGAGGTCCTGGACTGGTCGGCGAGCAACGTACAGCGGCTGTTTGAGGTCGGCTATGAGGCCGGCCAGCGGTTTCTGGAGGAGCACAGGGAGTTGCTGCTCCGCCACATGGACGAGCGTTAGCGACAAGGGCTGAAGCATGACTCAGCGTATGGACGATTTCCCCCTGCCGTCCGATGGCCCGACCGGCCGGGATGAGGCCGCATGGTTCAGGCGAATCGTGCTCGCGGAATCTCTGGACGATTTCCTGATCGACCTGCGGGATTATGCCGAACGTCAGTGGGAAACCGACATCATCGGCATCCAGCTGGTCGATCGCCACCGCGGTGTGGTCTTCGGCCTCAGGACCTGCGGCCGGGACCTGCAGGATGAAGCCTATCAGCGTTTGCACCAGCCCTTCCGTCTCGATCCATCGCTCTCCTCGTCGGCAACGGTTGCGATCCGGCAACGCCCCCTGCATGCCTGCCTGACCCCGGCGCTGGTTGAAACGTTACCGATGCTGGATCGCGAGGCAATCGCAATACTGGGCTTGCGCAGCGTCTTTCTGGTGCCCGTCGTCCAGTCAGGACAGACCATTGCAGTCGTTCAGTTTGGCAGTACCAGAACCGCCAGCGGCGTACCACATGAACGGCGCCAGCAGATGCTCCACCTGGTCTCCGGCATGCAGGCGCCCATTCAGCGGCTGGTCAATCTGGCAGAGCTGGAGACAAGCAATCGCGAACAGCAGCATCTCATCAAACTCGCACGCCGTATCAATCGGACGATCGAACTCAATGGGCTTCTGGATCTGCTCGACGAGGAACTGACTCGGGAACATGTCTTTCAGGGGTGGATCGTTGCGCTGCCCGAGCCCGGAACCGAGCGGTTGATCTGCCAAAGGGTCCGATTTCACGGCGATCTCCAGGGCGTGGCCAGCAGCTATGAAGGCAGTCACACGTTGATGATGGACCGGGAGGAAATCCGTCAATTGGTCAACGGCCAGAAACCGTGGATCATCAATCGGGACCGGCTCCACCGGCACTCGGTGACGCTCAGAAACTGTTTCAAGCGCTGGTCGCTGAGCTCCCTGGCCGCCATCCCGCTGTTCCGGGATAGTGAGTTTGCCGGCGTGCTGTTTGGCTTCCGGCATGGAGAGGCCATCAATCATTTGGCGGTCGACCGCCTGGAAGAGCGACTGCCCTTGTTTCTGGACCAGATCAGAAATGCCCAGCGCATGCATGAAGTGCTGCGACAGGAAGCGGAGATTGCGACCGCCAATGCCCAGCAGCAACGACTGATGAACTTCATCAATCGGGTCGGGGTACTCACCAGCACGGACGACATCAATGCCCTGCTGGCAACCGCTCTGCTCGACTGGCTCCCCTTCGACCTCGCGGGAATAGTGATCCGGGAAGAGCAGAAGCTGGTTGTCAAACATCTTCAGATCAGGGATGAACGCTTCGAACCTGTATTGCGCTCCTGGCAAGACTATTACCGAAGCAACCCTTACGAACTGGATGAGCGTGACGGGGCCACGCCCTATGTCTATCTGACCAACGAACGCCTCTATTTTCCGG
Source organism: Ectothiorhodospiraceae bacterium (assembly GCA_050485425.1). Lineage (GTDB taxonomy): Bacteria > Pseudomonadota > Gammaproteobacteria > Nitrococcales > Aquisalimonadaceae > LSCE01. The sequence goes on along the minus strand of JBJHBJ010000002.1, from coordinate 105,286 downwards.
ACCTGATGCCCGTCCGTCATTTGCCGATGTCAGACAAGGATCGCAAGGCACTTGAACTGATGGGGACGCCCCGGGCGTTTCTGTTTCTCCCAATCCGCAGAGAAGGAGAAGCTATCGGCGTCACCTGGTTGTTCAGCATAGATCACCCGGTGGAACTGAGCGAGGCGCAACTGAGCATTACCGCGTCCTTGTGCGATGTCATCGGTAACGCCATCCGCAACGCGGAACTTTACAGCACGGTGGAACGGCAGAAGCGCGAGATCGAACAGACCTTGCGAGCGCTGAAATCGACCCAGGCGGACCTGCGGCGAGCGGAGATGGAACGCATTGCCGCGCTTGAACGCAGCAAGGAGGTGGCGGAGGCGTCCGCCCGGGCCAAGGGCGTTTTCGTGGCCAACACCAGCCACGAGATCCGCACCCCGCTGACCGCCATCATCGGCTTCGCGGAAACCCTGCTGCAGGGCAAGGAGGACCAGCCCGAGGTCGCCAGGGCGGCGGAAATCATCCTGCGCAACGGCCGTCACCTGTTGGCGTTGCTGAACGACATCCTCGATCTGTCCAAGATCGAGTCCGGGCGGCTGCCGCTTGAACAGCTCAACTATTCCCCGCTGGAGCTGTTCGCGGAGTTGGACAGCAACGTCCGCGTGCTGGCGTCCGACAAGGGCCTGGACTTCCGCCTGCGCTACAGTTTCCCCCTGCCCGCGCGGGTAGTCGGTGACCCCACGCGGACACGCCAGATCCTGCTGAACCTGCTGAACAACGCCGTGAAGTTTACCGAACAGGGGCATATCGGCATGGATGTCGGCTACGACACCGAAAGTCGGCGCCTGGAGGTTACGATTACCGATTCCGGCATCGGCATGGAGGCGGAGCAACTGGAGCGCATCTTCGAGCCCTTCACCCAGGCCGACTCATCCACCAGCCGCCGTTACGGCGGTACCGGCCTCGGCCTGTCCATCGCCAAGCAGCTGACGCAGCGGATGGGAGGCGAGTTGCGCGTGGAAAGCAGCCCTAACGAGGGCACGCGTTTCCAGGTGTCGCTGCCGGTCAATCTGGGTGAAGACCAAGTGGAACTGCTGCAGGGCCTGGCGGATTTCGCACGACCCGAGAAACACCGATACCAGGATGACGTACCGCAGTTGAACGGAGTGGTCCTGATCGCCGACGACAGCGACGACACGCGGGCGCTGGTGCAGTTGCAGGTGGAGCGCACCGGGGCGAAAACCGTGCTGGCCCGCCACGGCGGCGAAGCGGTGGACCTGATGGAGCAGCAACACGTGGACCTGGTTCTGATGGATGTGCAGATGCCGGTCATGAACGGCGTGGATGCCATGCGGGCCATTCGAAGCCGAGGCCACAAACAGCCCATCCTGGCCATGACCGCCCACGTCATGGACCGGGATCGTGCGCGGATACGGGAGCAGGGCTTTGACGGTTTCCTGGGCAAGCCGCTGGACAATCGGGCGTTCTTCGCCACCCTGGTCCGGTACCTGAGGGCGGCCGGTGGCGAGCAGTCTCCGCCGCCATCGCCCGCAACCACGGCGGACCAGCGCCTGGAAGAGTTACGCCGCCGCTTTCTCGCGCATTTGCCGGCGGCGCTGGCCGAGCTGGAAACCGCCTGGGAATCCGCTGACGCGCGGTTGACCGCCGCGGAATCACACAAACTGGCAGGCGCTGCGGGGTGCTTCGGGCACGAGCGGCTGGCGCGCCTTGCCATGGCGCTGGAACAGGCGTGCAAGCAGGAAGACGATGGCGAGGAAGCCCGGGATCAGGCCTGGCAGGCATTGCAGCAGGCCTGCCGGGAAACGCTGGCCGGGGAGAACGCGACGACCTGATCCGTGCCGGTCTCAGCTCTGGCTGGCGATCTTGGCCCAGGTATCCCGCAGCGTGATAGTCCGGTTGAAAACCAGCTGGCCGGGACGGCTGTCACGGGAATCCACGCAGAAGTAGCCTTCCCGTTCGAACTGGAACACGGCGGGCGCCGCCACATCCGTCAGCGATGGCTCGACCACACCGTGCACCACCACCAGCGATTCCGGATTCAGGTCCTCCCGCCAGTCGCGTCCCTTGTCCACGCCGGGGTTCGGGGTGTTGAAAAGACGATCGTACAGACGGATCTCCGCCGGCACGCCGTGGCTCGCCGACACCCAGTGGATGACACCTTTCACCTTGCGCCCTTCCGGGTTCGCTCCCAGCGTGGCCGCGTCATAGGTGCAACGCAGTTCCACCACCTCGCCCGCAGCGCCCTTCACCGCCTTGTGGCAATGAATGACATAGGCGTTGCGCAGCCGGACTTCCCCATCCAGCGCCAGGCGCTTGTACTTCTTGTTCGGTGCGACCTCCATGAAATCGGCGTGGTCGATGTACAACTCCCGCGTGAACGGGAGCTGCCGCGCGCCCATGCTTTCGTCCTTGGGATGATTGGCCGCGGACATCGCTTCCACCCGGTCCTCGGGGTAATTCTCGATGATCACCTTCAGCGGACGCAGCACGGCCATGGCGCGGGGCGCGGAGACATCCAGGCTTTCCCGCACGGAGTTTTCCAGCATGGCCATTTCCACCATGCCGTCGGATTTGGTCACGCCGATGCGGGCGCAGAAGTCGCGCAACGCCGCCGGTGGAAAACCGCGCCGGCGAATCCCTGCCAGAGTCGGCATGCGGGGGTCGTCCCACCCCCGCACATGCCCTTCCGTGACCAACTCGGTGAGTTTCCTCTTGCTGAGCACGGTGAATTCGAGGTTCAGCCGACCGAACTCGTACTGCCGGGGCTGGGCGGGCACGTCCAGGTTCTCCAGAAACCAGTTGTACAGCGGCCGGTGATCCTCGAACTCCAGTGTGCACAGCGAATGGGTAATGCCTTCCAGCGCGTCGGACAGCGTGTGCGTGTAGTCGTACATGGGGTAGATGGGCCAGGCTTCGCCGGTCTGGTGGTGCACGGCACCGCGGCGAATGCGATACAGGGTCGGATCACGCAGGTTGATGTTCGGCGATGCCATGTCGATCTTCGCGCGCAACACCCGTTCGCCGTCGTCGAACTCGCCGGCGCGCATGCGACGGAACAGGTCCAGGTTCTCTTCCACGGAACGATCGCGGTATGGGCTGTTGCGGCCCGGCTCGGTCAGCGTGCCGCGGTATTCGCGCATCTGCTCGGCATTCAGATCGCAGACATAGGCCTTGCCGGCCCTGATCAGCGCTTCAGCGTACTGATAGAGCTGCTCGAAGTAGTCCGACGCGTAGTACAGATTGGTCCACTCGAAGCCCAGCCAGCGGACATCCGCCTTGATCGACTCGATGAACTCGATGTTCTCCTTCTCGGGGTTGGTGTCATCGAACCGGAGGTTGCAGGTTCCCTGGTAGTCGCGGGCGATGCCGAAGTTCAGGCAGATGGACTTGGCGTGCCCCAGATGCAGGTAGCCGTTGGGCTCCGGCGGGAATCGCGTGGCGACGCGGCCGCCGTTCCTGCCCTGCGCCAGGTCGTCCTCAACGATCTGTCGGATGAAATTGCTGCCCGCAGCAGCATCCCGTGTACTCATCGCGTTGACTGCCTTCCATTGAACAAGGGTTCGATAACAACGCAGGCGGACGCGGGACGCGTCCACCTGCGTTCAGTCTCTCAGTCTCAGAAACTGTCCAGCAACCAGTCGGCGGGTTCACCGTTGAGCAGGAGACGGCCGTCCTCCAGCTCCATCGACATCCGATAGCGTCCGTCCTCGAAACGGAGCAGACCCTGCTCCAGTACCGGCTGGACTTCCGAGCGGATGAGTTCGTCGGCCAGTTCCCGCAACTCCTCGGGCGACAGCTCCGAGCCTGAATCGGCGGCCTGCTGCCGGAGGTACTCCTGCACGCCGGAGCGCACCAGCTCCGAGGCCACATCGGCCGAGAACCGCAGCTCGTTGCCCGGCTGCAGCAGCCCGGGCACGCCAAACATCATCATGCCCATCAATTGCACACGGGCCTCCATCGCCAGTTCGGAGCTGGCATCGCCGTGCCGGAAGCGGACCGGCTCCACCAGCAGATGCGGACGCTCGCCAACCATCTCCAACGCCGCCTGGCTCATCGCCATCATGATGCCCGGTGGCATGGATGGGTCATCCAGTCGGAGCTCATATCCAAGCTGGTAGAGCAACCGCCAGAGATCCTCGTAGCCGGCACGGCGCAGCTCTCCCAGTTGCATCTGCACTTCCAGGCCGATCGGGTCCAGACCTTCGCTCTGCAGGTCTTCGCCGGCCAGTTCGAACCGGAGCTGGAACATATCGGCGCTGGCCGGTTGCAAGTGGAGCCCCATGGCCAGGTCGCGAGCGCCGAGCACGGTTTCACCGTTCTGCGCCATCGCCAGCCGATCCATCGCGCTGCGCAGCCCGCCGTACCAGGCGAATTCGCCTTCCCGCTGGGCGTTGAACACCACGGCGATGCCGTCACCGTCCAGCGCTTCCTCCGGATCCTCGGCGCGCAGACCGCCCAGTGCCCACGTACCGTTCAGCGCCTGCAAGCGGCCCTGGGAGTCGAAATCCACCGACAGCTCGGTGCGCTGGTCTTCCAGCTCCATGTGGAGCATGCCGTTGCTATTGTGCTGCTCGATCACGGTCAGCGGATCAACGGTCTCCAGCTTCAACCACCCCATGCGGCCATTGACGAACTGGCCGGCCATTTCCGTGGTGGATTCCTCGGATGTGGTCACCCCGTCCGGATCCTCGAAACGGATGGTGCCCATCCGCGCGGTCGAGTGGAATCGCCCACTGCCCAGATCATGGGTGAACTCACCACCGAGTTGCTCCAGCCGGTACCGTGCATCCCATTTCTCGCGCAGCAATACCGGGCCGCTGACCAGGTCCAGCAGCACCGGCCCCCAACTCCCCTGGACCAGGCCGTCGAAACCCACGTTTGCGGTGTAGTTCTGGCGAGGGATGTCCCCCTCGAAACGGAGCACATCGGTGGTGAGGCTGCCTTCCACCCAGAGTTCCCCATCAACGGCGGCGGCGGCGAACAGCGTATCGCCGCCGGGCACCGGGCCATGTCGGAGACGCTCCACCACGTGGATGCGCAGCGGCTCATCGTCCAGTTCAAATGCGTCCGCGAGCACATCCAGCAGTTGGCCTGCCATGTCACTCAGCAGCAGCTCGTAGCGCGCCTCGGAGGCAAGATAGCCTCGTTCATAGCGATAATTGCTCACCTGCAGGTACGGGAACGCCTGGATTTCCTGTGCGTACTGCGCATGCCCCTGCTCGGCCTGGCGGCCAAACCAGTACGGCGAGGCAAGAACGAGGGCAATCACACACGCCAGCACCACAAGAACCACCGGCAGGCGGCCCGACCGCTTTCCCTGTTGAGTCACTGTTCGGAATCTCCTTTTCTGGATAATGCATGAATATGCCGGAATGGCCCGGCTTTCAGTCGATCACTGCTTCCCAGCCCTGGCGGATTTCCGCACGATCCGGCTCAACGCCACGGTGCATCCGCATGGGGAAGCCGGTGTGTGCATGGAAGGCCATCAGGGTCTGCCGGACCAGGCTGGTCAGCACGGCCTGGTAGGAATCCACATCCAGGCCGCGGTCCTGCAGATAGCTCCCCCGCACCTCGCCCTGCTCGCTCAGCGTCAGTTCCACCTCGAAATTGATGGCGCTGCCCTCGCGCGGACCGTAGGGGATGAGCATCATCGTGTCGGCGCTACGCGCCAGTTGATAGATCTTGTCACCCTCGGGACTGAAAAAACGGACTTCGTACGCCGGTTCATCTTCCCGCACTCCCCGCGTCAGCACCTGGATACGGTGTATCGGCTCCGGCAGAGGGCTCATTTCGGTCACAACGGCCTGCAGCCTCTGGTCCATTGCCTGGCTGCTCCGCGGCTCGGTCAACGCACCGCGATAGCGCGCTTCCATGACCAGGATGATCAGCAATACGATCACCGTTGCCCCCACCGCCAGACCTGCCCACATCTGACGCCTTATGGGGGCCTCGTAGGCTCGGGCTTCGGATGGTGTCATGGGCTTGCGCTCATCGCTCATCGGGACGCCTCGCGTTGTTCAGGAAGGTGAATTCGGCCATACGGGGCGCCGGCCGGGCCGGCCGCATTACAATAGCACGAGCGGCCAGCAGAGGCAGAGGGTGGCCGCAGCGCACACGGCGCTGCAGGCCTCGCGACGCTCACCGAGGCGTCAACGCGCCGGGTTCAACTCGGAGATATGCACCATGGCCTCGGCGCCGAGGTCGTCCGAGTCCCAGGTGCCGACCCAGATGTTGTAGTTCCCGGCCGGCGGGTTATGAAACACCACCATCGGATCCTCGCCCATGAAATCATCGTTGCAGTACCAGCGCCGGTCGGGGCCGTAGATCACCAGGGAGGTGTCGACCTTGCTGCTCACGTAGATGAACAATGCCATGGTTCCCGGCTCGAAATTCAGATCCACATCCGGCCGGTCGGCTGCCACACTGCCGGCACAGTCGGGCGCCAGCCGGGAATCCACCTGCAGGTTACCCCCTGCCCGCACTTCCACCGTATGAGGGTCGGGGGAAAACCCGCCCTGCAGCGTGACCGTTCCATAGCGAGGATCGGAACGCCACTGGGGCTCAGCGGCCAGCACCTGCGATTGCACCGCAATCGCCCCCACCATCAACATGCACCACAGTCCGTTTCTCATTCTGAATTTGTCCGTGTTATTGGATCGGAAGCGGCAGATTACCCCACAACGCCGGTTCCGTCATGAGACACGCTGCGCAATTCGCGAGCAGCAGCAACGGATCAGCGACGCCTGAAACTGTCGCATTGCAACAACGATGATTATTGACGCTTACGTAAACGACAGATAGATTCTGGAACAGCGCTGTTCGCACGACCCGACAGGCGGGTGGGTTTTGTTGACTCCTAGAATGACGTTTACGTAAGCGTAAAATTAAGTGCGCCCCGCCGCCGGATTACGGAGGAGCGGTGTTCTGCAATGGAACGCCGGAATAATGAAGTCAGCGACAAGGGAGCTGAGACGTCATGTCCGATCAGCATGCTGCCGCTGGAGAGCAGGTTCTCGTCTGCGATAACGTCAGCCGCTGGTTCGGCGGACTGCAGGCGCTGAAAAGCATCTCCATTTCCATCCGTCAGGGCGAGATCTTCGGCCTGGTGGGACCGAACGGCTCCGGCAAGACCACGCTGGTGAATGCGGTTACCGGGTTCTATCCGCCGCAACAGGGCGAGATCCGCTTTCTCGGCACGCCCATCAACCACCAGAAACCCCACCGGGTCGCCATGCAGGGCATCGCCCGTACCTTCCAGAACGTGGCGCTTTTCCGCGGCATGAGCGTGCTGGAGAACATCCTGCTGGGCCGACACATCTTTATGCGTCCAAGTGCCCTCGCCTCGCTGTTCTACTGGTGGTGGGCGCAAAAGGAGGAGATCGCGCACCGGGAGAAGGCCGAGGAAATCATCGACCTGCTCCAGCTTGAAAGCGTGCGGGACGAGCCCGTGGACGTGATACCGCTGGGCATGCAGAAGCGCGTGGAACTCGCCCGGGCGCTTTGCGCGGAACCGAAATTCCTGATTCTTGACGAGCCCATGGCGGGCATGAACCAGGAAGAGAAGGAATACATGGTGCGTTTCATCCTGGACGCACAGGAGGCGCTGGACCTCACGGTATTGCTGATCGAGCACCACATGGACGTGGTCACCGCCATCTGCGACCGCGTGCTGGTCCTGAACAACGGCGAGAAGATTGCCGAGGGACCCGCCCGCGAAGCCATCAACGACCCGGCCGTGGTCGCAGCCTACATCGGGAAACGTCATGATGCAGCCTGAACAGCAGTCTTCGGCGGAAACGGCAGCCGCCGCCCTGCATCCCCACTGGAAGGCAGACGATCACCTGCTGAACCTGCTGGCGGACAATGCCCGCAACCATGCTGACGAAGTGGCGATGCGCGAGCGGGACCGCGGCATCTGGCAGGAATATACCTGGCGCGCGTACCTGGAACACGTGCTGCGCTTTGCCGCCGGCCTGGAGACGCTCGGCGTCAGGCCGGAGGACAACATCCTGGTGCTGGGGGACAACCGGCCCATGCTGTACTTCGGCATGCTGGGCGCGATCGCGCTCCGCGCCGTCCCCTCCCCTGCCTACCCCGACACCACCCCCGAAGAGATCATGGGCCAGATGCAGCGCGAGGACATCCGCTTCGCGCTGGCCGAGGATCAGGAACAGGTCGACAAGCTGCTGGGTATCCGCGAGCAGGGTTACGAGGGGCTGGAACACGTCATCTATGACGACCCCCGTGGGCTTGCCGGCAAGGAACCACCCGGCGTCATCGCCTTTGCCGACATTCTCGAACGCGGCCGGGAACGCCTGGCGCAGGAACCGGCGCTGGAGCGGGAACTACTGACCCGGGCCACGGTGCACGATGTCGCCGTGCTGCTCCATTCCTCCGGCACAACCGGGGCGCCCAAGGGCATTCCGCTGAAGCACGGCCACATCCTCTCCGGCGTGCGCAACGCAGCCGCGGCGGGGTACTTTCGCGAGGGCGAGGTGCACATGGCCTACCTGCCGATGGCGTGGGTGGGCGACTTTATCTTCTCCATCGGCGCCGCACTGGTCCTGCGCTTCTCGGTGAACATCCCCGAGCGCCAGGAAACCGCGCTGCACGATTTGCGGGAAATTGCACCGACGCTGTATTTCAGCTCGCCGCGTGCCTGGTCCAACATGCTGACCCGCATCCAGGTCGGCATCGACGAATCCTCCCCCTTCAAACGCTGGCTCTACAACCGCTTCATGCCTTTTGCGGTGGAACTGGAACGCCGCCGGCTGGAGGGCGGACACCCCGGCCCGCTGGATCGGCTCCGGAGGGCGCTGGGAGAAGTGCTGGTCTACGGCCCCATCAAGGACCAGCTCGGCCTGGCCCGCGTCAAGCGGCCCTACACGGCCGGCGAGGCCATCGGCGAGGACGTCTTCCTGTTCTTCCGCGCGCTGGGGCTGAATCTGCGGCAGTTCTACGGCCAGACCGAGAACTGCGCCCTGGCCGCCGCCCAGGATCCCGATGCAATCAAGCTCCACACCGTGGGCAAGCCGTTCCCCGGCATCGAGATCAAGCTGAGCGAGGAAGGGGAAATCCTGATGCGCGGGGACAACGTCTTCGACGGCTACTACAAGAAACCGGACGCGACTGCCGAAACGCTGCAGGACGGCTGGCTGCACACCGGCGATGCCGGACAGGTCGAGGATGACGGCCAGGTGGTGGTGCTGGGCCGTGTCTCCGAGGTGGTTTACACCGCCAGCGGCGAACGCTTCATTCCCACCTACGTGGAAAACCGCCTGAAGTTCAGCCAGTACATCAAGGACGTCTGCATTCTCGGCAAGGACCGCGATTATCTGGCGGCACTGGTGGCCATCGACATCAGCGCGGTGGGCCACTGGGCCGAGGAGAACGGCGTGCCCTACACCTCCTTTGCCGATCTGTCGCAGAAACCGGAGGTGTACCGGCTGATCAACCGGGTCGTCCGCCACGTCAACGAGGTGCTGCCGGATGCGCTGAAGATCCGCCGTTTCGTCAACCTGCACAAGGAGTTCGACCCGGACGACGGCGAGGTCACCCGGACCCGCAAGCTGCGCCGCAACGTCATTGACGAGAACTATGCGCCGATCATCCAGGCGATCTACGACGGCAGCGAGTCGGTGCACTACGAGGCTCGCATCACCTACGAGACCGGCGAATCCGGCGTGCTGAAACGGCAACTCGCCGTGGCCGACGTGAGCGGGGGGAACTGATCATGGATTTCAGCTACTTCTTCGAACTGCTGATCAACGGCGCGCTGACCGGTCTGATGTACAGCCTGGTGGCGCTGGGCATCGTGCTGATCTACAAATCCGCCGGCGTGCCCAACCTGGCCCAGGGGGCCATGGTGATGATCAGCGCCTACGTGATCTGGATGTTCACCAGCATGATGGGCCTGCCGGTGTACGCCTCCATCGCCATCGCCGTGGTGGTGATGTTCGTCTTCGGCCTGCTGGCCGAGCGGCTACTGCTGCGCAAGATGGTCGGCCAGCCCATCATCATGATCGTCATGCTGACCCTGGGCCTGGAGATCTTCCTGCGTGGCCTCGGCCCGGGCTTCCTCGGCGCCGCGCCGAAGCCGATCAGCCTGGGGATCGACATGATGCCCATCATCGTCGGTGACGTGTTCATCAACCGCGAATACCTGATCGGCGGCATCATCGCGGTCGCCATGATCGTGCTCTCGTTGCTGTTTTTCCGGACACGGCTTGGCACCAAGCTGCGCGCCGTGTCCGACGACCACGTTTCGAGCTGGTCGGTGGGCATTTCGGTGGAAAAGGCCATCGGCATCTCCTGGGGTATCGCCGGCGTCTCGGCGGTCGCCGCCGGCGCCCTGTGGGGCTCGGTGCAGGGCGTGGACTGGACACTGTCCATGCTGCTGTTCCCGGCTGTTGCGGTGGTCATCCTGGGTGGGCTGGACAGCATCTACGGCGTGCTGGTCGGCGGCCTGATCGTGGGCATCCTCGGCAGCGTCATTCCCGGCTATGTCGACCCGCTGGTGGGTGGCGGCACGCGCGACGTGGTCACATCGCTGATCATCCTGCTCACCATCATCTTCCGCCCCCACGGCATGTTCGGCCGCGAAGATATCGAGAGGGTCTGAGTCCATGTTCTACAGACAATCCGGCGTACACCACACCCGCTACCAGACCGCTCGCCGCCTGTGGCCGCTGCCCACCGACCAGCGCATCGTCTGGCTGCTGCTGGCCCTGGCCGTGGCCGCGCCGCTCTACATGTCCGACCTGTACCTGACCAGCTACATGCTGCCCTGGCTGATCTGGAGCGCGGCAGCGCTTTCGCTGACGCTGCTGATGGGCATTGCCGGCCAGCTCCATTTCGGCTTCGCCGCGGTCATGGCCATCGGTGCGTATACCAGCATCCACCTGACCCGGGCCGGCGTGCCGTTCGAACTCGCACTGATCGGCGCCGGGCTGATGTCGGCAGTGATCGGCTGTATCTTCGGGGCAGCCGCGCTGCGGGTAAAAGGCCTGTATCTGGTCATGGCCACGCTGGCCATGCAGTACCTGGTGGACTGGACCATCATCAATGTGCCGGCGATCTCCGGCGGCGCCCAGGCCACGCTGAGCACGCCCGACGTCCGGCTGCTGTTCATTCCGCTCCAGGGAGATACCGCACTATACTTCGGCGCACTGCTGTGGGCGGTGATCGTCACGCTGCTGGTGCTGAACATCAAGCGGACCAGTTTCGGCCGCGCCCTGGTGGCAGTGCGGGACAAGGACTTCGCCGCCTCGGTGATCGGCGTGAACCCGTTCAAGTACAAGCTGCTTGCCTTCTTCACCAGTTCCTTCCTGGGGGGCGTCAGCGGCGCCGTGCTGGCCTTCTGCTACTATCAGGCGGTCACGCCGGAGCAGTTCGGCTTCAACGTCTCCATCCAGTTGGTCGCCATGGTGCTGGTGGGCGGCCTGGGTAGCGTGATCGGCGCCTTCCTCGGCGCCGGCTTCGTGCTGCTGATGCCCATCTTCCTGACCAATATCGTGGCGTACGCGGCGGTCGCGGGCTGGTTGACCGTATCCTCCAACCTGCTCGCCCATATTCCGCTCATGGTCTACGGCGGGCTGATCATCGGCTTCATCCTGTTCGAGCCCCTGGGGCTGGCGAAGATCTACGACAACATTCGGAAATATTTCCTGGTTTGGCCCTTCCGGCATACCCAAAGCTAGGGCCGGTTGCTCCCGCTTGCGGGTGCTTATACGTGCGTAGGAGGAGATGACAATGAAAGGCTTACTGAAAGGCCTTGCCGGTGCGGCGGCCATGGCGGCCGTCGGCATCACCGGTGCAGCCAAGGCAGACGACACCATCAAGTTTGCGCTATTGCAGGACTTCACCGCGGTCTATACGTTCGTCACCGACGAGTACAATCAGGGACAGCGTGACTACCTGACGCTGATCAACCAGGAAGGCGGTATCAACGGCCATACGTTCGAAGCCCTGATCCGCGATACCGGCAACGAACCGCAACGCGGTATCGAGGCCTACAACCGCGCTCGCCGTGAAGGCGCGGTACTGGTGGATTTCCTCAGCACGCCGGTGTCCCGTGCCGCGGTCAACCGCGTCCTGGAGGACCAGGTCGTGATGATCACGGTGCTCCATGGCCGCGGCGACGCCAGTGACGGCCAGACCTTCCCGTTCGTGTTCCCGATGATGGCCACCTACTGGTCCCAGGCCGCCCTGCTGGCCGACTACATCGACAATCATGGCGGCGGCCTGGAGGGCAAGCGCATCGCCCATGTCTATATCGATTCCCCGTTCGGCAGGGAGCCGGTACCCGTGCTCCGGGAACTGTCGGAGCGCAAGGGCTTCGAGATGCGTACCTTCGCCTATCCCAGCCCGGGTAACGAGCAGTCCGCCACCTGGTCCGACGTCCGCCGGTTCCGGCCGGATTACGTGATTCTCTGGGGTGCGGGCGGCGGCCAGCCGGTGTCCGTGCGGGAGGCGATCCGCAACGGCATTCCGCAGGAGAACATCCTGTCCGTCGTCTGGATGGCGGAAACGGACGCGCGCACGGTCGGCACCGATCTCGCCACAGGCGTGAAACGCTTCGAAGCGGTGGCCACCGGCACCGATTACCCGATCATGCAGCGCATCATGGAAAAGGTAGTCGAACCCGGGCATGGCGCGGGGCCCCGTGAGAACGTGGGCACTACCTACTACAACATCGGCGTCGCCTCCATGGCGGTGGCCGTGGAAGGCGCCCGCATCGCGCTGGAGGAATTCGGCGCCCCGCTCACCGGCGACAAGCTGCGCCGGGGCATGGAGATGATCGAGGGCTTCGATGCCGAAGGCATGATGCCGCCGATCACCCTCACCGGGGAAGACCACCAGGGTGGCGGCTATGGTCGCGTGTCCCGCTGGAACGGATCGGCCTGGGAGCCGGTCACCGACTGGTTCAATGCCCACCAGGACATTGTCTGGGAGGAAATCGAGAAGGACGCCGCCGGCTTCCGCGAAGGCCGCTAGCCGTTGTTACGTGCCGGGCTGGCGCCCTGCCGGGTTCCAGCCCGGGTCTTGGCCTTGCGGGGATTTTCCGGAACGCATGCACGGGCGTGTGTTGCGGAAAGCAGCCGGCAATTCAGGAAACGACAACCGGGGTACGCAGATGAACGACCAGGCAGCGCAATCCCAATCGGCGCCGGAGGGGGCCCGCCCCTTGCTCAGTCTCAGCAATGTGGAAGTGGTCTACGACAAGGTCTTTCTCGCCATCAAGGGCGTCTCGCTGGACGTCCCCAAGGGCGGCATGGTGGCCCTACTGGGCGCCAACGGCGCCGGCAAGAGCACCACGCTGAAGACCGTCAGCGGGTTGTTGGCACCGGAGCGCGGCGAGGTCACGCGCGGCACGGTGGAATTCCAGGGCCGCAACATCGTACCGCTGGGCGCACCGGCTCGCGTTGCCATGGGCCTGGTACACGTCCTGGAAGGCCGGCGCATCTTCGAGCACCTGACGCCGGAGGATAATCTGCTGGCAGCTTTTCCCAGCAAGGGTAGCCGCCAGCGCTATGCCGAACTGAAGGAACAGGTCTTCACCTATTTCCCGCGCCTGCGGGAGCGAGCCCGCACCAAGTCCGGCTATCTGTCCGGCGGCGAACAGCAGATGCTCGCCATCGGCCGCGCGCTGATGACGGAGCCGGAGCTGATCATGCTGGACGAACCCAGCCTCGGCCTGGCACCCCTGCTGGTGGAGGAGATCTTCGAGATCATCCGCGAGATCAACGTGCAGCAGGGCGTCAGCGTGTTGCTGGTGGAACAGAATGCCGCCGCGGCACTGGAAATCGTCGATCATGCCTACCTGATCGAGAACGGCCATGTGGTGATGAGCGGCGAGGCCGCGGTGCTGAAGCAGAATCCCGACGTACAGGAGTTCTATCTGGGAGGCGCCGGCAAGGTGGACTACCACAACGTCAAGCATTACCGGCGCCGCAAGCGCTGGCTGGCATGATGAACGGCGCGCCGTGGTCAGTCCCGTCCGGGCAGCGCGGTCAACGTCACGGTGGCCTTGGCGCAGAGCTTTTCCGCGCCTCCCTGCCGGACATGGACCCAGGACTCGGCCACGATCACGCTACGGCCAGGCCGAAGCACCTCCGCACGGCAACGCAGCACCTCCCCCACCGAGGGACGCAGCAGGTTCAGCTTGAACTCGATGGTGAGCACCATCTCGTCGGCAGCGATCAGGGTGGCAACCGCCGCCCCCGCCGTATGATCGGCGATGGCGCCCTGCACCCCGGCGTGCACGTAAGCATCCTGCTGCCAGTGTCGCGGCTCCACCGGCAGCAGCGTCTCGCACCAGCCCGGCCCGCAGCCCTGCAGGGTGAGGCCCAGCTCCCGGATGAAGTTGGCCTTGTCGATAATGGCCGCGACGCGGCTCCGGTAGTCAGGGTTCCGAGACTGCACCGGTCTTTCCCTTCTATGGGCAGGAAACGGGAATTTTGTTACGTTTACGTAAACGATAACATACTTGCCTATTCGAACGTATTGTCCGAGGTGCGATAACACGATGCAGGACGAAGCGCAGCAGGATAGCGCAGAGAGCGCGGTAAAGGGGACCACCTACACCATCGGCGAGCTGGCGCGGGAATTCGATGTGACCACGCGCTCGATCCGCTTCTGGGAAGGCGAGGGCCTGCTCTCTCCCATCCGTGTGGGCTCCCGGCGCCTGTATCGCCGCCGGGACCGCGCACGGATGAAGCTGATCCTGCGCGGCAAGCGGCTGGGTTTCACGCTGAGCGAGATCCGCGAAACCTTCGTGCTGTACGACCAGGCCCATGGCGAAGCCAAGCAGCTCCGCTACTACCTCGGCGTGCTGGATGAGAAGCGCGAGCAACTGGTCCGCCAGCAGCAGGACCTTGAGGATGCCCTGAACGAACTCGAACAATCCTACAGCTACTGCAGGCAGTTGCTGGATGAACAGGAGCGTCGGAAGGAGCGCAAGACGCAGGGCGCCTGAACCGGCGCCCTTTCCATCGCCAGGGACGGCAAGATTTCCGTGGATGAAGCCGTAGGGCTGCATCGGCGCACCAAGCGAGGAGCTTCAACATGATTCAGTTCCCTTCCCTGAATTTCGGGCTGGGCGAGGAGATCGAGATGCTGCGCGACAGCGTGGCCGGGTTCGCCGCCGAGCACATTGCACCGCGCGCCGCCGACATCGACCGGGACAACGTCTTTCCAGCTGATCTGTGGCGGAAATTCGGCGACATGGGGTTGCTGGGTATCACCGTCGAGGAGGAATACGGCGGCAGCAGCATGGGTTATCTCGCGCATATCGTGGCCATGGAGGAAATTTCCCGCGCTTCCGCGTCGGTCGGCCTGTCGTACGGTGCCCATTCGAACCTGTGCGTGAACCAGATCCGGCTGAACGGCACCGAGGCACAGCGCCGCAAGTATCTGCCCAAGCTGGTGTCCGGCGAGCATGTGGGCGCGCTGGCCATGTCCGAGCCGGGTGCTGGTTCAGATGTGGTGAGCATGAAGCTGCGCGCCGAGAAGCGCGGTGGCCATTACGTGCTGAACGGCAACAAGATGTGGATCACCAACGGGCCGGATGCGCACACCCTGGTGGTGTACGCGAAGACCGACCCGGAGGCCGGTTCCCGCGGTATCACGGCCTTTATCGTCGAACGCGGCATGAAGGGGTTCTCGACGGCGCAGAAGCTGGACAAGCTGGGCATGCGCGGGTCCAACACCTGTGAACTGGTGTTCCAGGATTGCGAGGTACCGGAAGAGAACGTGCTGGGCGAGGTGGGCAGGGGCGCGCGGGTGCTGATGTCCGGTCTGGATTACGAACGCGCCGTGCTGGCGGCCGGGCCGCTGGGCATCATGGCGGCCTGCATGGATGCGGTGATCCCCTATATTCACGAGCGCAAGCAGTTCGGCCAGCCGATCGGGGAGTTCCAGCTGATGCAGGGCAAGGTGGCGGACATGTATACCACGATGAACGCCTGCCGGGCCTACGTATACGCAGTGGGCGCGGCCTGCGATCGCGGCGAGACGACGCGGAAGGATGCAGCCGGGGCCATTCTGTACGCGGCGGAGAAGGCTACCTGGATGGCGCTGGAGGCGATTCAGGCGCTGGGCGGGAATGGCTACATCAACGAGTATCCGACCGGGCGTTTGCTGCGGGATGCGAAGCTGTACGAGATCGGTGCCGGCACGTCGGAGATCCGGCGGATGCTGATCGGGCGGGAACTGTTTGGGGAAACCGCCTGAGCGAGCTGTAGCGGGCCGGGCCAGAACAGACTATAGCGGGGGACGGCCGGGGCGGGGTGTCTGTCCGGGACACGCCGTGAATCCATCCATGGAGGCTTGTCGACGGGGTCCCTCCCGTCGACAGTCCCGGACAGACACCCCGCCCCGGCCTCGTGGTCACCGCATTGGCCGGAACCTCGACTTGGAGTAAACGATGTCGGTCATCAAGAGCAAGATCAACACGCGCAGCGATGAATACGCGTCCAACCAGGCAGCGATGCAGGCGCTGGTGGACGACCTGCGGGCCAGGGTGGAGCGGGTTCGGCAGGGAGGCGGCGAGAAGGCACGGGAGCGGCATCTGGCCCGCGGCAAGCTGCTGCCGAGGGACCGCATCCAGGTGCTGCTGGATGTGGGTTCGCCGTTCCTGGAGCTGTCGCAGCTTGCGGCCGGCGGCATGTACGAGGACGAGGTGCCCTCCTCCGGCATCATTACCGGTATCGGCCGGGTGTCGGGGCGGGAGTGCATGATTGTCGCCAACGACGCCACGGTGAAGGGCGGCACGTATTATCCGGTGACGGTGAAGAAGCATCTGCGGGCGCAGGAGGTGGCGCAGCAGAATCATCTGCCCTGCATCTACCTGGTTGATTCCGGCGGCGCCAATCTGCCGAACCAGGACGAGGTGTTTCCGGACCGCGACCATTTCGGACGCATATTCTTCAACCAGGCCAATATGTCGGCCATGGGCATACCGCAGATCGCGGTGGTGATGGGCTCCTGCACTGCCGGCGGCGCCTACGTGCCCGCCATGGCCGAGGAAAGCATTATCGTCAAGGAGCAGGGCACGATCTTCCTCGCCGGCCCGCCGTTGGTGAAGGCAGCCACAGGCGAGGTGGTCTCGGCCGAGGACCTGGGCGGTGCCGATGTGCATTCCCGGGTCTCCGGCGTGACCGACCACTATGCGCTGAACGACGCTCACGCACTCGGCCTGGCCCGGCGGGCGGTGGCGAAACTGAACCGTCGCAAGCGGATCGGGCTCGACGTACGCCCCGCCCGCCCGCCACTTCACGACCCATCGGAAATCTACGGTGTGGTGCCGGCCGATACGCGCACGCCGTACGACGTGCGGGAGATCATCGCCCGCGTCGTCGACGGTTCCGAGTTCGATGAGTTCAAGGCGCTGTACGGCACCACGCTGATCTGCGGCTTCGCCCACATCTTCGGCTATCCGGTCGGTATCGTGGCCAACAACGGTGTGCTGTTCTCGGAGTCGGCCCTGAAAGGGGCGCATTTCATCGAGTTGTGCAGCCAGCGCGGTATCCCGCTGGTGTTCCTGCAGAACATCACCGGCTTCATGGTGGGACGCAAGTACGAATCGGGCGGCATAGCGAAGGACGGCGCCAAGATGGTCACCGCCGTGGCCTGCGCCAAGGTGCCGAAGTTCACCGTGATCCTGGGCGGCAGCTTCGGCGCCGGCAACTACGGCATGTGCGGCCGCGCCTATTCGCCGCGCTTCCTGTGGATGTGGCCGAACGCACGCATCTCCGTCATGGGTGGTGAACAGGCCGCCAACGTGATGGCGCAGGTGCGCCGCGACGGGCTGGAACGCCAGGGCAAGGACTGGCCCGCGGAGGAAGAAGACGCATTCAAGCAGCCCATCCGCGAGCAGTACGAGCACCAGGGTCATCCCTATTACGCGACCGCACGCATCTGGGATGACGGCGTTATCGATCCCGCAGATACGCGCCGGGTGCTCGGCCTGGGCATCTCGGCCAGCCTGAACGCGCCGGTGGAGGAAACCCGCTTCGGCCTGTTCCGCATGTGAGTATGTGAGGACCCAATGCAAGAACCCAGCTTCAAGACGACCATTGACGACGGCATCGCCACGCTGACGCTGAACCGGCCGGACCGGCACAACGCCTTCGACGACGGGCTGATCGGCGAGCTGACCGCCGAATTGAAGCGGCTGGAGGGGCTGGACCCGGTCCGCGTGGTGATCCTTGCCGGTGCCGGCAAGAGCTTCTCCGCGGGAGCCGACCTGAACTGGATGAAACGCATGGCCTCGTACAGCCGGGAGGACAACTACCGCGATGCCATGGCACTGGCCGAGTTGATGGAAACGCTGGATGCACTGGCCAAGCCGACCATCGCCCGGGTCCAGGGCGCCGCCTTCGGCGGCGGCGTCGGGCTGGTGGCCTGCTGCGATATCGCCGTTGCCTCCGAGGCCGCCTCGTTCTGCCTGTCCGAGGTCAAGCTGGGGCTGATTCCAGCGGCCATCTCCCCCTATGTCACAAAGTGCATGGGCGAGAAGCACGCGCGCCGCTACTTCATCACCGCGGAGCGCTTCGATGCCACGGAGGCCCGTCGGATCGGCCTGGTGCACGAGGTCGTGCCCGCCGATGAACTGGATGCGCGCATCGGCGAACTCACCGCACAGATGCAGGGCAACGGCCCGCTGGCCATGGCGGCGGCGAAGCAGTTGGCCCGCGATGTCAGCCGCGGCGTGGTCGATGCAGCCATGATGGATGACACCTCGCGACGGATCGCCGACATCCGGGTCAGCCCCGAGGGCCAGGACGGCATCGGCGCATTCCTGGAAAAGCGCAAGCCGTCATGGACCCGATGACGCGACGCCGCGAAGCGAAGAGGACAAAACGCAGATGTTCGACAAGATCCTGATCGCCAACCGCGGGGAAATCGCCTGCCGGGTCGCGCGCACCTGCCGGGCCCTGGGCGTGAGGACGGTGGCCGTGTATTCCGAGGCCGATGCCGACGCCATGCATGTGGCGGCCTGCGACGAGGCATGGCTGATCGGCCCTGCGGCAGCGCGGGAGAGCTATCTGAATATCGAGCGCGTGCTGGAGGCTGCAAAGCGCAGCGGTGCCCAGGCCATCCACCCCGGCTACGGCTTCCTGTCCGAGAATGCCCGCTTCGCCCGCGCCTGCGAGGAGGCCGGCGTGGTGTTCATCGGGCCACCGGTGAACGCCATTGAGGCCATGGGTTCGAAGAGCGCTGCCAAGGCGATCATGGAAAGGGCCGGCGTGCCGCTGGTACCCGGCTACCACGGCGACGACCAGGATCCCGAACATCTGGCGGCGGTCGCCGGGGATATCGGCTACCCGGTGCTGATCAAGGCCTCGGCCGGTGGCGGCGGCAAGGGCATGCGGCGGGTGGATGAGCCGAAGGATTTCCGCGAGGCGCTGGCGGCGGCAAAACGCGAGGCAGCCTCCGCCTTCGGCGACGAGCATGTGTTGATCGAGAAATACCTGCTGCAGCCGCGCCACGTCGAAGTCCAGGTGTTCGCCGACACGCTTGGGAATACCGTGCACCTGTTCGAGCGAGACTGCTCCATACAGCGGCGTCACCAGAAGGTGATCGAGGAAGCGCCGGCCCCCGGGCTGGGCGAAGCCCGGCGCGAGGAAATGGGCCAGGCGGCGGTGGCGGCCGCGCGGGCCATCGGCTATGTCGGCGCGGGTACGGTGGAATTCATCATGGATGCCCGCGGCGCCTTCTATTTCATGGAGATGAACACACGGCTGCAGGTGGAGCATCCGGTCACCGAATTCATCACCGGGCAGGATCTGGTGGAATGGCAGCTTCGTGTCGCCGCAGGCGCGCCCCTGCCCTGCGCGCAGCAGGATCTGCGTATTCGCGGCCACGCCTTCGAGGCGCGCATCTACGCCGAGGACCCGGCACGGGACTTCCTGCCCGCCACGGGCACCATCCGGCATCTGCGCGCACCCGCCGAAGGCGCTCACGTGCGCATCGACACCGGGGTACGCGAGGGCGATGCGATATCGGTGCATTACGACCCGATGATTGCCAAGCTGGTGGTCTGGGACGTGGACCGCGGCATGGCGCTGAAACGGCTTTGCAACGCGCTACGCGACTATGTGATCGTGGGTACCACCACCAACGCCGCCTTCCTGACCCGCGTGGCTACACACCCCGCCTTCGTCGAGGGCGGCGTGGATACCGGCTTTATCGACACACACCACGATGCCCTCTTTCCGCAGCCCGGTGCGGTCAGTGATCGGGTGCTGGCGGCCAGCGCGCTGTTCGAGCTGCTGAACGTGGACCGTGAGGCCGAGCAGCGGGCCGCGGCCTCCGGTGACCCCTGGTCGCCCTGGAACCTGACCGACGGCTGGCGACCGAACAGCGACAATTTCCATACCCTGCATTTCCTGGATGGCGAGCAGGACCTGGAGGTGGTGGCGCATTACCGGGACGACTGTTTCGTGCTGGAACTGCCCGGCGGTGACGTGCGTGTGACCGGTGAACTCCGTGAGGACGGCCGGCTCCGCATGGCCCTGAACGGCATGCATCTGGATGCCCTGGTGCTCCGCGACGGCCAGCAGCTCACGACGGTGGTTGGCGACGAGATGCGGGAACTGGTGGTACACGACCCGCTGGTGGCCGGCATGGAGGATGAGCTCAGCGAGGGCAGCCTGACCGCGCCGATGCCGGGCATGATCCGGGCCGTGCACGTGAAGCCGGGTGATACGGTAAAGGAAGGGGACGCCCTGCTGGTGCTGGAGGCAATGAAGATGGAGTACACCATCCGCGCCTTCGCCGACGGCGTCGTGGACCACGTGAACTACGCCGCCGGCGACCAGGTCAGCGAGGGCGCGGAACTGCTGGCCATCGCCAGCGGCGATTAACGACCGTAGGGTGCCCAGAGCGCAGCGATGCGCACCGCTCAAGCGTAGGGTGTGCACCACAAGGTGGTGCGCACCATTCCCCGCCCGGGCCGGTACGCAAGCTGAAAGCCTGCACACCCTGCGCAGGTCTCGATTCGGCGTAGGGTGGATGGAGCGCGGCGATATCCACCTGAACGAACAACACAACCGGTCCTGATGACCGACGAGGTAGGCGATGAATCTGCCCGACAGTGTGAAGATCGTCGAGGTCGGTCCTCGCGACGGCCTGCAGAACGAATCCGCGGTGATCCCCGCAGAGGTGAAGCTGGAGCTGATCCATCGGCTGGCGGATACCGGTCTGCAGACCGTGGAGGCCACCGCCTTCGTCTCGCCCAAGTGGGTGCCGCAGATGGCGGACCATGACGCGGTGCTCCGCGGCATCCGCCGCAAGCCTGGCGTGAACTATCCGGTGCTGACACCGAACATCAGGGGCTACGACAACGCGGTGGCGGCCGGCGCGGGGGAAGTGGCGGTGTTCGGCGCCGCCTCCGAAAGCTTCTCGAAGAGGAACATCAACTGCAGCATCGACGAGAGCCTGGAGCGCTTCGCCCCGATCATGGACAAGGCGAAGGCGGACGGGGTGCGGGTGCGCGGTTACGTCTCCTGCGTGCTGGGCTGCCCGTACGAGGGGGAGATCGCGCCCGCAACGGTCGCCCATGTTGCGGACACGCTCTACCGGATGGGCTGCTACGAGATCTCGCTGGGCGACACCATCGGCGTGGGTACGCCGCTGAAGGCCCAGCGCATGATCGATGCCGTGGCGGAACGCGTTCCCCTGGAGCGCCTCGCGGCGCATTTCCACGATACGTACGGCCAGGCGTTGGCCAACCTGCTGGCCGTGATGCAACTCGGCGTTCGCACGCTGGACAGCTCCGTGGCCGGCCTGGGCGGCTGCCCCTACGCCGCCGGCGCTTCGGGCAACGTGGCCACCGAAGACGTGGTGTACATGCTGAACGGCATGGGCATCCGCAGCGGCGTCGACCTGGACGCGCTGGCCAGCACGGGCCGCTGGATCTGCCAGCACCTGGGCAAGACGCCAGCATCGAAGGTCGCCCAGGCGCTGGCCGCGAAACAGTCAAGCTAGTTGCACAAGACGTAGGGTGCCCAGAGCGCAGCGATGCGCACCGGGGCTTCGTTCCGGCCGGGAGTGGGGACATGTCTGCGGACACGCCGTAAACCCATCCATGGGGGCTTGTCGGCCGGGTCCCTCCGGCCGACAGTCCGCAGACATGTCCCCACTCCCGGCCTAGGCGCGGTCGCGGTTCCTAGAGGCGGTTCCGATCAGTCCGGCCACAGGCCGGATAACGGAGAGCCCCCGAACCCAGGCCGATGGCGGGATGTTTGCTTCCGGACTGTCGGCGAGAGGGACCTCGCCGACAAGCCCCCAGGGATGGGTTTACGGCGTGTCCGGAAGCAAACATCCCGGCAGCGGCCGGAACGAAACCACCCACCAGTGCGCATCGCTGCGCTCTGGGCACCCTACGGGAGCGATTGGAGAGAATCATGGATATCGGCTTCATTACCCGCCGCAGTCAGTGGCCCTGCAGCCGTATTGAAGGCGAGCGGCCCGCCGTTTCCTTCGAGGACGGCGAGACCTGGTCCTATGACCAATTGCACGGACGTGTCAACGCTTGCGCTAACGCCCTGCTGGAACGTGGTATCGGCAAGGGTGACCGGGTTGGGATCCTGTTCTACAACGGGCTGGAATACTGGGCGTTGTACCTGGCCGTCACCCGCATCGGCGCCATCGCCGTGCGGCTGAACTTCCGGCTGACCGCCGAGGAACTGGAATTCGCCATCACCGACTCCGGTTGCGCCGCCCTCTGCTTCCACACCAGCTTCACCGACACGCTGGACGGCATACGTGCCGGCCTTCCGGTGCGACATTATGTCGCACACACTTACGACAACGCCCCGCTGCCCGACTGGGCCGAACCGTGGAGCGTCATGGAACAGGCCAGCGACGGGCACCCGCGATGCGAGCGGCCCGGGCCCGAAGACCCCGCCATGCTCATGTATACCTCCGGCACCACCGGCCGTCCCAAGGGTGCCCTGTGGAACCACGCCAACACGCTCTGGTTCACCGCCATGCAGGCGCTGCAATGGGGGCTCGACGAGAACACCGTGGCCATGACCACAGGCCCCATGTACCACGTCGGCGCGGTGGAGGATCTCACCAGCGCCGCGCTGGGTGTCGGTGGTCATGCCGTGGTGCTGAAAAGCGGCGGCTTCTCCATCCGGCGGGTGCTCGAGATCGTCCAGAAACGCAAGGTCACCGACCTGTTCCTGTTCCCCTTCATGATCTATGAACTGGCACAACTGGAGGAACAGGAAGCCGCAGGCTACGACCTCTCCAGCCTCAAGCGCATCCTCTCCGGCGGCGACCCGCTGCTGCCCTGGGCGACCCGGACCCTGCAACAACGCCACCCCTGGATCGAGATCATCCAGGTCTACGGCCTCACCGAGGGAACCCCCATCGCCGCCTGCTCCACCGGCGAGGAAACGCTGCAGCACCCGGAAAGCGTGGGCCGACCCATGCCGTTTACCGAAATATCCCTGCGAAACGACGAAGGTAAAATGGTCCCGGGAGGCGATCAGGGAGAAATCTGGATACGCAGCCCGGTGGTCTGCAGCGGCTACTGGCAAAGACCCGACGCCAACCGCGAAACCTTCGTCGACGGCTGGTGCCGTACCGGCGACCTCGGCCGCCTCACCGACAACGGCCTACTCTGCATCGCCGGGCGCAAGAAGGACATGATCCGGACCGGCGGGGAGAACGTCTATCCCACGGAAGTCGAAGACATACTCATGCGCCACCCCGACATCCGCGAGGTCGCGGTGATTGCCGTGCCCGACGCGAAATTCATCGAAAGCGTCTGCGCCGTCATCGTCCCCAAGGCCGGGGCCGGCCTGGACAGGGACGCGGTGATCGGTCACTGTCGACAGCACCTGGCCGGCTACAAGTGCCCAAAGCATGTGGTCATGGCCGAAGAACTGCCACGCACTCCATCCGGCAAGCTGATGAAATACAAATTGCGGGAGAAACACCGACATCTGGGCGGCGAGCCCGGAACACCCTCTTAAGGAAGACGATAAGTCGACAAGGACATTCACCAATCCAGGCAGGTTGCGGGCGGGTTGGTTCCGGACTGTCGGCGAGAGGGACCTCGCCGACAAGCCCCCGTGGGTGAGGCCGATCAAGGGAAAGCACTGCTTTCCCCGGCCGAACGGGCTGGCCATGGAAGGCCAGCCCAGGCCCTGCAAGCGTTGCATGGAATGCATAGCGCTGCAGGGGTTCACGGCGTGTCCGGAACCAACCCGCCCGCAACCTGCCCGAACGGAGCCCCCCCAAGAAGAGACGCAAACAATGAACGACGCCCTTTTATTCGAAACCGAAGACCACCTGGCCATCCTGACGATGAACCGGCCGGATACCCGCAACGCCATCTCCGAAGAAGAGATGATCGCCGCCATCGAGGACACCGTGGCGCGCATCAACCAGGACAACGGCATCCGCGCCGTCATCCTCACCGGCGCCGGCACCGCCTTCTCCTCCGGCGGCAACGTCAAGCACATGCGCGATAAAAGCGGCATGTTCGGCGGCACCCCGGCCCAGATCCGCAATGGCTACCGCCGCGGCATCCAGCGCATTCCCAAGGCCATGCTGGAACTGGAAGTACCGGCCATCGCCGCGGTCAACGGCCCCGCCATCGGTGCCGGCTGCGACCTCGCCATGATGTGCGACCTGCGCGTGGCCTCGGAAAAAGCCGTCTTCGCAGAGAGCTTCATCAAGGTCGGTATCATTCCCGGCGACGGCGGCGCCTGGTTCCTGCCCCGCGTGGCAGGCTTCGCCCGCGCCAGCGAAATGGCTCTCACCGGCGATCCCGTGGACGCAAAAACCGCCATGGAATGGGGGCTGGTCAACCGCGTGGTACCGGCAGAACAACTGATGGACGAAGCGCGCAGGCTGGCCGCGCGCATCACCGTCAACCCGCCCGAAGTCACCCGCATGACCAAGCGGCTGCTGCGCGAAGCACAACTCACCCGCCTGGACAGCCTGCTGGAACTCTCCGCCGCCTACCAGGCAATCGCGCATACCACGGAAGATCACCAGGAAGCGGTGAGCGCGCTGCTGGAGAAACGCCCGGGAGAATATACCGGCCGCTGATTCATTCCCCCGCAGTCCGTTCCGGACGTCTAGACTTCGTGATAGGAAGCCCTGAGGGATTCGCAGACAGCGCGAGCCCCTCAGGGCTTTCCCTGCCGTGACCAATGAAGAGACCGAGAGGCGGAATCATGATCGATCTGCAGCAGCGCAAACAGGAACTGGAGAAACAGCGTGACGAGCTCGCCGAGCGCTTGCGGCGGATCAACATGGACTACCGCCGCGGTCTCGACCAGGACGCCGAGGAACAGGCAACGGAGTTGCAGAACGCCGAGGTGCTGCAGGAAATCGCCCGTGTGACCTCGGAGGAACTGGGCAAGATCGAAAGCGCCATCCAGCGTATCGAACAGGCGATACGGCATGAACAGCGACGCTGATCAGTCTGCCCCCTCACGTTCGAAATAGCGGATCATGGCACCCACAGCCGCCTCATGCGGAGCATCGTCCACGTAATGGCTGTGTTGCAGCGTCAGCAGGCGCTGACGTCCGTTTCCCGGGTCCGCCAGCCAGAGCATCACATGCTGCCCGGCCAGCCCGTCGTCTTGGGTGAGACATTCCGCCATACCCCGCGCCACCATGGCGAAGCGGGCACCAGGCTCCACCGTCTGACTCCACCGAACCCGCCGGCAGGTGGTTTCGGCCTCGTCCCGGAAATCCCTCAACCCCGCTGCCAGTTGACGGGCGGGGGCCACCAGGTCCACCGCGAATTCGGCATAGAAGTAGATGCCCGTCGGCGTATCCCAGACGCACTGGTAGGCACCCTCGGGATCATGAGGCCGACCGGGATCGTCCAACCGCTCCACCGGGCCGGCGCCCCCGCGTATCAACTGGCGTCCAACCTGCGCACAGCGCACCTGCTGCTCCGCTTCCGGCACGAGCATCCATGGAGAAGACCGCTGCACCTGGTCCCCCCAGGCAGATGACACACCCAGCAACAGAGCCAGGCAACCGGGAACGACACCCGCCACCCAATCCATGGCAGACTTGGTTCGATGCCAGAACATATCAATCATCCCCGGTACTCTACAGCAAAGCCGGGGGAGCGCTGCCCCACGTCCGCACACGCGTCAGGCATTGCCGTACGGACGCAGGAATGGTGCAATGCATGCTCGGTAAATAGATAGGAGGCTACCTGTGCCCCAGACTCCGGCCATCGACGCAATCACCAGCCTTCAGCGGGGTTTCGAATCCGGCGGTTATATCTGCGGGACGGACATCGCCACGGCGGTCTACCTGGCCCGGGAGCTGGAGAAGCCGGTGCTGGTGGAAGGGCCGCCGGGCGTCGGCAAGACCGAGTTGGCCCGGGCCACCGCCGCCCTGCTGGAACTCCCGCTGATCCGCCTGCAATGCTACGAGGGGCTGGACGAAAGCAAGGCCCTGTATGAATGGAAGTACGGCAAGCAGTTGCTCTATACGCAGATTCTGCGGGAAAAACTCGGTGAGGTGCTGGAGGGCACCCAGGGGCTGGACCAGGCCATGGAGCGGCTCCATCAGTACGATGACAGCTTCTTCTCGGAACGGTTTCTGGAGCCCCGGCCGCTGCTGCGCGCGCTGCGCGAGCGGGCCGGCTCGGTGTTGCTGATCGACGAGGTGGACAAATCCGATCACGAATTCGAGGCCTTTCTGCTGGAGATCCTCTCCGACTACCAGATCTCGATCCCGGAAATCGGCACCATCGGTTCCGTCACCACGCCTGTTGTTTTCCTCACCAGCAACAACAGCCGCGAGATCGGCGAGGCCCTGCGCCGCCGCTGCCTGCACCTGCATATCGACTTTCCGGACGTGGAACTGGAACGCCGCATCGTCCAGTCACGCGTCAGCGGCATCTCGCAGACCTTGCGCGACCAGCTGGTCAGCTTCATCCAGGCCGTGCGCGGCATGGAGCTGCGCAAGGTGCCCGCGGTCAGCGAAACCATCGACTGGGCACGGACGCTGGTCCTGCTGCACGCGGACACGCTGGACCAGACACTGGTGCGGCAGACGCTGTCGGTGATTCTCAAACATCAGGACGACATCAGCCTGGTCAGCAGGGAGCTGCCGAAACTCCTGGCACAGGCGCGGTAAGACAGCCATGGACGCCACCCTCGCCGACTTCATCCGCATCCTGCGCTCCGCGGGCGTGCGCATATCGGTCTCGGAAACCATCGACGCCTACCAGGCCATTCGCGAGGTGGGCGTTACCCATAGGCCGGTGCTGAAGCAGGCCCTGGGGGCCACGCTGGCCAAGACCGGCGAGGAACGGGAGCTGTTCGACGGCTGTTTCGAGCGTTTTTTCGCCTTCCAGGAACTCAACGACGAGGCACCGCCGGAAACACCGGACGAAGAACAGGGTCCCGAGACCGAGACAGCCGGTGCTCGTGGAGAAGGCGGCGGGACCGGCGGCGGGGCGCAGGAGGAGGAAGATCAGACGCTGAGCGCCCTGAGCCGTCAGTTGATGGCCCAGGACTGGACGCAGTTGAACGCCGATATCGCGGCTGCCGGTCAGCGCGTCGGTTCGAACCAGATCGTCAGTTTCGTCCAGCGCGGCCGTTTCAGTCGCGCCATGGCGGAAGACCTGGGCCTTCGCGAGCTCGACGAGGATATTGCACGACTGGATGCCGGCGAGGACGCCAGCCGCGAACTCGCCAGCCGCCTGGAACGCCACAGGGGTGCCTGGCTGGAGCGTATTCGCGATTACGTGGAACGGCAGATCGCGCTGTTCGCGGACCCGGAAGACCAGCGGATGATGCGGGAGCGCCTGCCGCAACTCAAGCTCTCCCATGTGGACCGCCGGCGCTATGCGGATATGCAGGATCTGGTTCGCCGCATGGCCCGGCGCCTGGTCACGATGCATTCCCGCCGCCGCAAGACAGCACGCCGGGGCCAGTTGGACTTCCGGCGCACATTGCGTAGCGGCCTGGCCTATGACGGCGTACCGTTCGAACCACGCTGGAGGCGGGTCAAGAAGGACCAGCCCCGCATCATGGCGCTCTGCGATGTCAGTGGCTCGGTCGCGGCAGCGTCCCGCTTCCTGCTGATGTTCCTGTACAGCGTCAGCGACGTGCTGCCGAAGGTGCGCTCCTTCGCCTTTTCCGATTCGCTGGGAGAAGTCACCGAGCTGTTCCGCACGCTCTCGCTGGAAGAGGCGGTGGCCGCCACCCAGCAGTTGCACGGCGATCGCTCATCCAGCTACGGGCGGTCGTTCAACGACTTCGAAGACCTCTGCCTGCAGGACATCGATCACCGCACCACGGTCATCGTGTTGGGCGATGCCCGCAGCAACTACGGAGACCCCGGCATCAGCAGCCTGCGCAAGGTCCACCAGCGCGCCCGCCAGGTGATCTGGCTCAATCCGGAGCCCCGCGTCCAATGGGGTTACGGCGATTCCGAAATGCCGTTACTGGCCACGGCCTGCCACCGCGTTCAGGTCTGCAACACGCTCAAGCACCTGGAGCGACTGGTGCAGGACCTGATGCGCAGCGCGGCCTGATCTCAATCGAAACAGCAAGTAGCAAGGGAGACCACCGTGTTAAAGACGCAATTCACAGAAACCTTCGGTATCCAGCACCCCATTGTTCAGGGCGGCATGCAATGGGTCGGCACCGCCGACCTGGTTTCCGCCGTAGCCAATGCCGGCGCGCTGGGTTTCATCACCGCGCTGACGCAGCCTACCCCCGAAGCCCTGAGCAAGGAAATCGCCCGCTGCCGGGAGATGACGGACAAGCCCTTCGGCGTGAATCTCACCATCCTGCCGGCGCTGAAGCCGCCGCCCTATGCCGAGTACCGCCAGGCCATCATCGATGCCGGCATCCCCATCGTCGAGACGGCAGGCAACAACCCGCAGGAGCACATCGACGAGTTCAAGAAGCACGGCATCAAGGTCATCCACAAGTGCGTCGCCGTACGCCACGCACTGAAGGCGGAGAAACTGGGCGTCGATGCCGTCTCCATCGACGGTTTCGAGTGCGCCGGACATCCGGGTGAGGATGACGTTCCGGGACTGATCCTGATTCCCGCCACCGCCAACAAGCTGAAGATTCCGATGATCGCCTCCGGCGGGTTCGGCGACGCACGGGGCCTGGTTGCGGCACTGGCGCTGGGCGCCGACGGCGTCAACATGGGCACCCGCTTCATGTGTACCAGAGAGTCGCCGATTCACCAGAACATCAAGGAGCAGATCGTCGCCAACACCGAACGCGACACCGACCTGATCTTCCGTACCCTGCGCAACACATCCCGCGTGGCACGCAATACGGTGAGCCAGGAGGTAGTCTCCATCGAGGGCCGCGGCAACGCCACCATCGAGGATCTGGCACCCCTGGTCTCCGGTCAGCGCGGCAAGGTCGTCTATCAGGAAGGTGATCCCAACCACGGCGTCTGGTCCGCAGGCCAGGTCCAGGGCCTGATCGACGATATTCCCGCGGTCGGCGAGCTGGTGGATCGCATCGTACGTGAGGCCGAGCAGATCATCTCCGGACGCCTGCAGGGCATGCTCGCCAGTTACTAACCTTTAAGGAGGTTAGTAACATCCGGCTCCAGGGCGGCGTGCACTCATCGCCGCCCTGCCCTCCTGAGCCGAACCCTCTCCACCGGGGATGCAGAAAGCTGCACCTCACCCCGCCCAGTTTCCTGCCGACATATCACGCACAAGTCTAGGCTCCGTCGCGGACTCTCGACTTTGCCAGAGTTAGTACATATATTATACAAATATTATTCATTTTATGGACAAGGACTATCCCGTACCAGAGGCGGTTCGCCATGCAGCATCAAGCCCATGACCTGAGTCAGATTCATATCAGGGCGGACAGACTGTCCGTCGGTATACTCTGGCTGGGAGCCCTCGTCTCGCTGGTTCTGGCGAACTTGTACAGCACCTGGTGGGCATGGGCCCTGGTGGGGCTTCCGGCCGCTGCACTTCCCAGTACACTGGCCTATCTGGCGCCGGGCTCCAGGCTGACCCGGTTGGCCGTGGGCGTGAGCTACATGGTGTTCTCGGCTCTGCTGATCCACCAGGCCCACGGCATGGTGGAACTGCACTTCGCCATTTTCTGCCTGCTGGCGTTCCTGCTGGTCTACCGGGACTGGCTGCCGATCGTCGTCGCGGCGGGGGTGATCGCCGTCCATCACCTCGCATTCCATCTGTTGCAGTCCGCCGGTTACGGGGTCTATGTCTTCAGTGAATCGGTCGACCAGCATCACCATTCCATGGTGTTGATCCATGCCGCCTTCGTGGTGTTCGAAACCGCCATTCTCGTGTATCTGGCCGAATCCAGCCGCCGTGAGGCTATGGCAGCAGCGGAGCTGGACCAGGTCGCCCGTCGGTTGCGGGTCGGGGACGGCGTCATCGACCTGGCATATCGCTTTCCGCAGCCCACCAATGCGGTCACACGCGGACTGCATGAGTCCCTGGACGCGATCCAGCACATCGTCGCCACGGCCAATGAGGTGCTGAATGATCTCAATGAACTGGGGGAGCGGATGAACGCAGACTCTGCGGCAGCTTCCCGTAACGCCTCGGCCCAGGCACGGGATACGGACAGCCTGTCGGCATCGATCACCGAAATGAGCACCTCCGTGGAAGAAGTGGCCCGCAATGCGGCCGGCGCGTCGGCTACCACGCGTGCCTTCAGAGAACGGCTGGGCGCGGTACAGCAGGATGTCAACCAGGCCTCCAATACACTGCAGCAGATGGTCAGCCGCCTGGAGCAGGACAGCCGGGACATACTCAAGCTGGAGCAGCAGAGCGAGGAGATCGGCACCATCCTGGACGTGATCCGCGAGGTGGCGGCGCGCACCAATCTACTGGCGTTGAATGCGGCCATCGAGGCAGCCAGGGCCGGTGAGCAGGGTCGCGGATTTGCAGTGGTGGCAGAGGAGGTACGTAACCTGGCCAGCCAGAGCGAGCAGTCGGCCCAGCAGATCGAGACCATGATCGGTCAGTTGCAGGAGGTGACCCGGGCCAGTGCCTCCGGCATGCGCCAGGGCCTGGAGGACACCGGCCATAGTGCTGACATGATGGCCAAGGCCTCCGGACAGATGTCGGGGCTGCTGCGAGACGTGAGTCATCTGGACCAGGCTGCAACACAGATCGCCACCGCCGCCGAGGAGCAGGCGGCTGTCGCCGGCGAGACCGACCGCCGGGTGGTGTCGATCCGCGACCTGGCCCGGGAAACCCAGGCACATACCGAAGAAACAGCCGGCAACGCCGAACGCGTGCGGGAGCGCGTGCTCGAGCTCAGCCAGCGCCTGAAGCAGTTCCGGCTCGCATGACTCCCGGGTTCACGGGCTTCGGACTGGCGCCGGCTCGATGACCGGCGATGGTAGCCGGACGGTTCGCACCAGCTGGTAGAATCGACGCCGGCGACAGGGTAATACAGACGATGGCTGCTCGGCAGAGGCGGCGAGCAGGCCATCCAGAAACACCGTCTCCGACGGTCCTGCGGGCATAGCGCTGCCAGAGCCTTAAGGACACACTGATCAATCCGGTTTTCCGTCATCGTCCGGACGCAGAGCCCAGATCTTCACTTCCTTGCCCTGCCCCTCCCAGTCTGCCTGCGGGCGGATCACCTTGAAGCTCTCGTGGATACCTTCGTCGTCCACATGACGCTCCAGAGCCAGCAGCGTGTTCACATCCTGGTCGCAAAGCCCGGCAGCATACTCGGCTTCCTGCCGGGCCACGGGCAGAGCCTCCTTCAGCGAAGGCGCACCGTACTCGCGGACGAAATGCTGGGCCAGGGTTTCGATCACACCCTTGTACTCGGCTTCCGTGATGTCCACCACGGTAACGACGGTTGCCCATCCGAAGCTGGCCAGTCCCAGAAAACCATTACGAAACGCCTGGCGCTCCTTGCCTTCCAGGTCCGCCGGGTCACGCTCGGAAAAGCTGAACACGAAGGTGCCGGGAACCGCCAGTTCGCCAACCTGGGCGGCCGGGGCATAGACGTGATCATCGGTGTCATCCAGCCGGGCGACGCGCAGGAACTTCATGCTTGCCTCTCACTCTCGGAAACCGAAAAACGGCAGAGGCGGAGACCGCCCCTGCCGTCATGTGGTGACGTACTGAAAGCGCTAGTGACTGGGTTGGCCGGCCGCACCGGGGCCTTGCCCTTCCTTGCGACGTTTCAGCTCTTCCTCCGAGACCGGCTGCTCGCCATTGGCGACCAGCTCTTCGTACCAGATGTCGTGATGCTGTTTCGCCCAGTTGGTATCCACGCGGCCACGGGTCATGCCTTCCAGCGCCCCTTCGGTACCCAGCGTGCCGATATAGGCGTGGCCGAAGAAGAAGCCGATCCAGACCAGAGCCGCAATCGCGTGAATCGTCTGCGCGATGGCCATCGTCTCCCGTGTCTGACCGAAGTTCGGGAAGTCCAGCACGAAGCCGGTGACGATGGTGATCAGACCCAGGGCGAACACGCCCAGCCAGAACCACACCTTCTCGCCACCGTTCATCTTGCCGGCGGAGGGATGCTTCTTGCCGACGATCCCGCCCCCTTGCTTGAACCACTCGAGGTCGGTGCGATTGGGGATGTTGTGCTTCATCCACAACACGATCATCGCCAGTACGCCTACCGAGAACGCGGGACCCAGGAAGTTGTGCACGTTCATGGCTACCTGGGCATAGGCCGCAAAGCCCTGATGACCGAAGATCGGGATCAGGACGTGCCGCCCGAACAGCAGGCTCAGCCCGGTAATGGCGAGAATGATGAAGCTGATCGCCGTAAACCAGTGCAGGAAGCGCTCGTAAGTCCGCCATCGCACCACGGTCATGCCCGAGCGGCCACCCTCGATCTTGTTCCTGCCGGTCAGCGCGAAGAACAGTGCGATGGCAACCACCACCGCGATCAGGAACCAGCCTCCATAGGTAATCAACGGCCCCATACGAATCTGCCGCCAGTTCTCGCCAACATTGGAGATCATGGTATTGGTGACATAGGGCCCGGTCTGCGTCGTGAAACCGCCCCCGCCCTCACGCGCGTCGCGCCACATGTCGGATCGCGGATTGGTGGCGCGATCTTCCGTGAACGCCCGTTGCTCACCGTATGCCCCGGAGGTCTGGGCCAGTACGTAGCCCAGCGACGGCAGCGCCATGGACAGCACGATGATGGCGATCACGCTCCAGAACGTGGCCCGCCAACGGCGCTGGCGCCGGATTGGATCAGTGGATGAACTCATGATGCGATCTCCTCCAGGCCCTAGCGATCAGTCATGCCGGTCCGGGCACGATCACGCAGATCGCCGGACCGACGCTGCGCTGCCTCTTCCGTCGCCGTCTCATCGTGTTTGCCCTTGTAGACACCGGCCTCGTAGATGGTGACATCCGAGCCGCACGCGACAAGCAAAGACAGGCTGCCTGCTGCCAGAAAGGCCAGCGCGAGTTTCTTTGGCATGTTGGCGCTCCTTTTCTTTAAATTTGTGGCGGAACGTCCGGGGCCCCTGGCGGGGCCCCGGCCAGCATGGGCATCAGGCATCCTGCCCGTAGGCTGCCTGCCAGCCCCAGGTCTGGGGCCGGCCGCCGCGCCGCATGACACGCTTGCGGTAGATGTCGGCGACGATGTCGCCGTCACCCGCCAGCAGTGCCTTGGTGGCGCACATTTCCGCACACAGTGGCAGTTTGCCCTCGGCAACGCGGTTCGTTCCGTACTTGGTCAGTTCCGCCTGGGAATGCGCCGTCTCCGGACCGCCGGCGCAGAAGGTGCACTTGTCCATCTTCCCGCGCACGCCGAATGCGGTCTGCTGCGGATACTGCGGCGCCCCGAACGGGCAGGCGTAGAAGCAGTAACCGCACCCGATGCACAGATCCTTGTCGTGCAGGACGATGCCGTCGGCGGTGGTATAGAAGCAATCCACCGGACAGACCGCAGCACAGGGTGCATCGGTACAGTGCATGCAGGCGACAGAGACCGATTTCTCACCGGGCCGGCCATCGTTCATCACGATGACCCGCCGGCGGTTCACGCCCCAGGGCACCTCGTGCTCGTTCTTGCAAGCAGTGACACAGGCCTGGCATTCGATGCAGCGCTCCGCGTCACAGAGAAACTTCATTCTAGCCATGGTGGCTCTCCTCTATCCGTTTTATGCGGGCACCACACGACACAGCGTGGTCTTGGTTTCCTGCATCATCGTGACTGCATCGTAACCGTAGGTGGTGGCGGTGTTGGTTGACTCACCGCGCACGTACGGTGCGGAGCCGTCAGGATACTTGCTGAGCAGGTCCTGACCCTGGAAATGGCCGCCGAAGTGGAACGGCGTGAATACCGTGCCACGACCCACCCGGTTGGTGACCAACGCCTTGATGCGGATACGGCCGCCTTCCGGACCTTCCAGCCAGACCATCTGGCCGTCCCGCACCCCGGCGTTATTGGCATCGGCAGGGTTGATCTCGACGAACATGTCCTGCTTCAGCTCCGCCAGCCAGGGGTTGGAACGCGTCTCCTCACCGCCCCCTTCATACTCCACCAGACGACCGGAGGTATGAATCAGCGGGAACTCGCGGCTGTAGTCGCGCGCCTGCACGGACTTCCAGCGTGTCGGCAGCCGGTAGAACACCTTGCGGTCCTCGTAGGTGGGGAAGTCCTCCACCAGGTCGTACCGCGGGGTGTACAGCGGCTCACGGTGAATCGGCACGCCATCCGGGAAGTTCCAGACGTAGGCACGGGCCTTGGCGTTACCGAACGGGTGGCAGCCATGCTTCATGACAACCCGCTGGATCCCGCCGGAGAGGTCGGTCGTCCACGACCGGCCTTCGGCCATGCGCTTCTCCTCGGCGGTCAGCTCGTCCCACCAGCCAAGCTGCTTCAACAGCTCGGAGTCGAACTGCGGATAGCCGCCCTGGATCTCCGCACCCTTGGACCAGGAGCCCTCGGCAAGCAGGTTCTCGCCCTCGTATTCCGTCCCGAAGTTGGCACGGAAGTTACCGCCGCCTTCCATCACATGACGGCTGGTGTTGTAGAGGACGTGGGTGCCGGGGTGCTTGAGTTCCGGCGTGCCATAACAGGGCCACGGCAGGCAGTAGGTCTCGCCATCCAGCGGACCACCCTCGGCCTTCAGGCTGACCACGTCGAAATGACGCTGGTTGGCCATGTGCTCCTTCAGGCGTTCCGGGCTCTGGCCGGTGTAGCCGATCGACCAGGTACCGCGGTTGATCTCCCGCAGCACGCTCTCCGGCGTGGGCATGTCACCGACGAACTCGTAGTTCTTGAACATCTCATCGGCGAAACCGAGCTTCCGCGCCAGCAGGTAGGCGATCTCCGAATCCGCCTTGTGCTCATACAGCGGCTCGATAACCTGCTCGCGCCATTGGATGGAGCGGTTGGATGCAGTGACCGAGCCGGCCTGCTCGAACTGCGTGGCGGCCGGCAGCAGGTAGGTGTTCTCCTTGCGGTCATGCAATACCGCCGAGACCGTCGGATACGGGTCGATGACCACGAGAAGGTCCAGCATCTCGAAGGCCCGTTTCATTTCCGGCCCGCGGGTCTGGGAGTTGGGAGCGTGCCCCCAGAACATGGCAGCGCGGATGTTATCCGACTGCGAGATGTTCTCCTTCTTCTCCAGAACACCGTCGATCCAGCGTGAAACGGTGATACCGCCGGTATTCATCGGCCTGATCGTGCCGCCACGACCATCGTCGTACTCGTTGTCGTCGAACCGGGCCCTCAGCCACTGGTAGTCCACATCCCAGACCCGGCACCAGTGCTGCCAGCCGGCTTCGGAGATGGGATAGTAGCCCGGGAGGTTGTCCGGGTTCGGGCCGACGTCAGTGGCGCCCTGGACGTTGTCGTGGCCGCGGAAGATATTGGCACCTCCGCCATCCACGCCGATGTTACCCAGGGCCAGCTGCAGGCAGTTGTAGGCCCGCACGTAGTTGCTGCCG
Organism: Ectothiorhodospiraceae bacterium; assembly: GCA_050485425.1. Taxonomy (GTDB): domain Bacteria; phylum Pseudomonadota; class Gammaproteobacteria; order Nitrococcales; family Aquisalimonadaceae; genus LSCE01. The sequence goes on along the minus strand of JBJHBJ010000002.1, from coordinate 69,360 downwards.
ATGGTGTGCTGGGTACCACCCATGCACCAGACGAAGGTTCCGGGCCGGTTCTCGGCCATGGTCTTCGCCACTTCGTACAGCGCTTCCTCACCCACGCCGGTGACACGCTCGACCTTGTCCGGCGTCCACTTCGCCACTTCCTCGCGCACGCGGTCCATGCCGAACACCCGCTGGCGGATGTACTCCTTGTCTTCCCACTCGTTCTCGAAGACGTGCCAGAGTATGCCCCAGATCAGCGATACGTCCGTACCGGAACGGAAGCGGACGTAGATGTCTGAATGGGCAGCGGTGCGGGTGAAGCGTGGATCCATGACGATCAACTTGGCGCCGCCTTCCTTGCTCCGCAGGATCATCTGCATGGCAACGGGGTGCGCCTCGGCGGCGTTGGAGCCGCACATGACAATGCATTTCGAGTTGTTGATGTCATTGTAGGAATTGGTCTGGGCACCGTAACCCCAGGTATTGGCCACGCCCGCCACCGTGGTGGAGTGGCAGATGCGCGCCTGGTGGTCGCAGTTGTTGGAGCCCCAGAAGGCGGCGAACTTGCGTTGCAGATAGGCGCCTTCGTTGTTGGCCTTGGACGAGCCGGCGAACCACAGCGCGTCGGGACCGGACTCCTCGCGAATGGCGAGCAGCTTGTCGCCGATCTCGTTGATCGCATCCTCCCAGCTCATCCGCTGCCAGCGGCCGTTGACCATTTTCATCGGGTACTTGACCCGACGGGCACTGTGGCCATGGTTACGCAACGCCGCTCCCTTTGCGCAGTGGGCGCCGAGGTTGATCGGGCTGTCGAAGGCCGGTTCCTGACCGATCCAGACGCCATTCTGCACCTCGGCAATCGTGCTGCAACCCACGGAACAGTGACCGCAGACCGTCTTCACCTGGCGAATCTCGGCGTCGGGGTCAATGCGGCGGGCCGCCTTGGCCTTCTTGACCATCGTGCCGGGCACCATGCCGGCAACGGCAGCGCCCCCGATGGCAAGGCCGGAGCCCTGCAGGAAGGTCCGTCGGCCAATCGCCTTGCCCAGCAGCCCGGGGACTGAGGAGGAGGCGGTTGCCGCACCACTCTTCTTGATCAACTTCATGACATTCTCTCCTTCACCGATGGCAGGAAACCGGAGCCGGCAACGGCTCTAGATTTCCGCCCTGGCGTAGTAGTCCCGGATATGCTGGGTTTCGTGATAGCCCGTGTCCGACTTCTCGGCCTGGAGAGCCTCCGGCTCCGGGTCCGTCGCGGCCAGGGCCTGGCCCATGCCGGCCGATACGGCCACAGCACCGCCCGTGGCGGCCATGGTCTTCAAGAACTTACGCCGGGACTTGAGACCCGAATCTTCTTGCCTACTCATCACTGGCTCCTCCTCACCTTCAACCAGAAGCACACGTCCTCACCGAAATGATCGCGATGCCGTCTCACACCGACATCGCGAAGTAACGTTGCTCCAACCGAACAAACTCTTCTCCGAACAAACCCACCGTCTTGTAGAAATCGGCGGAAGGCGCTGCCCGGAGGTCCGCGAAAAACCGACCCATCCACTGGTCCACATGGCGCAGGAATAGCTCCCGCTGCCAGTCGAAATCCACGTCCTCATCCGTGATCGCCAGCGCCATCACGTCACAGACGGCAGCGGCATGATCCTCGGGGTCGCTGACGCCTGCCTGGCGCTCCACGCCCAGGGCCCTGAGATCCTTGCGAAGCTCCACCAGCGGACGATCCATCAACGACCCGGTCAGATACCAGGAGGCATAGGGCGTTACTTCACCACTGCCGACACCGATGAAGACGTCCTGGTACTCCATGTCCAAAGCCTCGCGCTGCGACCTGTCGGCCGCTTCCCTAAGCTTAGACCAAGCCAGCGCAAGTGCGTCTTGCGGTTCAACATTTTCCGCATCGACAGCACGCAGCCGTTGCAACAGATCCGCGTCCGGAGCCGCTGCGAGCAACCGGCCCAGCATGGTCCAGGTGCCGGCACGCAGCATGTCATCCGCGTGGACGTTTGCTGCAGGGGAGGCCGTATCGCGAACACTCATCGAATCACCTCTCACTGCGGCCCAAACCAGCGCGGCTTGGAAGCACCTTCCAGGTCTTCCGCGAACATATCCGTCACCCGGCAGTCACCGCACATCTTCAGGCGACGGACAGCGGCTTCCGACTGGAACATATGGTGTCCTTCCAGCTTCTCGGTCATGCGACGGATGACGCTGCCGGTGGCGAAGGGCTTGCCACAGCTGATGCAGCAGAATGGTTCTTCTTCATTCAGCACACGTGGGCGGCGGCGCTGCTCCCAGTCGAACAGGAACCGGGATTCCAGCGTGATGGCATTCTCCGGACAGGCCGTGCTGCACAAGCCGCACTGCACGCAAAGGTCTTCCGTGAAGTTGAGCTGCGGTTTGTCGCCGGCATCACTGAGGGCCCGGGTCGGACAGACCTGCGGGCAGGCCATGCAAAGCGTGCAGGCCTGCTCATCCACCAGCACCTGGCCGAACGGGGCGCCCGCGGGCAATGCAGCCACCACCGGACGTTCGGCGGCCTGTTCGTAGAGGTGGTCCAGCGCCAGACGCAGCGTGCCGCGCTTCTCGTTGAAGGTGTCGAAGGCCGCAGGCGCAACCGGCGCCTCGGGCGAACCGGCGACCTCCTCTACCAGGTCCACGGATGCCGCCAGCAATCGTATACGTCGTGCGGCGTATCCCATGGCTTCCAGCAGCGGCGCGGTATAGGCAAGCTGATCCTGCAACTCGCGGCGCACCGAGGCCGGAACGTCGGTGGTATCCAGCAGCAGCACTTCGCTGGCGCCGTAGGCCAGGGCTGTCAGCCAGACGTCCATGCCCACTGCTCCAACCTCGGCAACCCCCACCGGCAGCACATGCTCGGGAAGACTGCCGGCACTGGCAGCGAGCCGCTCGAGACCTGCTTCTTCGTCATGGAATAGCAGTACGGGAGACTGGCCACCGGCATCCCGATACGCAGCGAGCATGCTGCGAAGCCGCGCGAGCTGGTCCTTGGGGCCGGGATAAGCATAGATCAGCGCACCGGTCGGGCAACCGGCCGCGCAACTGCCCCCGCCCTGGCAGAGGTAGGGATCGACCTCGATCATCTCCCCGATGGAGGCAATCGCGCCGGTGGGACAGTTATCGATGCAGCGCGTGCAACCGGTAAGGCCGCTGTCGCCGTGGGCACAGATATCCGGGTTGTAATTGAAGAACTTGGGCTTCTCGAACTCCCCGGTCATCTCCGGGATTTCATCCAGCGCACGCGCCAGGCGTTCCGCGCTGCTGCCTGCCGGATAGTAGCCGAACGGCGGCACCTGGGCGGCAATCTGCGGCTCGGACTGAAGGTCAAGCACCAGATCAAAATAGGGGTGATCCGAGTCATTCAACTCGGAGAGGTTCAACGGCTCGCCCTGCGGCGTTTCCAGGCGCGCCGTATAACGGCCGAGATGGCCATCCAGCGCGGCGAGACGGCCGCGCAGGAAAACAACCCGGTCATCGGCGCGCACGCTCTTCAGTTCGTCGTCCAGGGAACTGTCTTCCGCTGTGGCAACAACGGTTACACGCAGTGCGCCCTTCAGCCTCGCAGCGGCCTCCAGCGCCGCCCGCTCCGGCCCGACCACCAGCAGGAAACCGGCCGATCGATAGCCCAGCAGGGATGTCGGCTCCACGGGAACGGCGAGGGCCGCCTCCAGCGCTGCTTCTCGGGCAGCACCGTTCACCCCGGCACTCTTCAGGCTCAGTTCTGCGTACGGCACGGCAGACTCTGTCATAGTACCTCTGTATCCGGGACCCGAGAGTGTGTCTTCGGGTCCTGCATCTCGTTATTGTCAAGTAGCAAAGCTAGCTGTGCAGGCGCCCGGGCTTCTCCTGCTCCGCCGCCTCGGTTTCGCGCCGGATCTCCCGTTCCGACAGCGTCTCGATATCAGGCAGCTTTTCCCCCCGCGCCTCTGCGGCAATCCGGGCCTCGGCTTCCTCGGGCGAAATCTCCAGTCCTTTCCCGGAGAGACGTTCCCGAAGCTTGTTGGCTTCACGCACGATGGCCTGCTTCATGTCGTGCGGAATGATGTCGCCCATGGGCGTAAAATTAGTGTAGTCCTCGGCATATTCGGCACATAGACACATCTTGTTGTACTTGGCGCTGTGGAAGATCCTGGACAGTGCCTTCATGCGCAGCGCCGGCGATACATTCTTGGCCATGAAAGCGCTGACGTCGGAGTTCTCGTCCAGCGTTTCCGGGTCCGGCATGTCCTCGTCGGTCAACTCGGACATAGGCTTGCCGGTCCGCGGGTCGATCTTTTCTTCCGGCGCGCCCTGCTCCGACTCCGCCGCCGTGTCCGCAGGCACCTGCGCCTGTTCGCTGGACTCCGGCGCAAGGCCGGCCTTGCGCCGGGACCAGCGGCTCAGGAAAGAGGCTTCCTCGACGGGCTCCTCTTCCACCGGCAGCTCCCACGGATGCATCACCTGCTTCCGCTCACTCATGACTCGTCTCCAGCCCAGTCACCGACCTCCGCATCGTACAGGGCCTTGCTGCGTTGCTTACCGCGCCCCTTGCCCTTGCGGCGTCGCGGCTGGTAATGAGTATTGACGAATGCCTCAAGCCACAACCCCACCTCGGCCGGCATCGGGCTCCCCAACACCATTTCGTCGGCGGGACGTAGCTCGGTTGAATCCAGGTTCTGCGCCTCGTCCAGGCTGACCGTGACCTGCAGCGGCATCAGACCTTTCGACCGGTCGAAGCGCGCAACCACAAACACCTCGGGACGATCGGACCCGAGGTTCAGTGCGTAATCCGCCGCCTGGCCGACCCGTAACCGCAACGAAAAGCCACGCCATAGAAACAGGTCGCCACCCGGCCCGGAGCGCACTTGCACACAGGAACGCTCGGTTGCTGCGAACTGTTCGCCAACCACGATTCCGGTGATCTCCCAGGCCATCGGATCAGCGGCCTGCTCCCCGCCGGGCGAACCCACCATCACCGCCAGCGGCAGCTCGGTATCGTCGGCCCAGGCCTCAGAGGAACCATTGTGCAGTTTGTCCGAGTCCAAATGCGCCTCTTGAGCAGATTGAAACGTGTGCAAATCAGCAGCAAATCCCATACCAACCCGGCGTGCGCCTTAGATTCAGTATTTACCACACGGATGACGTCATCAAGCAACATCTTGCAGGGTAAAAAGGTCGCACCCGTCCCCACACACAGACAAAATGCACCATGCTGCAACGCAGAATCTCCGCGGCTCCTGCAACACGGCGCTTCGGGAAAAACACCCGGGCGCTGAACCGGTACCGTAAGGACGCGGCCGTGACGGCCGGCATGGAGTCTCGTGGCACGAACCGACCGTGGCCGTGCCACACCATGACCGCGCGGTATTTCAGGGAAATCCGGAACGACGAGGATATCTGGGCACAGAGGCACGATACTTGTATTGTGATTCGGAAGAGCGCTGGCAGAATAACGGAACAGACCTATATGCTCGCCGGTTCAGAAATCGGACGCCCCACGAGAGCAGCAGAGCAGAGAGGAGCTCGATGAGCGAAGCCACCGAAATGCCCACCAAGCTGATAGATCGCTTCGGCCGGCATGTCACGTACGTGCGCATGTCCGTGACCGATCGTTGCGATTTCCGCTGTGTCTATTGCATGAGCGAGGACATGACATTTCTGCCCCGGGCGCAGGTGCTGACGCTGGAGGAAATGGCCACACTCGGTAAAGCGTTCACGGAGCTGGGGGTTCGTAAGCTCCGCATTACCGGCGGCGAACCACTGGTGCGCAACAATGTCATCTGGCTGTTCCGGCAACTGGGCCGCTTGCCGGGGCTGGAAGAACTCACGCTCACCACCAACGGCTCGCAGCTCGACCGGCTTGCCGGTCCACTGCGTGACGCCGGCGTTCGACGCATCAACATCAGCCTGGACAGCCTGGACCCCGACCGTTTCCGGCGTATCACCCGGGTCGGCGACCTGAACAAGGTGCTCCGCGGTATCGACGCAGCCCGGACCGCGGGCTTCGAGCGCATCAAGATCAATACGGTAGCCATGCGCAATCGTAACGACGACGAGATCCTGGATCTCGTCCAGTTCGTGCTCGATCGCGGCATGGATATCAGCTTCATCGAGGAAATGCCGCTGGGCGTCATCGACGACCATGACCGCGCGGAAGTGTATATGTCCAGCGATGCGGTGCGGGAACTGATCAGCACCCGTCACGAACTGGTGTCCACGACCGAGTCCACCGGCGGGCCCTCGAAATACTTCCGCATTCCCGACAGCCGGACGCGGGTGGGTTTCATTTCGCCCCACAGCCACAACTTCTGCGATTCCTGTAACCGGGTGCGCGTCACCACCGAGGGCCAGCTCCTGCTCTGTCTTGGCCAGGAACATTCCATGAGCCTGAAACAGGTGCTGCGCAGCCATCCCGGTGACATGGACCGCCTGAAGCAGGCCATCATCAAGGCGATGGAGATCAAGCCCAAGGGACACGAGTTCAACCTGGAGGCGAAGCCGGTCATCTTCCGGCACATGAGTGTCACCGGAGGCTGAGCATGGCCGTCACCCCTGCCTACGATCCATCCTGCCAGGATGATTCCGATCCAACGTCGCTGACGGTTGACGCGGCGTGGCAGCGGCTGCAGTCGGACATCACGCCGATCCGGGGCCGGGAGAAGCTCAACGTGCGGCGCGCACTGGGGCGGATTCTCGCCGAGGACATCCCGTCGACGGTGAATGTCCCCGCGCACGACAATGCGGCGATGGACGGTTACGCGCTGAAGGCTTCCGACCTCCCGCCGGAAGGCGCGCGCATGCTGACGATGGTCGGTACGGCCCTGGCCGGCCAGCCCTTCAATGGCCCCGTCGGCGCGGGAGAGTGCGTGCGCATCATGACCGGCGCGCCGATGCCTGCCGGCACGGACACGGTGATCATGCAGGAGCAGGTAGAACGCGATGGCGAACTGGTACGCATTGGGGCCGGCCACCAGCCGGGACAGAACGTGCGCGGTGCGGGCGAGGACCTGAAGGCGGGTCAGATTGTCTTTCGCGCCGGCACCCGCGTCGGCCCGGCGGAACTCGGCATGCTGGGCTCGCTGGGGCTTGTGGAAATTGCCGTGATGCGGCGCTTGCGCGTGGCTTTTTTCTCCACCGGCGACGAGTTGCAATCGGCGGGAACCCCCCTGGCGGCGGGCCAGATCTATGACAGCAACCGCTACACGCTGTATGCGGTGCTGGAGCGCCTGGGCGTGGAAGCCACCGACATGGGGGTGGTTCCGGACGACCCGGACGCGATGGAAACCGCGTTCCGGGACGCAGCCAGTTTTGCCGACGCCATCATCACCTCCGGCGGCGTGTCGGTGGGCGAAGCGGATTTCGTCAAGGATATCCTGCGCCGGCTCGGCGAGGTGAACTTCTGGAAGATCGCCATGCGCCCGGGACGCCCGCTTGCCTTCGGCCGGATACGCAGTGCCTGGTTCTTCGGCATGCCGGGCAATCCTGTGTCGGTCGTGGCCACCTGGTACCAGTTCGTGCAGCCGGCGCTGCGCCGGCTGATGGGACAGGAGCTGAAAAAACCACTGAGCTTCCGCGTGCGCACGCTGGAACGCCTGCGCAAGCGCCCCGGTCGCACGGAGTTCCAGCGCGGTATCCTGGAGCGCAACGAGGAAGGCGAACTGGTGGTACGCAGCACAGGCGCCCAGGGCTCGGGCATCCTCCGTTCCGTCAACGAAGCCAACTGCTTCATCGTCATCCCGCACGACAGCGCCGCGATCCCGGCTGGCGAGTATGTCGAGGTTCAGCCATTCGAAGGCGTGATGGGAGCCTGACTCTCAATCTCATCGCCATATCCTCGAGGCGCGGCGATGAACTCGGGTTGGTGGTGGCTTCGGTCCGGCCGCTGGTGAGAGGTTTGCTTCCGGACACGCCGTAAACCCATCCCTGGGGGCTTGTCGGCGAGGTCCCTCTCGCCGACAGTCCGGAAGCAAACCTCTCACCACCGGCCTGAGCATGGTGGCCCTGCTAAACCCAGCCTTGGGCTGGATTGGTGAATAACGCGGTGTTCAATCCACTTATGCCGGAACCACTTGCGAGAATCGCCACCAGACCCAGGCCGGGATCGGGGACCTGTTTGCGGACTGTCGGCCGGAGGGACCCGGCCGACAAGCCCCCAGGGATGGGTTCACGGCGTGTCCGCAGACAGGTCCCCGATCCCGGCCGGACCGAAGCCACCACCAACCCGAGTTCACTGCTGCGCTTCACATGCGCCACGCTTACGGCCCGGCACAGAAGCCCTGGTAGTCCACGTAGCCGGGGAAGGGTTTGCCGTCGCCACAGTATTCGCAATCCGGGTTCCGCGGCATTTTCAGTTCGTTGAATCGCATCGCCAGGGCATCGAAATACAGCAACCGGCCCACCAGCGGATCGCCGATGCCGAGGATCAGCTTGACCGCCTCGATCGACTGCAGCAGGCCGATCACACCCGGCAAGACGCCAAGCACTCCGGCCTCCGCGCATGATGGCGCCAGTTCCGGAGGCGGTGGCTCGGGGAACAGGCAGCGGTAGCATGGCCCCGGTGCCTCGGACCGGCCCGGGTAAAACACGCTGACCTGCCCCTCGAAGCGGAAGACCGCCCCGTGGACGTTGGGAATGCCGTGCTTGATGCAGGCGTCGTTCACCAGGTAACGGGTCGGGAAATTGTCGGCGCCGTCCAGCACCACGTTATACCCCTCGAACAGCGCATCCACGTTCTCGCTGCTCAGATAGCAATCATGGGTAACCACGTTCACCGACGGATTCAGGGCGTGGATACCGGCTTTCGCAGACTCCACCTTGGACTCACCCACGCGCGCCTCGTTATGGATGACTTGTCGCTGCAGATTGCTGCGGTCCACCACATCGTGATCCACCAGGCCGATGGTGCCGATGCCGGCCGCGGCCAGGTACAGCGCTGCCGGCGAGCCAAGACCGCCGGCGCCCACCAGCAGCACCTTGCTGTCCTGCAGTTTCAACTGGCCGGCCTCGCCCACCTCAGGCATCAGCAGATGGCGGGAATATCGCTCACGCGCAGCGGCGTCCAGCATGCGCGGCACATCGAACGGCAGGCCCTGATCCTTCCAGCGATTGAAACCACCGGCGACGGAACTGACATCACGATAACCGAGGCGCCGCAAGTCCTCCGCGGCAAACAGCGAGCGCGCCCCGCCACCGCACAGCGTCATGATCGGCCGGCCGAGATCCGGAACCGCATCCTCAATACGCAGTTCCAGAAACCCCCGCCCCAGGTGCAATGCGCCTGACGGGCTGCCTGCCGCGATCTCGTCCTGTTCGCGCACATCCACCAGCACGGCGCCCTGTTGCTGCAGGCGCTCCCAGGCCTGCAGCGGCTCCAGTTCCGGAATCTCCCGCCGCAATGCCGCCAGGCGGTCATCCCTGGCGCTGCCACCAGCCACCGCGGGAATGATGGCAATCACGTCGCCCTCGCGCACCGGCGTATCCAGCCCCTGCAGCACCGCGACATGACTCTCGCCCAGGAACACGTTGACGAAACGTCGCAGTTCCCCGTCCGTGGTAAACAAACGCGGCCCCACCCCGTCATGCTGCGCGCAGAGGTGGTTCAACGCCTCCCTGACGGTCTCTCCACTGACGGCGACATCCGCCTGCTGGCCCGTGAATGGCCGCAGCGGCGTGGGTATGCGTACGATAACCTCGGTCACGAGCGGATCGCCTCCTCTTCAAACCGTTTATCCTGCAGCCTCCAGGCCCGTAGATCACCTTCCGCACCGATGATCACGTAACTCCACCCCGGCCAGGCCAGCTCCAGGTCTGTCCGGGAGGGGGTGGCACTGCCATCGGGGTGACTGTGGTAGACGCCCACGACCGCAGCATTTTCCCCTTCAGCCATCCGATCCGTCAGCAGGTAATCCTCCGGGTCGATCAGATACCCGGAGCGGGGATCATCGGCGATATTGTTCATCGGTACCAGGCGCCGGACCAGTACCGTATCACTCTCCTCCGTACCCACCAGCAGCCCACATGCCTCGTTCGGCTGGGCCGCGTCTGCCAGGCGCCGGATCTCGGCCTGGAGCTCGGGTGCAAGCATGATGGTGCGCATGCCGCCAGTGTACCGCAGGGATGCGCAGAAGGTTTCCCGATTCTCCGGTTTCTGTTGGAATACCCGCAATCAGTCGAAACCCGGTGCCAGCCGAATGACACGAATGCAGTCCGCGAACGCATCTCTCACGCACGACGCACGCACTATTGTTCTTGTAGGCACGCAAAAGGGTCTGTTCCGGCTGGAAAGCACGGATGACAGGAGAAGCTGGTCGTTGGATGGGCCGTACGTGGCCGGCTACGAAGTGCTGCACGCCTGGCTCGATCCCCGCTCGGCGGGCCTGGGCTATGCGGCCATCCGCCACGAGATCTGGGGAGCGCATCTGTACGTCACCCGGGACAGCGGCCGCAACTGGGAGCCATTGCATGCGGTTCCCAGCTACCCGCCCGAAAAAGGACTGGGCAGCCTGAAAGCAATCTGGCATCTGGCCGCCGGCCCCGCCGATGAGCCAGACACGCTGTACGCGGGCATCGATCCGGCCGGACTGTTCGTCAGCCGGGATCGCGGCCAGTCCTGGAGCGGCGTCGACAGCCTGAATTTCCACCCGACCCGCTCCACCTGGGAACCGGCAAAGGGCGGCTTTTCCGTCCATTCCATCCACCATTGTCCGGACGCGCCGGAACGGCTTTATGCCGCCGTCTCCGCCGGCGGTGTGTACCGCAGCGACGACCGTGGCGGGAGCTGGCAGCCGGCCAACAAGGGTGTGCGGGCGGAGAACCTGCCCATGGGCCAGGCGGAATCCGGTCACAACATCCATCGGCTGGTCGTGCACCCCGCCAACGCCGACCGCCTCTATCGCCAGTGTTACAACGGCGTCTATCGCAGCGACGACGGCGGGCTGGAGTGGACCGAGATCACCGCCGGCCTCCCCAGCGACTTCGGCTATGCCCTGGCCACCGAGAACGGCAACCCGGACGCCGTCTGGGTGATTCCCATCGACAGCAACCACCTGCGCACGGCACCGGGGGGCAGGCTTCGTGTCTACCGCTCCGCCGACGGCGGCTGCAACTGGATCGCGCTGGCGCAGGGGCTGCCGCAGGAACACGCCTACGTCACCGTGCTGCGGGAAGCGCTCTGCCTGGACCAGCAATCACCTCTGGGCGCCTACTTCGGCACCTCCAGCGGCCATGTCTTCGCCTCCGCCGATCACGGCGAGAGCTGGCAATGCATTGCCGAATTCCTCCCCCGCGTGCTCAGCGTCACCGTTGCCGTGGATCAAGGCGCATGACATACGCCAGCCTGTACCAGGCACTGAATGCGGAAAGCGGAGTGGTCTGCGCGATCGGCGCCGGGGGCAAGAAGAGCACACTCTACGCGCTGCTGGAGCAGCATCCCGGCCGGGCGGCAATGACGGCGACCGTCTTCACCTACGAACCGCCGCGCCACCTCCAGGCCGCCATCGTGGTCGATGAGGAAAGCATGCTGGTCGACCGGATCCGAGCGCTGGATGCGGCGCATGTGCTCTACGCCTGCCCGACGGAGAAGGCCGGCAGACTGGCCGGCCCCGACGCAGACACCATCCTGGATGTTCACCGGCGGGCCGCATTCCAGCTGACCCTGATCAAGGCGGACGGCGCACGCATGCGAAAGCTGAAGGCGCCGGCGGAACACGAACCCCATATTCCTACCTATGCCACCGCGGTGCTGGCGGTGAGCTCCCTGCTGGCGGTGGGTCAGCCGCTCTCGGAGCGAATCGCGCATCGCCTGGAGCAGGTGCTGGAAAGCACCGGCCAGGCAGCGGGATCAACGGTCACCGCGGAGACCATCGCCGCACTGTACACTCACCCGCGGGGGCTGCAGTACAATGCCGGCTCGCACCATCTGATCCCGGTCCTGAACATGGCGGACGGCCCCAGACAGCAAAGCGCGGGCCGCGAGGCCGCCGCCCGCATACTGGGGGAATCGGACCGTTATGATCGCGTCGTGTTGCTCAGCAATCGCCGGGACGGCCTGCTGGTCGATCTCATCCACCGCTGAGCTGGATGAAGGCACCTCAGTGCAATCGACCGGGTTCCACGTCCAGGGCGTCCAGGTGGCGGCGCAGCTTCTGTACGCCCGGCGCCAGAAGCCCCAGTTTTCCTTCGGACTTCTTCAGCGCCTGCTGTAACAACTGCCGAGCCTGATCCTGGCGGCCGCCATCCCGCAACAACGCGGCATACTTGGTGACACAGCCGATGTACTGCGGGTGACCCGCCCCCATCACCGACTCTGTTTCCTGCAGCGCCTGCTGGAGCAGTGGTTCGGCCGTCGCATAGTCGCCCTTATCGGCATACAGGCCGGCCAGTTCCGCCAGCGTCATCACCGTGTGCGGGTGACGCTCTCCCAGCAACCTGCCCCAGGTGTCCAGGTTACGACGGTACAGCGCCTCTGCCTCGTCATACTCCTTCTTCTCCCGCAACAGATCGGCCAGGTTGTTGGCGCTGGTGGCCGTCGCCGGATGATCCTGGCCAACAACCTTCTCCCAGGTCTCCAGGGCGCGACGGTACAACGGCTCTGCCTCGTCATACCGGCCCATTGCATCGAGCACGCCGGCCAGGTTGTGCATGCTGGACGCGGTGTCCATGTGGTCTTCGCCCAGCGCCTGCTCGCGGACCGACAGGGCCTGCCTGAACAACTGCTCCGCGGCCTGGAACTGCTCCCGCGCATCCATCACGGTCCCGAGGTTGTGAGCGCTGGCGGCGGTCGCCGGGTGTGCCGGACCGAAGGCGGTCTCGGCAATGCCCAGAGCCCGCTGATAGAGATCCTCCGCGGCAGCCAGGTCGTCACCCGCATACAGTAGCCCCGCCAGGTTATCCAGACAGGCCGCCGTGGTCGGATGCGACTGCCCGTAGTGACGCTCGGCAATGGTCAACGCACGCTGATAGAGCTGACGGGCGCTATCGTAGTCCTGCAAGGCCTTGCAGACGGCCGCCAGATTGTTCAGATGCGGCAGCAATTCCACGTGGCGCTCGCCGAGCGTTGCCTCGCGGTGCCCGAGCGCCTCCCGGTACAGCGCGCGCGCCTCGTCCAGCCGCCCCCGCTGCTCCAGCAGCATGGCCATGCGATGGCGCGCCGCGCGCGTCTCCACTGTGTCCGGCCCCGCCTGCCGCAGCTCCTCCAGTGCTGCGGCCAGCAACGGTTCCGCTTCGGCATCTCGCCCCTGATCGGCCAACCACCCGCCGTAAGCGGAGCGGCCCGCCGGAGAGTCATGCAGGGCCAGCGCCGTCTGGTAGAACCTCTCCAGCCCGGTCTCCAGCCCCAGGTCCCGGAACGCGCCGGCCAATCGCTGCAGCAGCTCCGCATGGGCCGATTCGTCCGTGACGGGCCAGCCGGACAAGTGCTCCAGGTAGTAGTCCACCAGCGCCTGTTCAGCACCCCAGGCGCGCCAGGCCTGGAACAGATCGGCACGGTTCTCCGGCCGCAGCATGAGCCGCAACACCTCGGGGCGCGTGAGCTGACTTGCCAGTTCGGCCCAGTGCGCTGCCTCCACCAGTTGCCAGATCAGGTCGGGGACGGCGGAGGACGGTTCCGTGGCATGCAGCTCTGCGAGCCGGCGATGCCAGGCCTGCCGGTCCGCACCGTCAGGCAGCAGCCGTCGGGCGACCGCGTCCTGCACGTTGCCTCCCGCCAGTTGCCGCACCTCTCCGTCACCGTAGACCAGTGTCTCCGGCAACACCTGCTGCCCGAGTTGCAGCGCATCGCAATGCGCCCGGGACAAGCCGCGTCGCGCGGCCCACAGCGCACGTGCCAGCTCTGCCTGGTTCCGTTCCAGCCGCAAGACGTCGGCATCGGCCGGCTCCAGGGCCTCGTCGACCGGATGGACATGCCAACCGCGCTGCAGCATGGCGTCCGCCAGAGGTCCGGGAGAGAGGCTGAGGATCAGCCGTACATGATCGGGCAGGAATGCCGGCAACCAATCCAGCGCGGCGGAATCGGCCAGTCCGTCCAGCTGGTCGAGGCCGTCCAGCACCAGCACCAGACGGCCGCGGGCCGCTGCCCGCGCCAGCCAGTTTGGCAGCACCTCGGCGGCTGCCTCGGGGCTGGCAGGCACGGGATCACGCAACGCGCAGGTCTGCCGCAGCCACTGCAACAACCGCCGCACCAGCATTTCCTGGCGGCGCGTTTCCCTGCTGGCCCCGAAATGGTGGACGAACACCGGCACATCCGGGTGCGAATCGCCATAGCTTCGCGCCCAGCGCGCCAGTTGGGCGGACAATGCGCCGCCCACGCTGCCGGTAAGCACCAACGGCGGTTCCCGCCGGACCGCGAAACGATTCAGGGCCCGCTGAAGATCACGATCAACGGCGTGCCGTTCCTCCAGCCAGCGACCGTAAGCGGCTTGCTGGCTGGCGGCGGGCGCGTCGGGAGTGTCTGTTCGATCAGATTGTCGCTGAGTCATCGGGCCTTGTCCGCCTCCTTCAGGCGCGCTTCCAGGCTGGCGCGCTCCTCCGGGGTGTTCACATTCAGGAATGTATCGGGTGCGTCGGAGAAATCCACGCTCACCATGCCGTGAGCCGCGTACCACCGGTCGATCTTCCGCTCTCCCTGCTCCAGCGCCTGGTGCAGGTCCGCCAACAGGGAGACCGGTAACAGCGCAAAAACGGGTTGTAACCGGCCCAGCCCGCTGGCCACGGCAATGCTGGCGCCGGCCTCGTCACGCGCGCGGACCAGCCTGGCGACCAGATCGGCCGGAATCAGCGGCGAATCGCAGGGAACGCAACAGACCAGGTCCGTTTCCGCCGCGGCCATGCCGGCGGCCATGCCGGCCAGAGGCCCAGCGTACTCACCGAAGGCGTCCGGCACCACCGGAAAACCCAACCGAGCGTATTCCCGGGCGTTTCGATTGGCATTGATCAGCAGGGCCTGCACCTGGGGACGAAGTCGTGAAACGATATGCTCCACCATGGGTGCCCCGTTCAGCAGAACCAGCCCCTTGTCCACGCCGCCCATCCGGGTAGCGCGTCCACCCGCCAACACCAGCCCGGTCACGTTCGCCATGCACACACCCTCGCTGCTCCTTACGTCCCGACCGGCAGACCCCTGTCTGCCTTCCGCCGCTGCACCTGAACAGGGCTTACAAGGAACCCTGGCCCGAAGATCTGGGTCAGAACTATCCAGACCATCTTCAAAGTGGTACAAAAAGGGGCACCACTTTGTGATGCATTCACGTTATGCTATCAAGCCCGCTTGCATTTAGTCTGTATTTGAACTTTCACTGACGAGGACTATTTACCCGGCCATGGCATCTTCAGCCAATGACCCCCTGAACCTGGCCAAGCCCTCGGACTCCGGTACTGGGGGGATCCAGGGGGCAACCTGCGCACTGGTCGTGGACGACGAGCCCAATATCCGCGAGTTCCTGCGCTTCGCGCTAGCCCGCCAGTGCGGACTGGTCGAGGTTGCCGACTCCGCCCAGACAGCCCAGAAGCTGATGTCCCATCATCGTTTCGACGTCATCGTGGTGGACATCGACCTTCCCGGCCAGTCCGGGCTGGACTGGGTCCAGAGGCTCCGCGAACAAGGCGTCATGACGCCGGTGGTCTTCATCACCGGCCTCGACGAACCGGAGGGCTGCAGCAGGACCGGTGAGGTAGCCCACGCACAGTGTATCAGCAAGCCGTTTGCGCTGGACGAGATGATCAGTGCAGTCCAGCGTGCCTTGGAACGTCCCGAAGCGAAAGACACCACGACGGCGCCGCAAGCGGCCGAGGATGCCCGGTTGCTGCAAGGGATCGTCGGTCACAGCGAGGCGATGAAGAGCCTGATGACGCTGATCCGGCGGGTGGCCGGCCGCAACAGCACGGTGCTGCTGGAAGGCGAATCGGGGACGGGCAAGGAAGTGGCGGCGCGCTGCCTTCACCACTACAGCCGCCGCCCGGGGGCGTTCGTCCCCGTGAACTGCGGCTCCATTTCTCCGGAACTGCTGGAAAGCGAGCTGTTCGGTCACACCAAGGGCGCCTTTACCGGCGCCACGCAGTCCCGGGAAGGGTTGTTCAGCTACGCCGACAACGGCACGCTGTTCCTGGACGAAATCTGCGAAATGCCACTGCAGTTGCAGGCCAAGCTGCTGCGTGTCCTGGAAGAGCGCTCCATTCGGCCGGTGGGAACCGAGCGGCAACAGGCGGTGGATGTGCGCATCGTCGCCGCCACCAACAAGCGCATGGCCGATGAGGTCATGCGCGGCACATTCCGTGAGGATCTCTACTTCCGGCTCAACGTGCTCGCCCTGCGTCTGCCTCCCCTGCGGGAGCGCCCGGCGGATATCCCGCATCTGATCAAGCTCTTCTCCGAAATGCTGGCCTCCGAGCTGGGCCTCTCGCCCGTGGAGCTCGACGCACAGGGGCTGCGCAAGCTGCAGAGCCATGCCTGGCCCGGCAACGTACGCGAACTGAAGAACCTGATCGAGCGCTCGATGCTGCTTGGCAAGTCGCCGGCGGAGTGCCTGGAACTCAGACAGATGGATGCACCGATCACGCTGGGCAATGCGCGTAGCGAAACCGGCTACCCCCTGGAACTGCCGCTGGCGGAAGTCGAGAAACGCCACATTCTGCGTGTGCTGGCTGCTGCGGACGGCAACAAGTCGGAAGCCGCTCGACGTCTGGGCGTCTCGCGGAAAACACTGGAGCGCAAGGTCAAGCTGTGGAACGGCACGAACGGCGGGGAGTGATTGCCGCTGCGGCGGCTGCCGCCGGCACGGAAGCCCCATGCCGGCGACTCTGCCCGGTCAGGTGTTTTCCACCACGATCTTCGGGAAGCGGCTGCTGTAGTCCTTCGACTGCAGGGACAGCTTGGCGCTGACGCGGCGGGCAATGGCCTTGTAGGACATGGCCACCTTGCCCTGCGGGTCCGCTATCACCGTGGGCTTACCACCGTCCGCCTGTTCACGGATGTGGATATCCAGCGGTAGCGAGCCCAGCACCTCCACGTTGTACTGATCAGCCATCCGCTGGCCACCGCCTTCTCCGAAAATGTGCTCCTCGTGGCCGCACTGGCTGCAGATGTGGGTGCTCATGTTTTCCACGATACCGAGCACAGGCACGTTCACCTTCTCGAACATCTTCAGCCCCTTGCGCGCATCCAGCAGGGCGATGTCCTGGGGCGTGGTCACGATCACGGCACCGGAAACGGGCACTTTCTGCGACAGCGTCAGCTGGATGTCGCCGGTGCCGGGCGGCATGTCCACCACGAGGTAGTCCAGTTCCTGCCAGTTGGTATCGCGCAACAACTGCTCCAGCGCCTGGGTCACCATCGGCCCGCGCCAGATCATCGGCGTTTCCTCGTCGATGAGAAAACCGGCCGACATGGCCTGCAAACCGTAGTTCACCATGGGCTCGAGCTTCTTGCCGTCACGCGAATCGGGCTTGCCGGAGATCCCCAGCATGCGCGGCTGGCTGGGACCGTAGATATCGGCATCCAGCACGCCCACACGGGCGCCCTCGCCGGACAGTGCCAGCGCCAGGTTCACCGCCGTGGTGGACTTGCCCACGCCACCCTTGCCGGAGGCAATGGCAATGATGTTCTTCACACCGGTCACACTGCTGGTGCCACGCTGCCCGAGATGGGAATGGATCTCGCTGGCGATGTTCACATCGACCTGCTCGACACCCTCCACCGATTGCACGGCCTGGCGGACCTCGGCGCGCAGTGCATCCATGATGCCCTTCACCGGAAACCCCAGCTTGAGGTCGATGGTGACACGCCCGCCATCGATCCGGACGTCGTCCACGCAGCGGGCCGAAACCAGGTCCTTGCCCAGGTTCGGCTCTACGTATGCGCCCAACGCCTCTTCCACGACTGTACGGGAGAGTTCGCTCATGGTTACCTCCTGCTGACCGGCCATGTACCTGGCCGGTAAATGACTTCGCGGTTGCGTGGCCAGACCAGATCTGTTATCACCAGACCTGTCCACGCCCGCATCGGATGACGCCATGATACCGCATCCCCTACGCCCGTTGGTGTTCCTGTTTTTCCTTTTTTCGTTCTCCGGTACGGCTTTCGCGGCATCCGCACAGGCGTTGCTGAACGCCGTCGTGGATGGCCAGACGAGTCGCGTATCCATTCTGCTGGACCAGGGGGTCTCACCGGAAGCCAGCAGTTCGAACGGAGAATATCAGGGCAAGACGGCGCTGATGTGGGCTGCAGAGGCAGGCCATACCGGCGTGGTGGACCTTTTGCTGCAGTACGGTGCGGAAGTGGATCGCACCAATCCCAAGGGTGGAACGGCGTTGATGTATGCCTCGGTCAACGGCAGAACCGGGGTGATCCGACAGTTGATCGAGGCCGGCGCCGACCCCAACCATCGCGTTCGGCACGGCTGGACGCCGCTGATGCTGGCCACCTCCAAGGGCCATACCGACAGCGTACGCGCGCTGGCCGAACTGGGGGCGGACATGGACACACGTGACGTCTACGGCTGGACGCTGCTGATGCGCGCCACCGAACTGAACAACGTCGCCATGGTACGCACCCTGCTGGATCTGGGCCTGGACCCGGAAACCCGGGACGACAACGGCACCACGGCGCTGGTGATCGCCGAGCGCAAGAACAACCGCGAACTGCTGCGGATGCTGCGGGCGGCCCGGGGCTGAACCCCGTCCACCCCCGGCCCCGACCGGATCAGCAGCGCATGATGTTCGCGCTGTATTCCTCCAGCCGGACCACATTCACGTCCCCCTCCAGCGGCTCCTGTGCATCCCCGTTGGGATACTCCAGTTGCAAGCGGGCCTCGAACTCGGAGAAGAATCGCCGGAACAGCTCGCCTCCCAGTGTACCGTAAGCAAACAGCTCGTCGCTGTCCTCCGCATGCTCCAGCAGTATCGCCGCCAACGGCTGTCGCGCGGGTCCCGAGAGGACAGCGCCGCCGCGATACGGATCGTAGCGGCTGTTCTCCGCGCAGCAGGTGATCATGCCGGTTTCGGGATCATCGCCGTTCCTCGGCTCGCGAAAGCCGATGTAGCTCACCGCCGGGGTCGGATGGGCCATCTTGTGCGCGCAGATCGCCGAGTACGCGACCAGAGACCGCTCCGGACCAACGCCCCCGGGCCATCGATAGCGCTCGCCGTTCTCCGTTTCCAGGCCGCGGTCACCCGGGACCTGCCTGCCCATGTTGAGCAGGAAACAGGGGGTGGACGCATACGGATAGGGAAAAACGTAATGGGTGCGTGGGCGGATCTCCGACGCTCGCAGCGGCTGTCCCCGGCCGTTCAGCAGCCGCACCCGCGGGTAGTGGCGCGGGGACATGTCGGAGGAAATGGCCAACTGGGGGCCGACGGCGAGACAACCCGCGCTCAGGGCGCAGGCCTTGACGAAAGAACGACGATCCATGCAACACTCCTCGACAGGCCGGCAGCAACGCTGCCGGCCGAGTACCGGAATAGCACTTTATTTTGCTTCGATAACCCCACAGGCAATACGCGCGCCGGCACCGCCGATGGGCTGCGTGTGGTGGTCGTCCGGGTTTTCGTGGATGACCAGCGCAGCGCCGTCATCATCCAGGATCCTCGCGCCGACGGAGCCGTCGAGACTGGCCCGGGCGTTGAACAGCTCCGCCCAGGCGTAGCCGTTATCATGCACATAGAAGTTGTTCAGATCGCCGGCATCCGGGCCTTCGGGATTCATCAGCCCATGCTTGCTGCCGTCGGGGTTGAGATGCCCGGCGGAGTCCTGGAAGCCGTGATCATGATCGTCACAGGTGCCCTTGCTGTGGATATGGATGGCCTTGGGGCCGGGCGGGAGGCCTTCCAGGTCCAGGACGATGAGCGTGCCGTTCGGGCCCTGTCGAAGCTGAGCGGTACCGATCTCTTCGCCCTCGGCATTGACGAACCGGGCCTGTGCCTCGGGGCCGTTGCCTTCGGAAGCGGGCACGGCGGCCAAAGGCGTCAGAAGCAGGGCAAACGGAATCGTCCAGGCGATCAGCGATTTCATGGAGCGTCTCCCCATCATGTTGATACGTAAGAAACACTACACAGCATAGATCATCGGAGCGAAGGGCAAGTTCATGGCCACCCGAGAGAGCGTGCAACCGCGATCGGGCGCTATCGCTATCGCTATCGCTCCCGCAGCCGTGGCATCAGCGAGACGAAATTGCACGGCTTGGTCCGCAGGTCCAGTTGCGGCTCTATCACACCGTCCCAGGCGGTGCGGCAGGCGCCGGAGGACCCCGGCAGGACAAACAGCAGCGTTCCGTTGGCAACGCCGCCCAGCGCGCGCGACTGCACGGTGGAACTGCCGATTTCCTGGAAAGACAGGTGCCGGAACAACTCGCCGAAGCCCTCGATTTCCATGTCCATCAGTGGCCGTATCGCTTCCGGCGTGGTATCCCGCCCGGTAATCCCGGTACCCCCGGTGCTGATAACCACCTTGACCGCTTCGTCCGCGATCCAGCGTGAAACCACCGCACGCACCTGGTAGATGTCGTCCGGCACAATGCTTTTGTCGACGAGGCGATGCCCCGCCTTCTCCAGGCGGGCAGCCAGGAGATGGCCGGACTTGTCGTCATCTTCCGTGCGGGTATCGGAAACCGTCAACACGGCAATGGGCAGGGCCAGAAAGCCGTCGGCGTCGGGTTCCAGACCGGTCATGTCCAGCCCTCCTCTCAGGATTCGGAATCCGGGGTTTCCAGCGGCACGCCGTCCTGATAGGCGCGTGAGCCGTCAGTGTACTCGTCGTGCTTCCAGACCGGCAGGCGGACTTTCAGCGTGTCGATGGCGTAACGAGCCGCCTCGAAGGCATCGGCGCGGTGATGGGACCGGACCACGACCAGCACGCTGGCGTCGCCAATGCCCAGGTCCCCGGTCCTGTGCATGATGCGGCACCGCTCCACCGGGAAACGCTCCAGAGTCTCCTGTTCCAGATCCTGCAGCACCTTGTCTGCCATAGGCTTGTAAGCGGAATAGCTCATGCCGCGAACGCCACGCCCCTCATGGTGATCCCGCACGGTGCCTGCGAACACCACCAGGGCGCCACAGGTGTCATCGGCCGTCTCTTCCAGCAACTGGTCCATCAGCAGCGGTTCATCGGTCATCCAGGTCATCTCACCTCCCACCGCCGCCGCTCACCGGCGGTAACAGCACCAAGGGACGGTGGGTATCCACCACATGATCACGGCGAACCAGATTTTCCGCCTGGGCACAGGCCACCCTCGGCAAGTGTTCCGCCAGGCCGGGAACCCGCTCGCGCAGCAGGTCCAGCGCCTGTTCCACCGTGACGTCCGTTTGCGGGGTATCCAGTTCCATGGAACGGGTGCCGGCAACCTGCTGCAGCACTCCGTAGAATTCGACTACCAGCATGTCAGAGTCACTCAAATTTGCCGTTGATCGTCCGGAGGGACCTTACTCACCTCCCGGAAAGTATGCCATAAGGCCACCCGGCTCCTTCCGGGAAAAACTCTTGGCCGTAGCCCGCCTGGCCGAAGCCCCGCCCCCCTATGTTATTCTTGTACAGACATATTGGACACAAGGTAGGACTTGATGCGCCTCGAAGAGCTGGTGGAAAACTTCGAATTCCTCGACAACTGGGAGGAGCGCTACCGCCTGCTGATCGACCTCGGGCGTCAGTTGCCGCCGTTGCCGGCGGAAGCCCAGATCGAGGCAAACCGCGTGGAGGGCTGCACCAGCAATGTGTGGCTCATCCACAGCGTGAAGGCGGGCGATCCGCCGCGCCTTGAGTTCAGCGCCGACAGCGATGCCTTCATCGTCAAGGGGCTGATCGCGATCATACTCATGGCCTATTCCGACCGTACCCCGGACGAGATCCAGGCCACGGACATCGAAGCGCTGTTCACGCAACTGGGCCTGGAGCAGCAGCTGACTCCCAACCGCCGGAACGGCTTTTTCGCCATGGTGGAGCGCATCCGGGAAATCGCGGCGAAAGAGGCCGCGTGAGTACAACGCAGTGAGTCCCATTTTCTCCGGCGTAAAGCGGTGCGCAGACGTCATGCGCCTGCGCACCGAGTTCATTTCACCGCACTGCCTGCCGGATCAGTCCCGCACCTTCACGACCACCTTGCCGGTTGCCTTGCGGCTTACCAGATGATTCAACGCCTGGGGCGCCTCCTCCAGGCTGAAAGTGGCAGACACATGCGGGCGGATCCTGCCGTCCTTCAGGAAACCGAACAGCTCCTGGAAATTGACCATGTTGTCCTTGGGCTGGCGGCGTACGAAATCCCCCCAGAACACCCCGACGATGCTCGACCCCTTCAGCAACGGCAGGTTGGCCGGCGCCTGCGGAATGCGACCGCTGGCGAAGCCCACCACCAGGATGCGTCCGTTCCAGTTGACGCAGCGTAGGGATTGGTCGAACGCGTCGCCGCCCACGGGATCGTAGATCACGTCGGCGCCCTTGCCGTCGGTCAGTTCCTTCACCTTGTCCTTCAGGCTGCCCTCACTGTAGTTGACCAGTTCGTCCGCGCCGTGCTCCTTCGCCAGTTTCAGCTTCTCCTCGCTGCTGGCGGCGGCGATCACGCGAGCGCCCATGGCCTTGCCCAGTTCCACGGCGGCCAGGCCGACCCCACCGGAGGCGCCGAGCACCAGCAGATTCTCGCCCGGCTGCAACTGCGCGCGCTGTTTCAAGGCATGGTAGGACGTGCCGTAGACCATCGGAAAACCGGCAGCAACCTCATATGCAACCCCGTCCGGCATCGGCATGACCCGCTCGGCGCCGATCACCACCTCTTCGGCGAAGCCACCATGACCGACCATGGCCATGACGCGGTCACCGGGCTTCAGGTTCTGCACTTTCGAACCCGCTTCGATCACCTCGCCGGCCACTTCCGAACCGGGGGCGAACGGCATCTCCGGCTTGAACTGGTACTTGCCCTGGATGATCAGCGTGTCCGGAAAGTTGACGCCGCAGGCATGCACCGCAATGCGCACGTCGCCGTCACCCACCGGGCGCGTTTCCAGATCCCCCACCACGAGGCTTTCCGGTGGTCCGTATTCCTTGCAGATTACAGCTCGCATGTATCCTGTCCTCCTCGAATGAATGATTGGCAGCGCTCAGCCTTTCGCGACCTTGAGCACCAGCTTTCCGAAATTCTCGCCCCGGAACAGCATCATCAGGTGCGTGTGGAAATCCGGCAGCCCCTCGACGATGTGCTCCCTGGCCTGCAGTTTGCCTTCATTGATCCAGCCGGCCATCTCCCGGGCCGCCTCCGGGTAGCGGTGCTTGTAGTCAAACACCACGAACCCCTCCATGCGTGCCCGGTTCACCAGCAGCGACATGTAATTGGCCGGACCGGTGGGCCGCTCGGTGATGTTGTACTGCGAAATGGCGCCGCAGAGAACAACGCGGGCCTTCAGCCGCAGCCTGGCAAGCGCCGCTTCCAGCGCCTGTCCGCCGACATTGTCGAAAAACACATCCACGCCGTCCGGACAGGCTTCCTTGACGCGCTTGAACAGGTGCTCCGACTTGTAGTCGATCACGTCGTCGAATCCCAGCTGCCGGGCATAGTCGCATTTCTCGGCGCCGCCGGCGATGCCGACCACCCGGCAGCCTTTCAGCTTGGCGATCTGTCCAACGGTGGACCCGACCGCCCCTGCCGCCCCGGAAATCAGTACCGTTTCGCCGGCTTTGGGCTGCCCCACGTCCAGCAGACCGAAATACGCCGTCATGCCGGGCATGCCGAGCACCCCGAGATAACGGGGCAGCGGTGCCACTGATGCATCCACCTTGATCAGTTCGTCGCCCTTGAGCACCGCAAACTCCTGGGCACCCGGTTGGCCACTGACCGTATCGCCTTCCTGGAAGTCCGGGTGGTTGGAACGCACCACACGGCCGACACCGCCAGCGCGCATCACTTCGCCGAGGCCCACCGGCGTGATGTAGGAGCGTCCCTCGTTCATCCAGCCACGCATCGCCGGGTCCAGCGAAATGTATTCAACAGCCATCAGTACCTCTCCCTCCCCCGGCTCGGGAACGGGAGCGCTGATCACCTCGAAGTCGCTGCTCTTCGGTTCACCCACGGGCCGGCTGGCCAGCGTGACCTGTACGTTGTCCTGACTCATGTTCTGTCTCCTCGCAATATTCAGTTGTTCAACGGGCCGCCCCGCAGGCGGTAAGGCTGGAGCCGATCAAAACCATCCGTCCTGCATTTCCAGCGTGGTGTCGTCCAGCGATTGCAGCAATTCCGCCTGCTGATGAACCGCCGGCAGCTCCCAGCGCAGATAGTAGCGGGCGGCCTGGCGCTTGCCCTGATAGAACGCCTGCTCCTGCGCGTTCAGGCCACCCGCACTCAGCGCGGCTTCGGCCAGTACGGCCTGGCGTAACCAAAGCCAGCTCACGGCAAAGCGTCCCATCATGTCCAGGAACACGCTGGCGTTCGCCAGCACCCTTACAGGGCCGTGGGTGGTACCGGCGTTGGCCAGCATTTCCGCCGTACCCGCCACGATCTGGCAAGCCGTCTTCAGTTGCCCGGTGATGTCCGCCAGTTCCTGATGGCTTCCGGCGTCGTGCAATGTCTGTTGCACGTCCTCCAGTAACGCCCTGAAGCCGGCGCCTCCGGCCTGTCCCATCTTGCGGCCCAGCAGGTCCAGTGCCTGGATCCCGTTGGTGCCCTCGTGAATGGGGTTCAGGCGGTTGTCGCGGTAGAACTGCTCGACCGGGTAATCGCGGGTGTAGCCACTGCCGCCCAGGACCTGGATCGCCAGGTCATTGGCCTTCACCCCGTAGTCGGCCGTCCAGGACTTGACGATGGGCGTCATCAGGTCCAGCAGTTGCTGGGCACGCTCCCGCTCGGCCGCCTCGGGCGCCGTCGTGGTATCGTCGAACAGCCGCGAGGCGTACAGGCACAGTGCCAGGCCGCCTTCGGCGTATGCCTTCTGTGCCAGCAACATGCGCCGTACGTCCGCGTGCTCGATGATCGGTATCTGACCGCCCTCGCCCTTGCGGTCCGCCGGTCGACCCTGCGGCCGATTGCGTGCGAAATCCAGGCTGTGCAGGTAGCCGGTGTAGGCAAGCATGGTGGCACCCACGCCCACACCGATGCGGGCCTCGTTCATCATGTGGAACATGTAGGCGAGGCCCTTGTGGGGCTCGCCCACCAGGTAACCGTGACAGTCGCCGCCGTCGCCGAAGTTGAGCACGGTGGACGTGGTGCCGCGATAGCCCATCTTGTGCAGCAGGCCTGCCAGCGTGACGTCGTTGCGCTCGGCCGGATTGCCGTCCGCGTCCAGCCGGTACTTGGGCACGATGAACAGCGAGATGCCCTTGACGCCCGCCGGCGCACCCTCGATGCGAGCCAGGGTCATGTGCACGATGTTCTCGGTAATGTCCTGGTCCCCGCCGGAGATGTAGATCTTGTTGCCGACGATACGGTAGCTGCCGTCGGGCTGCGGAATGGCCCGGGTGCGCAGATCCCCCAGCGAGGAGCCGGCATGCGGTTCCGTCAGCGCCATGGTTCCGGCAAAACGGCCTTCCAGCATGGGCGGCAGCCAGACCGCCTGCTGTTCCGGGGAACCATGCGCATGCAGGAGATTCGACGCGGCAATGGTCAGGAACGGGTAGGCGGCGGTGGAGACATTGGCTGCGAAGAAATGGCTCTGGCAGGCCTGCTGCACGGTGGTGGGCAACTGCATGCCGCCCAGCTCCGCGTCATGATGCGCGGCGATGAAGCCGGCTTCGGCGAAAGCCCGCCAGGCCGTCTTGGTCTCCGGGATGGTGACCGCCCCGCCATCCCTGAACTCGGGCTCGTGCTCGTCACCCTTGCGGTTGTGCGGAGCGAACTGCTCCTCGGCAATCTGCCGGGCCGTCTCCAGCGCGGCGTTGAAGGTGTCGCGGCTGTGCTCGGCATAACGCGCGCGCCGGGTCAGCGCATCCGTGTCGAGCAACTCGTAGAGCAGGAACTGCAGGTCTCGATCATTGATCAGCATGTCGGCACGCCCCGGTCAGGCCAGCATTCCACCATCGACGATGACGCAGGAGCCGTTGGTGTAGCTGGATGCGTCGGATACCAGGTAAAGAATGGTGCCGGCCATCTCCTCCGGCTCCGCATGCCGGCGCAGCGGGATCTGCTGGACGGCACGCTTGTAGATCTCCTCGTTCTCCACCAGTGCCGAGGCGAACTTGGTGCGGGTGAGTCCGGGCAGCAGCGCGTTGCAGCGGATACCCAGCGGGCCGCATTCGCGGGCGAAGGCCTTGGTCATGTTGATGACAGCAGCCTTGGTGATGGAATAGATCCCCTGCATGTCGCCCGGGCGGATGCCGTTCACCGAGGCGGTGTTCAGGATGACGCCGCCGCCTTGCTCGCGCATCATCTTGCCGGCTTCGATGGACATGAAGAAATAGCCTCGGACATTGACGTCTACCGTCTTCGAGAACGCACCCAGGTCAGTATCCAGGATATGGCCGAAATACGGGTTCGCAGCGGCGTTGTTGACCAGAACGTCGATCCGGCCGTGCTTGTCCTGGATATGCTTGAAGATGGCGGTGATCTGATCCATGTCGCCCACATGGCAGGCATGGGCCTCGGCGCTGCCGCCGTCCTCGCGAATCGCCGCGGCCACTGCCTCACAGGGCTCCTGCTTGCGGCTGGAGACGATCACGTGCGCACCGTGCGCGGCCAGCAGCCGGGCACTGGCCTCACCGATGCCACGGCTGGCGCCGGTGACCAGGGCAATCTTTCCGGACAGGTCAAACAGATCCTTTTTCATGACTCCTCCCGAGGATGTCGTTGTGATGCATGGGATGATGCGTCGCGGACCACATAGGCTTCAACAAAGTCCAGAACGGTCCGGGTGTAGTGTTCCACGTCAACGTTGCGCCGCCTGTATTTCCAGCGTTTCAGATACCAGTCCTGCAGCAACGGTTTGATCAGCGCAGCGGTCAGTTCGGGATCGGCCACCTCGAACTCGCCGCTCTCGTTACCCTCGCGCAAGTAGCCGGCCACCAGGTTTTCCGTCCACAGTTCGCTGCCGATGGCCTGCTTTCGGAACGGCCGGCTGAAGTGCCGCGTTTCCATGTACGAGAAGAAGAACCAGGGCAGCATGACCTCGGAGAGATACAGGTGGGCGCTCAGCACCCAGCGTAGCCGCTCCCGGGCCGTGGTGGCCGAATCAGGTACTCGCATCGCCCAGCCGGCTGCGCAGGCGCCGTACGACAGGATCATATCCAGCAGGCTTTCCTTGCTGTCGATGTAGGAATACAGCGCGCCCATGCTGATGCCGGTCGCCTCGCTCAGATCCCGCACGCTCATGGCCTGGAAACCCTGCCGGTTGCTGATGTCCAGCGCGGTACGGAAGATCAGTTCCAGCCGCTCCACGGCGACTGCTTCCTTTTTCACCCGGATCTGGTGCTGGTGCTGCTGGAATACCTCCCGCAGCAACGACGGCTGCCACGCCGCCACCTCTTCGCTGAACTGCCGAAAGCCGACCGCGGCCATGCGGAAACCTCTACTCCGAGTAGCGAATCATAAATCCGAGCGAGCGCTCGCTCCGGGAGCGTAGCGTATTTCATCCGTTGTTGCGAGCACACCTTCCTTGCCCCAGGTCAAGGCATTGGTCCCCGCCCCACCCTATGCTCGCAGCCCTCAACCTCGGTATGCTCCATCGGGCACACGAACGAACAAGGACTGCGTTTGAAGCACGTCAGTGATTTCTGGCACACGCTGCTGCATGCCTTCCGAAACCTGCTGCCGATCGTCGTGGTGGTGGCATTCTTCCAGGCGGTGATCCTGCAGCAGGCCCCGGATGACCTTTGGTCCATCGCGATGGGGCTGGGCATCGTGGTGCTGGGCGTTGCCCTGTTCCTGCAGGGCCTGGACATGGGCATCTTCCCCATCGGCAAGAACCTGTCCAATGCCTTTGCACGCCGGGGCTCCCTGCCGCTGATGCTGGTCTTCGGATTCTGCATGGGCTTCTCCACGGTGATCGCCGAGCCGGCGCTGATTGCGGTGGCCGAACAGGCCGAGGCAATCAGCGAGGGACGCATCAGCAGCCTGGTACTGCGCATCATCGTGGCGGTCTCGGTGGGCGCTGTGGTGGCCATGGGCATCATGCGGACCGTGTTCGGCCACCCGCTGCACTGGTACATGATCTGCGGTTACATCACCGTGGTCATCGTGACCTTCTTCGCACCGGAGGAGATTGTCGGCCTGGCGTACGACTCCGGTGGCGTGACCACCAACATCGTCACCGTGCCGCTGATTGCCGCACTGGGGATCGGCCTCGCCTCGTCCATCCGCGGGCGCAACGCGCTGACCGACGGCTTCGGCCTGGTCGCCCTGGCGGTGATGGTGCCGATGATCACGGTGCAGCTCTACGGAATCCTCGTCTACAACCTTGCCGAGGCCGACCCCTCGGCGGTTGCCAACGGCGCCGCCATGGCCCGGGAGTTCGGCGCGGAGGAGGCCATCGCCGGCGGCTCCGGCTGGGTGATGGATCTGTTGCGGGATCTGTTGTACATGGTCCGGGACGTAACGCCGATCATCCTTGTGGTGCTGGTGTTCCAGTATCTGGTGCTGCGCAAGGCCATTGCCCACCTGCCACGGGTGGTCGTTGGTTTCATCATGGTCGTGATCGGACTTTATGCCTTCGTGGTGGGTCTGAAACTCGGACTGTTCCCCATTGGCAGCAGCATGGCCGAACAGTTGATCGGGCTGGACGGTTATCTGTTCCTGTACCTGTTTGCCTTCGCCATCGGCTTTGCCACCACCATGGCAGAACCTGCGCTGATCGCGGTAGGCCAGCAGGCGGAGGAAGCGGCCAGGGGCAGGCTGAACGGGTCGGTGATCCGCATTCTCGTCGCGTTGGGCGTGGCCATCGGTATCACCCTGGGTGTCCACCGGATCATCACTGGCGATTCCATCCACCTGTACATCATGGCCGGCTACGTGCTGGTCATTTTTCTCACGGCGCTGGCGCCGCAGTACATCGTCGCGCTGGCCTTCGATCTCGGCGGCGTGACCACATCCGAGGTCACCGTGCCTCTGGTGACGGCACTGGGCATCGGCCTGGCAACGCATATCGACGGCCGCGACGTGCTGATCGACGGTTTCGGTCTGATCGCGTTCGCGTCCATTTTCCCCATCGTGACGGTCATGCTCTACGCTATCGCAGTGGAGCTTCACACACGGTTCAGAGGACAGGCGTCATGAAGTTTTCCGCACTGATCGCCATTCTGGCGGAGGATCTGGAAGAACAGGCAATAGACATCGCAAAGCAGGAAGGTGCCGGCGGCGTCACCATCCTGAATGCCCGCGGCATCGGCGCCAAGGAAAAGAAGACCTTCTTCGGCCTGACCTACGAGGGCAGTCAGTCGGTTCTGCTCTTCGTGCTGGAGAAAAAACTCTCGTTGCGGGTGCTGAAAGCGCTGTCGCGCGAACTCGAACTGGTGGACCATACCCGCGGCGTGGTCTTCTCGTTGCCGCTGGAGCATATCGTCGGTATCGATACCGGGCAGATCACCCGGTTCGAAGAGCGGCTGCGCGATGACATCTGAATATTCACAACGACGGCAGGACAATCACATGCTGGTCAAGGACATCATGATACGCGAGGTGGTCACGGTTTCTCCGCTCGCGACCATCCGCGAAGCGATGACGCTGATGCGGCAACAGGGCGTCAAATCACTGGTGGTGGACAGGCAGAACGAGCACGACGCATACGGGCTGGTGACTTACACCACCATCCTGAAGACGATCGTGGCCGAGGAAGGCGATATCGACCTGCTGAATGTGTACGACGTCTGCGCCAAACCGGTCATCACGGTCTCCGGCGAGCTGGATGCCAAGCACGTGGCGCGGATGATGGTGACCCACGACATCCGCCGCGTGGTTGTCACCAACGGCAACCGCCTGGAAGGACTGATTTCCATGAGCGATATCGTGGGGGCGATTCTGGAAATGGTGGAGTGAGCAGGCTGGTGGATATCGGCTTCGCCTCCCTCCACCCTACCCCCGATGAGAGCCCGTGTCGGGTGTGTCGGCGGCCAAGCTGATCCGCCGGTCCATCGCGGGGAATGGTGCGCACCACGATGTGGTGCACACCCTACGCTGGAGCCAGCCCGGGACGCACCACCGAACCCAGGCGGCCGGCGGAGCGCCCCACGTGCAGCCGGTTCACGCGGGTTCGACCACCACCGGGATCTTGCCGATCTTCTCGCGCCAGATTCTCGGGCCGGTCTCGTGGACGGATTCACCGCTGGAGTCCACGGCGACGGTCACCGGCATGTCCTCCACCTCGAATTCGTGGATCGCCTCCATGCCCAGGTCCTCGAAGGCAACCACGCGTGACTTGCGGATAGCCTTGGATACCAGATAGGCGGCGCCGCCGACGGCCATCAGATAGACTGCCTTGTGCTTGCGGATCGCATCCACCGCCACCGGACCGCGCTCGGCCTTGCCGATCATGCCCAGGAGCCCGGTCTTCTCCAGCATCATGCCGGTGAACTTGTCCATGCGCGTCGCCGTGGTGGGGCCCGCCGGGCCCACCACCTCGTCGCGCACCGGGTCGACCGGACCGACGTAGTAGATGAACTTGTTGCGCAGATCCACGCCGTCCGGCAGCGGTTCGCCCCGGGCGAACATGTCGGCGATGCGCTTGTGGGCGGCATCGCGACCGGTCAGCATCTTGCCGGATATCAGCAGCGTCTCACCGGGCTTCCAGCTTGCCACCTCTTCGGGGGTCACCGTATCCAGGTTCACGCGGCGCGCATTGTCGGCGCCGGCCCAGGTGATTTCCGGCCAGTCGTCCAGGGACGGCGGCACCAGCTCGGCCGGACCGGAACCGTCCAGCACGAAGTGTGCGTGGCGGGTGGCGGCGCAGTTCGGGATCATGGCCACCGGCAGGTTCGCGGCATGCGTGGGGTAGTCGTTGATCTTGACGTCGAGCACGGTGGTCAGCCCACCCAGGCCCTGCGCGCCGATGCCGAGCTGATTCACCTTCTCGAAGATCTCCAGGCGCAGTTCTTCCACCCGGTTCCGCGGCCCGCGCGCCTTCAACTCGTGGATATCGATGGACTCCATGCAGGCTTCCTTGGCCAGCACCATGGCCTTCTCGGCCGTCCCGCCGATGCCGATGCCCAGAATGCCTGGCGGGCACCAGCCGGCGCCCATGGTGGGGACGGTCTTCAACACCCAGTCGACAATGCTGTCCGAGGGATTCAGCATGGTGAACTTGGACTTGGCCTCGGAGCCGCCGCCCTTGGCAGCCACTTCCACGTCCACCGTTTTCCCCGGCACCACTTGCATGTGCACCACCGCCGGGGTGTTGTCCCCCGAGTTCCTGCGGCTGCCGGCCGGGTCGCGCAGGACCGAGGCGCGCAGCACGTTGTCCGGGTGCTGGTAGGCGCGACGCACGCCCTCGTTGACCATATCCTCGACACCCATGGTGGCATCCCAGCGCACGTCCATGCCGATCTTCAGGAAGACCGTCACGATGCCGGTATCCTGGCAGATCGGCCGTCGACCTTCCGCGCACATGCGCGAATTGATCAGGATCTGCGCCATGGCGTCCCTGGCCGCCTGGGATTCCTCCCGTTCGTAGGCCTCGGTGACCGCACGCACGAAATCGGTGGGATGGTAGTAGGAGATGTACTGCAGGGCGTCCGCGACGCTCTGGATGAAGTCGTCCTGCCGGATGGTGGTCATTGGCGCACCTCGCTTGCCTCGGTAAGGGCCGCCTCGGCATGAGGCACGAAGGCAGCCGCCGGTTCCGAAATCAGCGCGAGGTTATACCACAGAACGGCCTGGCGATGCCCGCCTTTCAGCACGCGGCGGCGCAGTTCAGCGGCTTTCCGGGCGCGCTGACCCTGCCCCCTTCCGCGGCGGAAGAGGACAGACAGACCAGCAGCTCGAACCGGATGTCGAGCGCGGTGGCCAGGCGGAACAGGATCTCCAGCGACGGATTCGCCTGCCCCAGTTCCAGGGAAGCCAGGTAGCGCTCCGAAACCCGGGAACGTTCGGCCAGCTCCTTGCGTGTCAGCCCCGTCTGCCCCCGGAGCGTGCGTACCCGCTGCCCCAGACGGCGGCTGTATTCCATGGCCTGGCGCTGCACCACTGATAAACGATCCATACTCCCGATACCTCTCGGCAAAATTTTGTGCGCGCACGCGGGCGCGTGCGCTCATGAACCCCGGTGGGCCGGTTGCAGGCCTGCATGCCGGAACTCTCAGGTAACAAGCATGGGGGACGCGGGAAATACGCATCTTGATGCAGATCAACGGAACCGGAAGGCAAGCGGGGAAGTGCGGCGCGCTATTCCTGGGTATAGGTTGTAAGGCCCTGTCGTTCCAGGACTTCCTGACCCTCCGGACTTTGCAGGAAAGCGAGGAACCCCCGGGCGTCCGGTACATGACCGGCGACGAGAACGACGGAGTATCTCACCGGCAAGCCGGTAGCAATGGGCTCCCACCGCCCACGCCGGGCGAGCGGTTCGGTGCGCGCCAGGTAGACCGGGATAATCCCCGCCTGGGCGCTCCCGCCGGAGGCGAACCGAGCGGCCTGGGCAGCATCGTCAGCCAGGGACAGATGAGACCTGAGCAGGCTCCAGAGCCCCGCTTCCTGCAACCCGGCCCGGGCGGCAGCGCCGTAGGCGGACCGCGCCGGATTCGGGATGACGAAACGCCCCAGCCGGTTGCCGCGCACCGCGGCTGCAACGCCTTCAAGACCGTCGTCCGCCCGCAACGGCGCACCGTAGGGAACATACAGCGCCAGTCGTGCCTCGGCGATAGGAATGGCATCCCGGGCCAGCAGATCCTCTTCGCCGAGCCGATTGGGATGCCGCTCGCCGGCAAGCAGCAGAACGTCCACTGCCTGCCCGTCGATCACGGCATCCACCAGACGGCCGGCAGCATCGTAGCGGACCTGAATCTCCCCCGTGCCCTGCCTGCGGAACTGGGCCACCAACTCCGTCAGCACCGGTTCCAGTCCGCGGGGCGCGCCGACGGTGATCATGGCCGTCTCCTGCGCAGCAGCCCCCCGAACGGCGGCGGCTGTCAACAGGACGAGGAGAAAAATGAACCTGACCGGGTGTTCCTTTGCCGAGCGCTCAGTCTTCCAGGTCGTCGTCCTCATCCAGCTCGTCATCCTCCTCCAGGATGTCGTCCACCCAGGTCAGACCGGCAACCGCCTGAGGGAACCCCAGAGAGGGAACGCAGAGCATGGCGACCTGACGCAGTTCCTCGGGCAGGATGCCCTCGTCCAGCCCCCGGCGGGTATGGGAATGGGTCGCCCCTTCACTGCCGGCGGCGATCGCCAGCGCAAGTTTCACCAGCCGCCGCTCGCGGTCATCCAGCGGACCGGACTCTGCACAGGCCTTGCCCAGTCTGGCATAGGCATCCCAGATCTCGGGGTAATCTTCTGCCACGATCGCCGCGCCCGACGGAAGTTCGTTTTCCATGTATCCCCCTGGATGTTTCAGTGAACCCGGCAGTAACACACACGCCCGGATGCCGGCGGACCGGCTCTCCGGCGCCGTACGGGAGCGCTGGCTCAACCCCCAGACGCAAGATAGCAGATCCGGCAGACATGCGGCAGCTTCACGTCTTCACATGCCGTACCGTGCCGCAAATCGTGTACACTTGGGTCGATAGAGGCCGATGACACGTTCCGGGCAACCCAACACCCGGATGGCAGCGAGAGAAGATGTACCAGCTATGACACTGACGCAGGGACAGAGACCTCGCCTCCAGGACATCCGCAAGGCCTGCAACACCTGCAGTCTGGCGGACCTCTGTCTTCCGGTCGCCCTCAACCCGGCTGACGTGGACGCCCTGGATCACATCGTGGAACGGCGGCGGCCGCTCAACAAGGGCACATCCCTGTATCAGGCTGGCCGGCCCTTCGGCGCAATCTATGCGGTGCGCACCGGTTCACTGAAGACGACGACGCTCTCCGAGGACGGCGAAGAGCAGATCACGGCCTTCCACCTGCCGGGGGAACTGGTCGGACTGGACGCGATCAGCTTCGGCACGCACCCGTCCACGACGGTTGCCCTGGAGACCACCTCGGTCTGCGAAATCCCGTTCGATCAGCTGGAGACGCTATCGGAGAGGATTCCCGGCTTGCAGCGTCAGTTGCTGCGCATCATGAGCAAGGAGATCTTCAACGAGCACGAAATGCTCCAGGCCCTGGCACGCCGGACGGCGGAGCAGCGGCTGGCCATCATGCTGCTCAGCATGTCGGACCGCTTCGGCCGACGCGGACTCTCCAGCAAGCGATTCCGCTTGCCGATGTCACGGCACGATCTCAGCAACTACCTCGGCCTGGCGCCCGAGACCACCAGCCGCCTGTTCAAGCGCTTTGTAGAACAACAATGGATCGACGCCAACGGCCGTGAGATCGAACTGCTGGACATGACCACGCTGCGGCAACTGACGGGGGCAAACCCGGGCACGGCGGATCGGGACCAGTTATTCCGGCCGGGCTGAGCCACACGCAACATCAGATAGTCCTGGAATAGCGAACCGGCGGCGCATGCTCCTGCAGATGGCGGTCGAATACCATGGCGATATTGCGTAGCAGCAGTCTGCCCGGCGGCAGAATGGTCAGCCGCCTCGCCTCGCGCTGCAGCAGACCGTCTTCTTCCTGGCCAGCCAGGGCGGCAAGCTCCGCCGCGAAGTAGACATTGACCTCCACCCCAAAGGTGCGCTCGATGACGCTGAAGTCCACCTCGCGACGGCACATGATCTGCTGGATCATCGCCCGGCGCAGACGATCGTCGAAACTGAGCTGATAGCCGCGCACCACCGGCAGCCTGCCCTGATCCATCACCGCATAGTAATCCGCAAGCACGGAGACATTCTGGCTGTAGCTTTGGCCGATCTGGCTGATGGCGCTGACCCCAACCCCCACCAGATCACAGTCGGCATGGGTGGAATAACCCTGGAAATTCCGGTGCAGCGTATTGTTGTCCAGCGCCCGGGCCAGCTCACTGTCCGGCAAGGCGAAATGGTCCATGCCGATATAGCGATAGCCGGCATCCGACAGACGTTCGATAGCAAGTTGCAGAATGCCCAGCTTCTCCTCGGCGCTGGGAAGGTCGACGTCACGGATCATCCGTTGCGCCTTGACGCGGTCGGGCAGATGAGCATAGCTGTAGAGGCTGAGCCGATCCGGGCGTATCTCCAGCACGCTGTCCAGCGTAGCGTCAAAGCCACGTACGGTCTGCAAGGGCAGACCATAGATCAGGTCGAAGCTGATGGAGCCGAACTGATGCCTGCGGGCCTGGTCAACCACGTCCCGGGTCTGCTCAAGGCTTTGAATCCGGTTGACCGCTCGCTGCACCACGGGATCGAAATCCTGGACGCCGATGCTCATGCGGTTGAAACCCAGCTCCGCCAGCAGGCCGACGGTATTCGCACCCAGCCGTCGGGGATCGATCTCCACGGAGTACTCCCGCTGATACGGCTCCGGGACGGAGAAATTCCTGCCTATCGCCTGCATCAGCCGCCACAGCTGGCGGTCATCCAGGTAGGTGGGGGTACCACCACCCAGGTGCAGTTGCCGCAGCGGTCTGTCACCGTCGAACAGGGGACCATGCATGGCCAGCTCCCGTTCCAGATAATGCAGGTACACTTCCGCCTTCCGGATATGGCGGGTGATGACCTTGTTGCACGCGCAGTAGTAGCAAAGGCTGTGGCAGAACGGGATATGCACGTACAGCGACAGGGGACGCGGAATCGGATCCTCGTTGCTGGCCGCGGCCAGCCTGCGGTAGGCGGCTTCACCGAATCCGGCGTGGAAATGCGGCGCCGTCGGGTAGGATGTATAGCGCGGGCCGGCCACGTCGTACTTCTCGTACAGGCCACGATCGAATGTTGACGGCGACATGATTTGCATAGCCTCTGTTCCAGTACCTGGCCCACGCCCTCCATGGGCGTTGCGGGCAATGGTGATATTAGAAGGAGAGAGGCCGAGGGGCCTTGACACAGGTCAACGGGACCACAGCCGGCGGCACCGGTGTGCCCGGCATTAGGGAAGCGCTGAAGTATTCACGTTGTCGCGCTCGAGACCGGTATTAGCCGTCGATGGGGTACGAGTAGGCGCCTTCCCGCTCGCTGATTGCCCGTTCTGCATCAGGGTTCAGCACGGTGATGCTGATGCGGCGGTTGATCGGATTGTTGGGGTTTTCGCGATCAAACAGCACGGTGTCCGCAAGCCCTGTCACCTGGGCGATACGCCCGGGCTCCGTCCCCCCCGCCAGCAGGGTTCGACGGGCGGCATTCGCGCGGTCGGCGGAGAGTTCCCAGTTGTCGTAGCGACGATCATCGACGAAGCCGACGGCATCGGTATGGCCGGCGATGCTGATCTTGTTCGGCACGTTGTTGATGACCTGCGCCAGCTCCCGCAGGATGGCATCGGCGTAATCACGCAGAACGGGAGAGCCCAGATCGAACATGGGCCGGTTGCGCCGATCCACAAGCTGGATGCGCAGGCCCTCCGGGGTGATATCCAGCAGCAGGTGATCCTTGTAGGGCTCCAGCGCCTGGCTCTGCTCGATCGCCCGTTCCAGTTCCACCTGCAGCGCCTCCAGCCGTTCCCGCTGCATGCGCTCCGCCTCTTCCAGAATGGCGTCTTCGGACATGGGCTCTTGCTGGGGGCTCTGCCCCAGGTCCACGGGAATGTCCGACCCGCCTTCCAGATCGATCAGCGACGGGCGGCCATAGGTGGATTCGATATCGACCACGGCATGGGCTCGAAAATAGTCGGCAATGCCCTGCCGTTGCTTCTCGTCCATGGCGGTCACCAGCCACAGTACCAGGAACATAGCGAACATCGCGGTCATGAAGTCGGCCAGCGCCACCTTCCATGAGCCGCCGTGGTGGCCGCCTGCGACCTTCTTGATCCGCTTGACGATAATCGGACGGTTCTTGTCTTCCACGACCCGGCTCCGCGGCTACCGTTACTTGCGCTGCTTCACATGCTCTTCCAGTTCATGGAAGCTGGGGCGCTCGTGTTCGTACATGACCTTGCGACCGAACTCGACGGCCAGAACGGGCTTGTAACCGTTCAGAATGGCCATGATGGTCACCTTGATAATCTCCAGGAACTTGCTCTTTTCACGGGCCTGGTGCTCCAGCGCCGCCGACATTGGGGCCACGAAGGAGTAACCCGCCAGTATGCCGAGGAAGGTACCGATCAGGGCCACCGCCACCAGTTCGCCAATCTGCTCCACCGGACCATCGATCGCACCCATGGCAATGATGATGCCGAGCACGGCGGCTATGATGCCAAAGCCAGGCAGTGCGTCAGCCACCCGGTTGACCGCATGGGCCGGCTGTTCGGCCTCCTGGTGGTGCGTCTCCAGTTCGATGTCCATCAGGTTTTCCAGCTCATGGGGGTTCATGCTGCCGCCAACCATCAGGCGCAGGTAGTCGACCAGGAAATCCATGGCATCGTGCTGCGCCAGGATCTTCGGATAACGCCGGAACAGTTCGCTGTTCTGCGGGTCGTCGATATCCGCCTCGATGGCCAGCAGTCCCTCCCGCTGAGCCTTGTAGAAAACCTCGTAAAGCATCGCCAGCAAGTCCATGTACATGTCCTTGCTGTAGGGCGAACCTTTGAGCAACGTGGGGAGGGCCTTGACCGTCTGCTTGATGATCTTGCCGGGATTGGCAATCAGGAACGCGCCGCCGGCCGCGCCGAAGATGATCAGCATCTCGAGCGGTTGCCATAGCATCCCGATGTTCCCGCCGTGCAGACCGTAACCGGTCAGCACGGCCATCACCACGATGACGAATCCAACTAATACGAGCATCTGCTACTCCACGCGACTCGACCCGACACGCCGCTGCGACGTGCGCGCCCATCCGATAGGACCGGTACACATCCGCGGGAGATCAGGGGGCGGATGGCACTCCCCTGTCATCGGCCGCGAACGGAATTTCTGCACCCCTGAACCTGGCCGGGGGCCGGCACGCCCCACGGGACCTCGACCAGCCTGTCATGTTACACAGCGTGCCGGGGACAGAGAGCGAACGGATTCGCAAACACAGGGATTGAGGAATGCGGAGCGTGGTGCACTCCTTCCAACTGAAGAATGGTCGGAACCGGCCGATAAACAGCAGTGCGGCAGGCGGACGCCAGGCTCGTCTGCAGGGCTGGGAAGCGATAGCATGCTCTGATATTCGGCAAGAATAACGCGGAACCCGAACCCGTGGACCAACAGACCATCGGCGATCAACGCATTGAAGACTGGCTCGAGAAGCTCGGCCAGGAGCCGCTGCCTATCCTGGCGCGAACACTGGCCTCCGTGGAAACCCTTCGCGACAACCCGGATTTGCAGATGCGCGATCTGTGGACGCCGCTGTATTCCGACCCTGCGCTGTGCGCCAACCTGATCCGCGCCGCAAACCAGCATCGCCATCGGCATCTCGATACGCGTATCACCACGGCCGACCAGGCACTGATGATGCTGGGGCTGAATCTCGCCGTCGACACGATCCTGGCCGTCCCGAGTGCGGAATCCCGCCTGGAAGGCGCACCACTGCAAGGCTATCTGCATGCCTGCGGTTCCGCCTACCATCAGGCGGCACACGCACATCGCTGGGCGTCGATCCGGCAGGACGTACTGCCGGCAGAAATCCGGACGGCCGCGTTGCTGCGGCCCCTGGCGGAGCTGGCGCTATGGGTACACGACCCGGACGCCATGCAGCGGGCCCGCCAGTTGTGGGGGTCCGACGGCCGCCTGCAGGCGGATGCCGAATACATTGAACTGGGCTTTTCGTCCGCCGAGCTGGGCGCGGCCATGGTTCTGAGCTGGCGGCTCCCCTACCTGGTACTGGAACATCTGTTGCCCGACAAGGTCGTGGGTGGGCGCACCATGGGTATCGCCCTGGCCTCGCGGCTCGATGCCGTCGCGGGCCTGGGCTGGAAGCATCCGGACACCCAGCGGGTCATCGGCGAGGTGGCGGCCTATCTGGGCCTGGAGACCGATGAAACCATACTGCTCATCCACGACACGGCGGTACAGGCGCTGGATCACAGCCCGGTCAGGCTGGCGCCGGAATGGGCGGCGCTGACCGACCCCCCGGATCAGCCGGGAAGCCAGTTACCGCACAGCAGGACATCGATCCCGTTCTGCCTGCTGCCCCAGCGAAAGTTGCTGGCACGGCTGCTGGCCCAATGCAGGACGGGCGACGATGCCCGAACCCGGCAGGACCTGGAGCTGAAGCACACCCGCGTGGACGCCATTGACATTCCGATTTCGCTGGCTCTGCGCGCCCTGCACCACGGCTGTGGCCTGCAGCGGGCGGTCTTCCTGAAAGCGGACGTCCACGGCGAGCGGCTGCAGCCCTACATGGTGGTCGGAGGTGACGGCGACCCTTCGCTGGTGCGGTTGTCCATTCCCATCTTCCCCGGCTCACCGCTGGCAGCGATGTTGGCCGACGGCAAGGCCCACTGGCTGCAGGCGGCGCAGATCAAGTTGCTGAAGCAGGGAGCCAACGGCAGAGCCTATCGGCTACTGGACGATGCCGGCGCCTTCGTCGCCCCGATCCGCCAGTCAGGCAAACTGCTGGGCCTGCTGTTCGGCGACAGACGTAGCCCCTATTGCGCGCTGGATCCGACCGCTTTCCAGGGCTTTCGCCAGACCGCAGCGGCGCTGGCGGAGGGCCTGGGGGGCGAGTGCCCTGACGGGCCGGCACATTAGCCGGTCACCCTGTCCCTGAGATACACCGGGGCGGCCTGCGCCGCCGGTCCGCCCTGCCCTTCGGCCAAAGCCTCCCGGCCGAAGGGCAGGGCATCCACAGCCGCCGGCAGTGCCTCGGGCTCCAGCAGGGCCGGGGTTCCCAGCCGCCGCTGCAGCTCCTGTCCGCATGCCGCCCATCCGGTTCCGGCTCCGGCCCATGCCGACCAGCCTGCCGGGGCGGCCACGGCTTCTGGCGCGGAAACATGCTCCTCGCCCTGCAGCACCATCAGCCCGCTCGCGGCGTCCAGGGCATAGCAGGCCCAATACACTTCTCCCATGCGGGCATCCATGGCCACCAGCACGCGCTGTGCGCGGCTGCGCCGATGGCAGCCCTGTGCCACCATCGCAAGGGTGGAAACGCCGTACACCGGCACGCCGGCACCGAAGGCGAGCCCCTGCGCCACACCCACACTGATACGAACCCCCGTGAACGCACCCGGCCCGCGCCCGTAGACCACCAGGTGCGGGCCGCCCGGCCGCACTCCGGCCTCCCGCAGGATGCCGTCCACCATGTCCAGCAGGGCCTGCGCATGGCCACGCGGCATCACCGCGTAACGCTCGAACGCGAGCCCGTCATGCCACAGGGCGGCGCTGCAGGCTTCGGTGCTGGCGTCCAGAGCCAGAATGGGGGCATTCGCTGTTACCACGGTTCATCCTTACCGGTTTCGTCGTCGCCAAAGGTGAAATCAAACTCCAGTTGCTCGTCATCGGCCAGCGGGTCCAGGGTCACCGACATGGGCGTGGAAACCAGTGTCTGCGGCGCCGACTGGTATTGCTCCTGGTCTTCCACGGCGATACTGTCGCCGACCCGGTCGCGGTACCAGCCGTACACGGTGATGCAAATGGCGATGACGGCAAACCCCATGAACAAGGCCTGTGCACCGGCCATGCCCATCACCCGGGAGAGGATGATCGGCCCCGCGATCATGCCCACCCCGTGCAGCAGCAACAGCGTGGCGCTGGCGGGCACGCGCTCTTCGGCATCCATGAAATCATGGGCCAGGGCCAGGCCCAGTGCATAGACGGTGAAATTGAACCCGCCCCAGAAAACCGCCAGCCCCACGATCACGTAGAGCGGCGCTCCTTCGCTGAGCGCGATGCCGAGACTGATGGCCGCCACGACCCCGGTAACCACCATGATAACCCGGCGACGGTCGAACTTGTCCGACATGCGTCCGATCAGATACTGGAGGAACAGCCCGCCCAGAATGGCTGACCCCATGAAGGTGGCGACAGCGTTGGCGGAAAAACCGATGGCTACTGCAAACACCGGCCCCAACGCGAAAAAGCCGCCATTGACGATACCCGAGGCGAACGCGGTCACCGTCGCCAATGGCGAGATATGGTAGAGCTGCTTCAACCCCACCCGGCTGGTAGGCCGGATTTCCGGCGAGGACACCTGGGCCAGCGACACCGGGACCAGGGCCGCAGCCAGCAGTATCGCTGCCAGGCTGAACAACTGGTAGCCGGAGACGTCCCACAACCCCAGCAGGAACTGACCGGAGCCCAGCGCCAGGGACGTGGTGATCACGTAGAAGCTGAGCACCCTTCCGCGGTACTCACGCGGGGTCTGATCGTTGAGCCAGCTTTCCGTCACCATATAGAGCCCGGCCACCGAGAAGCCGAACAGGATGCGCATGGCCGCCCAGAGCCAGGGGTCGAAGAACAGGCCGTGCATCAGCGCAGAGCAGGCGGCAATCGCCGCGAATGCCGCAAAGCAGCGAATATGCCCGACTTTCTGGATGATGCGCGCGCAAACCAGGGTGGCAAGCACGAAGCCAACCGAATAGCAGGCCATGACCAGGCCGATGACCTCGGCGGGAACGCCCTCCACCCCCATACGCACGGCCAGCAGCGTCCCCAGCAGACCGCCGCCGAGCAACAGTATGCCCATGGAGGAGAACAGTGCGCCCAGCGCAGCCAGTGTTTTCAGCATGAGTTCGGTGAAATCCCGTCCGTTCCGCCCGGCACACTTGGGAAGCGCATACCGAGTCATGTATTCCCGGGCGTTGCGTCGCAATCTTGGTTGCCAGACAGGCCACCGTCAATGCCCCGGCGACCCGGCGGTGGTTGCAGCCTTGTGAAAGATTTATGGCATCTATCGAAAACCAGCCATACCCTTGACTGCAGCAATGGAAATTGGTTTAATTACGCGCTGATCAAAAACCGCGAGGGAGCGGCTTGATTCGCACTAAACGCAATTCCCGCCTGGCCCGAACGCTGTCTTGCATATCGACGGCAGCGATCACCGGGTCGCCGGCCTCAACCGGCTCTTCTATCCTTTCCAAGGAAGCGCTGATCAGTTCTCGAGCACCCATCCAGGATTTGCCCGGCGCTTCCTCAAGTGTTCGCATCAGAGCCGGGGGCGCCGGCGGCTCAGGGAAGCGTTACAGCATTCACGCCGTCGCGCTACAGACCAGGAAGTGAACCCGTGACAGGCAGTACCGAACAACTCGACATTTCGTTTCGCAACGCACGGCTGGAAGACGGAGCCGGTATCTGGAGAGTGGTCAGGGATTCCGGCGCGCTCGATCTGAACTCCGCCTACATGTACCTGCTGCTTGCCAAGGATTTCGGCCGCACCTGTGTGGTTGCCGAGCATGCGGGTAGAATCACCGGATTCGTCACCGGTTACCGGCCGCCGGAACGGCCGGATTCCGTTTTCCTCTGGCAGGTGGGTGTTGACGCCTCCATGCGGGGCCAGGGGCTGGGCAAGCGCCTGGTCTCCGCCTTTCTGCAAAGCCCCGGCGCCCGGGGCGCCAGCCTGCTGGAAACCACCATCTCACCGTCCAACGAGGCCTCGAAAGCGCTGTTCTCCGCCATTGCCCGCGATCTGGGCACCGACATGCGGGTAACGGAAGGCTTCAAGGAATCGCATTTTCCCGAAGGCGGTCACGAGGCCGAGGAGCTGTACCTGATCGGCCCGTATTCGCCCGCCAGCGCCAATCAACTGAAAGTCTGAGAGGTATCGAGCCATGACCATGGACCCGATGAAAACGATCGAACAGCACGAAAGCAAGGTTCGCAGCTATGTTCGCAGTTTCCCCACCGTCTTCGAGAAGGCGCGCGGCAGCTGGATGTACGACGTGGATGGCAACGCCTATCTGGACTTCTTCGCCGGTGCCAGTGTCATCAACTACGGGCACAACCACCCCGAACTGAAGAAGGAACTGCTGGAATACATCAGCGAGGACAACATCACGCATAGCCTGGACATGGCCAGCGTTGCCCGCGCCAGGTTCCTGGACACGTTCCACCGCGTGATCCTGGAGCCCCGGGGCATGAACTACAAGGTGCAGTTCCCCGGCCCCACCGGCACCAACGCTGTGGAAAGCGCGCTGAAAATCGCCCGCAAGGTCAGTGGTCGCGAAAAGATCATGTCCTTCACCAGCGCCTTTCACGGCATGACGCTGGGCTCGCTCTCGGTCACCGGCAATGCTTTCAAGCGCCAGGGCGCCGGCCTGCCACTGACCCACAGCGACTCCATGCCCTACTGCAACTACTTCGGCCCCGAGCACGACACCATCGAATACATCGAGCGCATGCTCGAGGATTCCGGCTCCGGCATGGACCTGCCGGCCGCCGCCATCGTCGAAACCGTGCAGGCGGAAGGCGGTGTGAACGTGGCCGACTGGGACTGGCTGCAAGGCCTGGAGCGGCTGTGCCGCAAGTACGACATGCTGCTGATCGTCGACGACATCCAGACCGGCAACGGTCGTTGCGGCAAGTTCTTCAGCTTCGAGGAAGCCGGCATCTCGCCTGACATCATCACCGTCTCCAAGTCACTGAGCGGTTACGGCCTCCCGCTGTCTCTGGCGCTGGTCAAGCCGGAATATGACATCTGGGAACCGGGCGAACATAACGGCACGTTCCGCGGCTTCAATCCGGCCATGATCACGGCCGGCAAGGCCATGGAACTGTTCTGGTCGGACGACAAGCTGGAAAAGGACATCGCCCGCCGCGCCGGAATGATGGAGAATTTCCTGAAAGGCCTGGCCAAGAAGTATCCGGAAGCCCAGGGATCACAGCGTGGCCGCGGCATGATGCAGGCCATCGAGTTTGCCAACGAGGAGCTGGCCGGCAAGATCTCCCAGGTGGCCTTCCGCCACAATCTGATCATCGAGACCGCAGGCCCCAGCGACCAGGTACTGAAGCTGCTACCCCCGCTGACCACCGATGATGCGGATCTGCAGAAAGGCCTGGACATCATCGAAAAGAGCCTGGTGATTGCCATGCAGGAACTCAACATCAGCAAGCAGGCGGCCAGCGAATAGGCGAAGCACCCAAACGCCGTCTCCCGCACCGCAACCCCGGCCTTTCCGGGCCGGGGTTTCTTGCGAGCGCACGAGACCAGCATCTGGAGGTACAACAACGTGAAAATCGTCAACGTGAAGGACATTATCGGCACCGAGCGGGAAGTGGAAGGTCCGGGCTGGACCAGTCGCCGGCTGCTGCTGAAGAAGGACGGCATGGGGTTCTCCTTCCATGAGACCATCATCCCTCCCGGTGCCGAACTTCGCCTGTGGTACAAGTACCATCTGGAAGCCGTGTACTGCGTCGCGGGAAACGGCACCATCGAGGATCTCGCCACCGGTGAGGTTCATCAGATCAGCGACGGCGTGCTGTATGCGCTGGACAGCCATGATCGCCACATTCTGCGCGGCGGCAGCGAGGAGATGCGCCTGATCTGCGCCTTCAATCCGCCGGTCACCGGGCGCGAGGTACACGACGAGGACGGTGCCTACACCCTGGTGGAAGACTGATTTCGCCGGCCACGCGGAGCCCGCCGGCTCCGCGTGGGTTCTCCAGCCCCCGTCCCCGTCCATCCCCCCTTGAAAACATGCCGCCACATCATCATATCCCTTCCCGGATAGCGATCATCGGCCCCCGCACGGGGGTCCAACAGCCCACACAGGCGGGTGTTCGTTATCCAGTCGCTATTGCACACGTTCCTTGACGAACTGCAGATGACGTGACGCGGAGACGCGCCTCGAGGCCCGGCCCTGCGCCGCACGGTTCGACGGGCCACGCATCAGCTATTCCCACGGCGCGCCTCCGGTCAGTGATGACAGCGAGGAGTAATGCACCATGGTGGATACGTTAAAGGATCTTTACCCGTCCCGTACGTCCAGCCCCGCGGCCATGCTGGAGCGCCTGGACCCGGTG
Source organism: Ectothiorhodospiraceae bacterium (assembly GCA_050485425.1). Classification (GTDB taxonomy): domain Bacteria; phylum Pseudomonadota; class Gammaproteobacteria; order Nitrococcales; family Aquisalimonadaceae; genus LSCE01. The sequence continues at coordinate 24,510 of JBJHBJ010000002.1, read as the reverse complement.
GTCCACGGCACGACGGACGGCCCCCTGACGCAGGAACACCTCGACAGCTACAGGGACAACGGCTTCCTGTACTTCCCCTCGTTCTTCAGTGCCGGGGAAGTGGCGCCGTTGGTGGAGGAACTGCGCCGGCTCTGCAGACAACCGGGCATCACGGAGCAGGACGGGGTGATCACCGAACCGACGGGCCGGGAAATCCGCTCGATCTTCGAGGTCCATAAACGCTCGCCGGTCTTCCATGCCCTTTGCCGACACCCGCGCCTTCTGCCCATGGCCGAACAGTTGCTGGGCGGCGACGTCTATATCCATCAGTCCCGCATCAACTACAAGCCCGGCTTCCAGGGCAAGGGCTTCGACTGGCATTCCGACTTCGAGACGTGGCACGCCGAAGACGGAATGCCCTACATGCGGGCCGTCAGTTGTTCCATCATTCTTACCGAGAATACCGAGTTCAACGGACCGCTCATGCTGATTCCGGGCTCTCACCGGTATTTCGTACCCTGCGTGGGCGAGACCCCGGAAGACAACTACCGCAGTTCGTTGAAAGAGCAGAAAATCGGTGTGCCCGATCGCGACAGCCTGGAACACCTGATCCGCGAGGGCGGCGGTATCCAGGCCCCGAAGGGGCCGGCCGGATCGCTGCTGCTGTTCGAATGCAATACGCTGCACGGCTCCAACGCCAACATGTCACCGGACCCGCGCAGTAACGTGTTCTTCGTTTACAACAGCGTGCGGAATGCGCCCCGCCGGCCCTACGCGGCCCGCAAACCACGCCCGGCCTTCCTTGCCGAGCGGGAGGACTTCACACCGCTGCGGCCTACCTAGCCAGGCAACCGGCGGCCCCTGCCGGGCCGCCGGTGCCTTCCTCCGCCCATCTGGGCTAGCCTACTATATTCATTAAGAAACTCTCGGGCACGCACCAGCAGGGCTATGACCGATTCCCCTGGCATGGCATGAGAGCGCTCACCGCTCCAGGCCGAAGGTATCGTCACCACCGGAAGCACCGCCTGCCCTACCGTATCCGCCATCTGCCGGACCGGATCCGCTGGACCGAGGTGCCAATAGGGCCACCGCCGGGCGGCCGGCGCCTGTCCGGTATCCCGCAGATGGCCTCAATCCCCGACGGTTGCCTCGAAGAAGGCCTTCACCACACTGAGGCTGCGCGTCCGCGCCATCGGTGGCAGGCTGTTCAGGAACTGCTTGCCGTAGGAACGGTTGACCAGTCGCGGATCACCGATCATCAGCACGCCGGTATCCTGCGCATCACGGATCAGCCGGCCCACTCCCTGGCGCAGGCTGATTACCGCATGCGGCAACTGGAAGTCGCGGAAGGGATTTCCCTCATGACGTCGCAGGAATTCGATTCGAGCCTCGGTCACCGGATCGGCCGGTGAGGCGAACGGCAAGCGGTCGATGAGCACGGCCGACAACGCCGACCCCTTCACATCGACCCCCTCCCAGAAACTGGCGGTTCCGAGCAGCACCGCATCGCCCTGCTCGCGGAACCGCTCCAACAGGGCATGCTGGGCGCCCTCGCCCTGCACCAGCAACTGGTAGTCGGAGCGTTCCCGCAGCCAGTCGGCAGCCTGTCGTAGCGCACGATGGCTGGTAAACAGCAGGAAAGCCCGGCCACGGCTGGCGCGCAGGACATCCAGCGCCACGTCCAGGTAAGCCTGGTCGTAGTGCGGCGCATTGGGCTCCGGCAGCCCCTGCGGCACGTACAACAAGGCGTTGTTGGCATAGTCGAAGGGGCTTTCCAGGCGCAGCTCCTCGGCCTCGCCTATTCCCATGCGCTTGCGGAAGTGATCGAACTGGCGATTGACCGACAGTGTCGCCGAGGTGAACACCCACGCTCCCGGGTGGCGATGCATCTGGCCCTGGAACTGTTTTCCCACATCCAGCGGTGTCAGCCGCAGCAGGAAGGACTGGCTGTGCGTCTCGAACCACTTGACGTAGGTATCGTCCTCGCCGGCCCGGAAGCGTTCCAGCAGTTCCAGCATTTCCGAGACACGGCGGTGGGCCGTTTCCATACCCTTGCCCCTGGGCACCAGCGGCTCCAGATTCCGACGCAGGCCGTTCAGGCATTCCTGCAGGCGGTCCAGCGCGTCGATCACGCCGGCTTCTTCCGCCACGTCGGCCCAGGCCGCGCGGCGCCGCGCCTGCCCGAGGCTCAAGCGGACATCCAGCGTCGCTGTCCGCAGACCGTCCAGGCCTTCCTGCACCGCCGGCATGTCGCCCGCTTCACGCAGGTAGTCCAGTTGCACATCCCTGACCAGATCCAGCAACTGCCGGCTGGAAAGACTCAGACCGAAGAACTGCGCGGCCACATCGGGCAACTGGTGGGCCTCATCGAGGACGTAGGCTTCGGCGGCGGGCAACACCTCGCCGAACCCGGCCTCCTTGAGCGCCATGTCCGCCATCAGCAGATGGTGGTTGACCACCACCAGATCAGCCTCCTGCGCCCGCCGCCGGGCTTCCATCAGGTGGCATTCCGCGTAAACCGGGCATTCCTGGCCCAGGCAGTTATCGACCGTGGATGTGGCGCGCGCCCAGACGGGGCGGTCCGCCGGCACCTCGGAAAGTTCGGCGATATCGCCCGAGCGGGTGATCGACGCCCACTGGCGGATGGCCTGCAGTTCGCGGGCCAGTGCCGGCGCATCGCCGGCACTGTCGTATTCGGCGCGGTCCAGCCGATACAGGCAGAGGTAGTTCGAGCGCCCCTTCAGCAAGGCCGTCCGCACCGGCAGATCCAGCGCTTCCAGCACCAGCGGAAGATCCTTGTGGTAGAGCTGGTCCTGCAAGGTACGCGTGCCGGTGGAGATCACCACCCGCCTGCCCGACATCAGCGCCGGCAGCAGGTAGGCGAAGGTCTTGCCGACGCCGGTTCCAGCCTCGGCGATCAGGGCGCCGCCCTGTTCGAGCGTGCGGGCGACGGCGTCAGCCAGTTGCTGTTGCTCCTCGCGCGGCTGGAAGCCGGATATCCGCGCGGACAACGGCCCGTCCGAGCCCAGCCATTGGACAGCATCACTCATCGGCCGGAGGCCGCTTCCAGCGTGGCCAGCCGGTCACGCGCGCGGGCCGCGCCGGCGCTGTCTCCGGCCAGGTCACGGGAAACCGCGATCAACTGCCAGTTCCGCTTCTGCAACTCGGCCTGCCCGGATGCGTGCTGCAGCGAACGCTGCGCCATGCTGTCCGCCTGGGAGTACTCGCCCTGGCGATAGCGCACCACGGCCAGATTGTGCCACAAGGCTGCGTTACCCGGATCGATGCGCAAGGCCCGCTCCAGCAAGGCGGCGGCGCGGTCGTGTTCCCCGGCAGCAGATGCTTCCTCGGCCTGCTCCAGCAGCGCCACCACGGCAGGCGGTGCTGCGAGTTCGGGCTCTGCCGCCCTGTCCGGCTCCTGCGCAGTCGCACGGCCGGGTTCGCCCGGCTGAGGACCGGGTGCAGCGCAACCGGCGACCGCCAGCAACAGAACCAGTGGCCCGAACATTCCGAGCCGTTGAAGAATTCGGCCTGTCATCGCAACAATCCCCTGATCCAACCTCCAAGTCCGCCACGCTCCTCGCGGCGCGCCACACGCTCCGCGCATGCTGTCCGTTGCTCCGGCGCCGCCTCCACCCGGTAGGCGAGCCGCCTGGCGCCTTCGCAGTCCTCGGCGGAGCGGGCGCCCGACGCATTGTCAATCCATACCCACTCCAGCTCCGGCAACAGCGTTTCCGGATAGGGAGCCGGCCCGATCGCGGCCATGGCCGTGGCCCATACAGGCAGGGCGCCGCTGGCGCCGGTAAAGCCGGTGGGCGCGTTGTCGTCCCGGCCCAGCCAGACCACACCCAGCCTATCCGCACCGAAACCGGCAAACCAGCTGTCACGTGTTTCATCGGTAGTGCCGGTCTTGCCTGCCACGGTCAGACCCGCAGGCAGATAACGGTAGACGTCCCGCCCCGTTCCGCGGCGGGTGGCTTCCACCAGTGCCAAATTCACCAGCTGTACACTGGCCGGATCGAACGCCCGGTCCACCGCCAGCGAGTAGCGGGACAGCGGCGTGCCGTCCTGCCCCGTCACCTCACGCACCGCCCGCAACGGCGACCGGTAGCCACCCGACGCCAGTGTCTGGTAGAGCTGGGCAACCTCCAGCGGCGACAGCTCACCGGTACCGATCAGATAGGATGGGTACAGCGTGCGCGGCGTCGGCGCCCCCAACCGTTCCACGGTCCGCCCCACGGTGCTGAGTCCCAGTTCCTGGCCGAGTCGGATGGTGGGAATATTGTAGGAATACGCCAGTGCATCCACCAGGGAGACCCGGCCGCGGAACTTGCGATCAAAGTTACGCGGTTCCCACGGGCGGCCACGCTCGTCAGTGATCGACAACGGCACGTCCTCCAGCAGACTACCCAGACCATAGCGTGCGGGCTGATTCAGCGCAGCCAGATAAACGGCCGGTTTGATCAGCGACCCCACCGGCCGGCGGGCATCCAGCGCACGATTGAAACCTGCATACCGGGGATTGCGTCCGCCCACCAGCGCCAGAACCTCTCCGGAATCCACATCCACCATCACGGCCGCCGCCTCGACCCCGTCGGCCTGGTCCCCCAGTCGCTGCCGGATGGCATGCTCGGTGGCAATCTGCACCGAGGGAGCCATGGTCGTGAAAATACGCAGCCCCTCGCTCTGAAGGTCTTCCCGCTGGTAATCCCGAAGCAGATGGCGCTGCACCAGGTCCATGAAGGCGGGATAGCTTTCCCGCGGCCCGCTGCGCGCCGGCCGTACACCCAATGGGCGGTTGCCTGCCTCCCGCGCCTGCTGAGCACTGATCACACCGTGTTCCGCCATCAGTTCCAGCACCAGATTGCGTCGGGCCAGCGCCCGCTGCTCATGCCGGCGGGGATGGTAGAAGGAAGGCCCGCGCACCAGCGCAATCAGCAACGCCTGCTGTTCCAGGGACAGCCGCTGCAGCTCCGTGCCGAAGAAATGCTGGCTGGCCAGTCCGAAGCCATGGATGGAGCGGTCTCCATCCTGCGCCAGATAGACCTCGTTCAGGTAGGTCTCGAGGATGTCTTCCTTGTCATACCTCGCCTCCAGCAACAGAGCCATGATGGCTTCGTTGGCCTTGCGCCAGTAGGTGCGGTCGCTGGTCAGGTAGAAATTCTTCACCAACTGCTGGGTAATGGTACTGCCGCCCTGCACCACGCGCCCGGCGCGCAGGTTGGCTGTGGCCGCGCGCGCTATTGCCGCCGGCGAGATGCCGGCATGCTGGAAGAACGCCCTGTCCTCCACCACGATCAGCCCGGCGACTAGCGTCGCCGGCACATCTTCCAACCGCACCAGCAGGCGGTCTTCCCGGTGACCGGGGTAGATGTGCCCGATCACCGCGGGGTCCAGTCTGGCCAGCGCCACCGGCGTCCCGTCCGTGTGCCACAGTGTATTGACCCGGCCGCCGGAAAAGGTGAGGTGCAGACGCTGGGCGGGCTCGTGGCCATCCCAGTGTGTAAACGGACGGGTGGAGAGCTCCACACCGTTGCCGCTGGGTCGCCAGGTTCCCGGCTGGCGGGTGTCCGACGCCTGGTTGTAGCCCAGTGCTTCCAGCTCCATTTCAAGCTGGCGCCGGGTCAGGCGCTGACCCTGGTGCAGTTCCAGCGGTCTGGCGTACACGGTGGCGGGAACGGACCAGCGCTTGCCTTCGAACTGGGATCGAACGGTACTATCCAGCCAGAAGGCGTAGGCAAACGCGGAGAGAAAGAAGATCAGCCCCAGAAGCAGCATCCAGTGCCACCAGCGGCGGCCGGAGGCGGATGCCGGGCGGCCTTTGCTTCGGCCTCGACGGGATCGCGACTTGGCCATACTAACCTTCCCGGGTGCGGATGGACGGGTGGAGCGCAGCCCGCAGTTACAGCCAGATGGCCCGCTCCCTGGGGCGCATGTTGTACCACACTCCGTACAAACCCACCACGACGAAGGCAGCCAGTGTCCAGCCGGGCAAGGTGACACCGAACACCCGTTCCACCTCGGCACATTCGCCGGAACCCTGCAGCACCATGCGCAGGGCTTCCATCAACGGGAAGACGTCCAGCATGTATTCCAGACCGGGCCCGCAGGCGGGCACCTGATCAGCGGGCAGACTCTGCAACCACAGATGGCGACCGGCAATGGCCATACCGGCGCCGGCCGCAAGCAGCAGCAGGAACCCATACAGGTAACGGCCCGCGCCGCGCGGGCCGTGAATTGCAGCCAGCAGGAAAACGCTGCCCATAGCCAGCACGGCAACCCGCTGGAGGATGCACAGGGGGCACGGTTCCAGCCCCATGACCAGTTCCATGTAGTAGGCAGCACCGATCATTCCCGCACAGAACAGGAAACCCAGCGCGTTAGCCGCACGAAGACTGCGGCGGTCGATCCAACTCAGGCTCATACAAGGATCCGGGGCTAATGGGAACCTCGAGCGATTTCCGTACCTGCACAAACCACCCGACCCACTCCGTGAAGGAGGCGCTGATTGCCCCCCGTAAGCGCTGCACTGTTGCGGCACCTGACCGTGGAGTGACCAGGACGCCGTACACCACGCCTGGCCTCCCGGGATACCCGCTTGTAACCGCGGGCACGAGGATTCATCAGCGATTCCTTGACGGACGCGATTGTACCAGATCCGCCGGCTCGACAACGCCTTCCAGTCGCCATTCGGCGACAGAGTGGGAACTGCATCACATTCCTGCCGGCGGTCCGGTCACTCAGCGTCACGCTGGCGGCCGATTCGTACACGATTACGGCCGGCGGACTTGGCCGCAAACAACGCCATATCGGCCTCCATGGTGATCTGCGTCGCATCGGCACAAGCCGGATAACAGGCCAGCCCGGCGCTGAAGGATGAATTGAAGGATCCCCCCTCCCCGGTCTGACGGACATCGGCAAACCGCTGGCGGATGTCATTCAGCACCGCGGCGGCCTGCTCCGGAGTGGCATCCGGCATGACCACGGCAAACTCCTCGCCGCCGTACCGGCCAATGGCATCCGCGCGCCGCAGGCGCTGCTGAAGCATGCGCGCCAGCGTCTTGATGACCCGATCCCCGGCCGGGTGACCGAAAGTATCATTCACGCCCTTGAAGTGGTCGATGTCCAGCATGGCGAAACAGACCGTACCCCCACGTCGCGCGGCCCGCGCGATCTCGGCCTCCAGTTCTTCCTTGATGTGCGTATGGTTGAGCAGGCCGGTCAGGCTGTCGGTCACCATCAGGCTGCGGAGCATACGGGCGCGCTCTGCGCGAATGGACACCGAACGAATCAGGTGGGCCGGTTCTATCGGTTTGGTCAGGAAATCGTCCCCGCCCTTGCTCATGGCACGCAATTGCCGCTCCACTTTGGTTTCGGCAGAGAGAAACACAATGGGGATACTGGCGTACCGGGGCACTTGCCGGACCACCTGTGCCAGTTCATGGCCGTTACAGTGCGGCATGTACATGTCCATCAGAATCAGGTCGGCAGGCTTATTGTCCAGCACGCCCAGCACATCCATGGGGTTGCGCACCACGGTGACGTCCATGCCGGCTCGTTCCAGCACGATGGAGAAGTAACGGGCCTGGGTGGGGCTGTCCTCGACCAGCACGAGATTGAACGGCGCCGGCTCCTGGTCCGGCTGGATGGAATCCAGTTGATCCACCAGTTCATGAAAATCCACCGGTTTGACCATGAAGGCGGTGACCCCGGCGCGTGCCGCTGCCAGTCTGGTCTCCATGCTGGCAGTTGCACTGATCACGAAAACCGGGATATCGGAATCCGGCAGCTCCCGGATATGGCTCGCCAGCATCATGACCTCGTCCATCTCGGCCACGGCTCCTGTATCCAGGATCACGGCCTGGGGCGGATGTTGTCGAGCCGCTTCCAGCAATCTGGAGGCGGTCGGAAACAATTGCAGCTCGTAGCCGAAATGCGCCAACTGCCAACTGGCATCCAGATCGCCGTGGCGTGCCAGCATCAAAACGGTGGAAGCACTGTCCTCGGCAGGCCCTGACGGCTGCTCTCCCCGCGCCGCCTCCACGCAGGCCTGCTCCAGGGCACCGACGTAATGGTCGACAATGTCGTGGAATTCCGGCCCGAGCGCGTCCTCTCCGTGCAGCACCGGGCCGCACATCACCTCCAGCATCAGCGCCAGTTCTGCGACGCGCTCCAGCGACTCGGCATGCGCCTGGCGGGAAAGCTCGGCGGCGCTGTCCCGGAAAGCTGCCAGGGAGTTGAGCTGCCTGTCGGCGATATGGCTGCGCCAGGCTTCGGCCAGGACGCCGTACTGCTCTCTCAGCACGGGCAGTATCTGATCCGCCGTGTTCTTTTCGGGTGTCCCTGCCCCATTCATGTCCTGCCCCTCGTCGTCTTCCAAGCAAGGTCTGTCGTGGTTGCATGCCACGTCTGTTTTTGTTCTCCGGAGGAACTGATGCGCGTTTCCCCTGATGCCCGGGTCAGAGAATCGACGATCTTCCGACCCGGGCATCAGTATGCCTGCAGATCGTATTCAGAAAATGTGCGGGAGTTAAGGAAACTGAGATTTGGTCCCGCGTTTTTGATCGCTTTTTCAAACAGTCTGAGAGACCGGCTGCCTAGTGTCCCGTAACAGAAGTTCGCAGCATTTCTGTTACGGGACACTACTTGTCTCCGTAAAGAAATGCACTTTCCGGCCGATCTACCGTGTATGCCGATTTCCCTAACCGCGAGCGAACAGCGTTGATGACATCATTCCTGCAAGCCCTTCGTCTCGGCAAAAAGCCCGGGAACCAGCCCGTCACCACCGCCGCAGAGACGGCGCCACCCGCACCCCGGGACCTCGCGCTGGAGGAACCGCTTGGCCGCCTCCGCCATGCCTTGCGTGCGGCAGTCTCGCAGGTGGCTACGGAAGCCACGCCGCTGGATGAGCTGCTGCAGATCGCGCAGGACATGAAGCAACGGGGAGCCCGCGTCGAGGGCCTCAGCCACGAAGCCGGCCAGGCCGCTTCGAGCGCTTCCCGGGCGGTACGTGACTGGCGGGCAACGGTTCAAAGCTCGGTGGATACCGTCTGTGGACTCAGTGATACCGTCGGCTCGATCGCCGAGCAGATGGTCCGGCTGCAGCAAGCACTGGACCGCGTCAACCAGGCCGCAACCACAATCACCCGCATCGCCAAGCAGACCAACCTGTTGGCCCTGAATGCCACCATCGAGGCCACTCGCGCCGGGCATTCGGGGCGGGGCTTCGCCGTGGTGGCCGAGCACGTCAAGGAACTGGCGCGCCAGACCGCCCAGTCCACGGGGGATATCCAGCACTTGCTGGAGGATGTGGCCCGCTGTGGCGAGACATTGACTTCGCGCGCCGCCACCGGCCGCGAACGTGGTGCGGAGGTTCGCGAAAGCGCGGAGGAACTCGCCAGAATGATGGAGGCGGTGGCGGATGCGATGCAGGACGTGGAGAGGGAATCCTCCCAGATCCGCAGCGCCGTGATCCGCATTGATGACGGCGCCCGATCCATGGCTTCGGGTGTCGACCGCATGCGGGAGAACACGACGGGCGTGGAAGCGGCACTGGCAGAGGCACGCGGCGAATCCGAAGAGGGTTTGAATACCCTGGAGAAGAGCGCCAGCGACCGCCAGTTACCGGAACGGATCCAGCGGAAGGTGGAAGCCGCCAACACGCTGTTGCGGAACAGCCTGGAGCAATTGCCCGTGTTACGCCAGGACGCGGAGTCACTGCTGGAGGGGGGCCGACTGGTGGATTCCTCGGCGCGCGGAGCCCAGCACGTCGCCGCGACCGCTGCCAAGGACATGAACGACTCCCGCTCACATATCGACAACGCGGTGCAACGGATCGAACAGCTCACCGTGGACGCCACCGCGGTGCACGATGAGCTCCGCCGCCTGAACGACGCCCTGCAACGGGTGGGCAAGGCCGCCTCCGGCATTGCCGCCATTTCCAAGCAGACCAACCTGCTGGCGCTGAATGCCGCGATTGAAGCGGCGCGGGCCGGCGAGGCCGGCCGCGGCTTCGCCAAGGTGGCGGAGGAAATCAAGGAACTGGCGGAGCAGACCGGCCAGGCGACCATGGAGATCGATCAGACCCTGCAGGGTCTGATCGAGGAAGCCGGCAGCATGCTGGAACTTGGCGAACGCGCGACCGATCGCGCCCGGCAGGTAGCGGCACGTACCGCTTCGCTGGGAGACGTCAACCAGGCCATTGGCAGCGCCATGGAAAACGTCGACGAACATGCGACGGCGCTGGTGGACGAAGTGCAGGCCATGGAACGCCTCAACCAGCAGGCAGGCGGACCACTGGACCAACTGGATGAATCCGGATCCTCGCTGGACAATGCACTGCGGGAGTTGCAGACCCTGGCACGGGCGCTGCGGAACTAGCCCGTTTCCGTGGAGACGGACCGGGCGGTATCACCATCCAGAGCCGCCTGCAGCGTACGCCACGGCAGAGCCGCACACTTGCTGCGCCCGGGAAACCGGCGAATGCTGGCAAGCACCGTCAATTCCCCAAGCCCATCTGCGTCGGCCACGTCGTCGTGGCCGGCAATCAGGCCTTCCACCGTCTCGATCAGCCGGCGCGTCTCGTCCACGGAGCGCCCCTGCAGGGCCTCGGTGAGCAATGAAGCCGAGGCAGTGGCAACCGCGCAGCTTTCCCCCTGAAAACCCGCCTCCTCGACAATGCCTTCACGTACTCGCAGGTACAGCGTTACCTGATCCCCACACAGCGGATTGAACCCCTCGCCACGGTGACTGTGAGGCTCGACCCGGTAGAAATGCCTGGGATTGCGATTGTGATCAATCACCACCCGCTGGTAGAGATCGGCCAGTTCGGACATCAGCCGCCGAACAGCTCGCGGACCTTGCCGATAGCCTCGACCAGACGGTCGACCTCGGCCCGGGTGTTGTAGACACCGAACGAGGCGCGCGCGGTGGCCGGAATGCCGTAACGCTGCATCACCGGCTGGGCACAGTGATGCCCTGCCCTGACGGCAACGCCGTAGCCATCCAGAATGGTACCGATATCATGCGGGTGGGCATCATCCATGACGAAGGAGATGACCCCCGCCCGCTCCTTCGCCGTTCCGATCAGACGCAGCCCCGGAATAGCCTGCAACTTGCCCGTGGCGTAGTGCAGCAGATCCGCTTCATGCGCGGCCACCGCCGCCGGGTCCAGCGCCTGGAACCAGTCGATTGCGGCGCCCAGACCGATGACGCCGGCAATATTGGGGGTGCCGGCCTCGAAACGGGCGGGCGGGTCGGCGAATTCCGTCTTCTCGAAGCTCACGGAGCGGATCATGTCACCGCCGCCCTGCCAGGGCGCCATGGACTTGAGCAGATCGTAACGTGCCCACAGCACACCGGTTCCGGTCGGGCCGTAGACCTTGTGCCCGGAAAACGCGTAGAAATCGCAATCCAGCGCCTGTACGTCCACCGGCATATGGGGCACGGCCTGAGCGCCGTCCAGCATCACCGGAATGTCCCGGGCATGGGCCAGCTCGATCACCTGCCGCACCGGGTTGACCGTGCCCAACGCATTTGAGACGTGGACGACACTGACCAGGCGCGTGCGATGGTTGAGGCGTTCGGCGACATCGTCCAGGCTGATTTCACCGGCGTCGGAGATGGGGACGACTACCAGCTTCGCACCGGTGTGCTCACAGATGATCTGCCAGGGCACGATATTGGAATGGTGCTCCATCGCAGTAATCAGTATTTCCTCACCCGGCCGCAACCTCGGGCGCAGATAGCTGTATGCCACCAGGTTCATGCTTTCGGTGGCGCCACGGGTGAAGACGATCTCTTTCTCGCTGGGCGCGTTGATCAGACCCTGGACCTTGCCGCGAACCCCTTCGAAGGCGCTGGTGGAGCGTTGCGAAAGGTAATGCACCCCGCGGTGGATATTGGCGTAGTATTCCCGGTAGCAGCGCGCTTCCGCCTCGATCACGGCTTCCGGCTTCTGTGCACTCGCGCCGTTGTCCAGGTAGACCAGCGGGTGGCCGTTGATCTCCTGATCCAGGACCGGGAATTCCCGGCGGATGGCATCCAGATCGAGGCCACCACCGGGCTGTACGTGGAGCTTCTCCGCGGAACTCATGACAACTCCTTGACCGAAGCATCCCCCGGCAGCAGGCCGGAGAGCCGCTGACTTTCATAGCTGCGCAATGCGTCGACCGTAACGGATTTCAGCATCTCGTTGGCGAACGCGAACGTCAGCAAACCCCGGGCGTCTTCCTCGCCGACGCCGCGCGAGCGCAGATAGAACAGGGCGTCCTCGTCGAGCTCGCCCACGGTGGAACCGTGCGCGCACTTGACGTCATCGGCATAGATCTCGAGCCGGGGATTGGAATGAGCCAGGGCACGGGGGCTGAGCAACAGGTTACGGTTCTGCTGCTGTGAGTCGGTCTTCTGCGCACCCTTGGCCACATGAATCAAGCCGTCGAACACGGATTCCGCCCGCCCTTCCAGCACACCCTTGAAGGTCTGATGGCTGTTGCAGTGCGGTGCCTGGTGCCGAACCCAGGTGTGGTAATCGCAATACTGGCCGTCACTCACCAGATAAAGCCCGTTCAGAGTCGCCTCCGCGCCTTCCGACGCCAGATTGACGTAGAAATCGGTACGGGCGGTCTTGCCGCCGGCGCTGAAGCCGTGCACGGCGATCCGGGCATCACGATTCAGTTGCGCATGGACCAGACCCAGATGCACGCCGCTGTCACCCTCTTCCTGAAGCTGATGGAAGCGCACGCTGCTGTTGGCATCGGCAACGATCTCGGTGACCGGGCAGGTCAGATAGGCCAGGCCGGAAGGGCCGGCATGGACTTGAACCACGTCAAGCTCGGCCCCTGCGCCGGCGCGGATCAGCACACGCGGATAGCTGGCGTGGTAGCCGGCGCCTTCGCTGGTGAGGAAGACCAACACCACCGGGCGGTCCAGCCGGACATCGGCGGCGACATCCAGCAGCGCGCCATCCGCCCAGAACGCGGTGTTGAGCGCGGCGAACGGATGCCGCCCCAACTCCGCATGGGCAGCCAGATCGGTTTCCAGCAAGGCCGGCTCCTGTTCCAGAGCCGAAGCGAGGCTGCGTAACGTCACGCCTGCCGGCAATTGTCCGGTAGCCGCGTGATTTCGACTCAGATACCCGTCCACGAAAACCAGACGATACGCGTCCGGGACCACCGCAGCAGTCGGCGTGAGCGCCATTGGTACGGTACCGGCACTTCCGGTCTGCCGGTAGTGCTCCTGGGTGATGCTGCCCAGCTTGACGTTGCGCCAGGCTTCCACCTTGCGGTGCGGGAACCCCTGCTGCTCGAAGGCCTGGATGCCGGCTTCGCGGCGCTCGGCCAGCCAGCCCGGTTCGGAGCGGCCCTGTGCCCGGAACTCCTCGAGATAGACACTGTTGGCTTGTGCGACAGCGGACATGTTCACCCCTCAGGCTGCGTTTTCGTCGAACAGCGCGTAGCCGGACTGCTCCAGCTCCTGAGCCAGTTCCTTGCCGCCGGATTTCACGATCTGCCCCTTGACCAGCACATGCACGTAATCCGGCTGGACATAGTTCAGCAACCGCTGGTAGTGGGTGATCAGCAGGAAACTGCGCTCGGCCACGCGCAGGGCATTGACGCCCTCGGACACGGTACGCAGCGCGTCGATATCCAGCCCGGAATCGGTTTCGTCGAGGATGGCCAGACGCGGCTCCAGCACCGCCATCTGGAAGATCTCGTTGCGCTTCTTCTCGCCCCCGGAGAAACCTTCATTGACGGGGCGCTTCAGCAGCGCCTCATCCATCTTGACCAGTTTCATCCGTTCACGGATCAGCTTGAGGAAGTCCATGGCGTCGATCTCGCTCTCGCCGCGATGCTTGCGAATGGCGTTGACCGCCGCCTTCAGGAAATAAGTATTGGCCACACCGGGAATCTCCACCGGATACTGGAAGCCCAGGAACATCCCCTCGCGAGCACGTTCCTCGGGTGCCAGCGCCAGCAGATCCCGGCCTTCATACAGCACCTGACCGCCGGTCACCTCGTAGCCCTCGTGGCCGGCCAGCACCTTGGACAGGGTGCTCTTGCCTGAGCCGTTCGGCCCCATGATGGCGTGCACCTCGCCGGCGTTCATGGTCAGGTTGATTCCCTTGAGGATCTCCTCGCCTTCAACGGCCGCGCGCAGATCCCGGATTTCCAGCATTGCCATGTAACAGACTCCACAAAACGTTATTCGATGCCCGTGGCCGCACCCGGCCACGGCGGTGCGGCCACGCTCAGCCCACGCTGTCTTCCAGCGTGACCTCCAGCAGCTTCTGCGCCTCAACGGCGAACTCCATGGGCAGCGTCTTGAACACGTCACGGCAGAAGCCATTGACGATCAGCGACACAGCCTCCTCGGCGCCGATGCCCCGCTGCATGCAGTAGAAGAGCTGGTCTTCGCTGATGCGGGAGGTGGTGGCCTCGTGCTCGATCTGGGCACCGGGGTGTTGGGCGTCGATGTACGGGAAGGTATGCGCCGCACACTGGTCGCCGATCAGCATGGAATCGCACTGGGAATAGTTCCGTGCGCCGGACGCCGTGGGTGCCACACGCACCAGGCCGCGGTAGCTCTGCTGGCCGTGGCCCGCGGAAATCCCCTTGGAGATGATCGTGCTGCGGGTATTCTTGCCCATGTGAATCATCTTGGTGCCGGTATCCGCCTGCTGGCGACCGCGGGTCACCGCCACGGAGTAGAACTCGCCGACGGAGTTGTCACCGCGCAGCACACAGCTGGGATATTTCCAGGTGATGGCCGAGCCGGTCTCCACCTGCGTCCACGAAATCTTGGAGTTGGCACCCTCGCAAAGACCCCGCTTGGTCACGAAGTTGTAGATGCCACCCTTGCCGTTCTCGTCGCCCGGATACCAGTTCTGCACCGTGGAGTACTTGATCTCCGCATCCTTGTGCGCCACCAGTTCCACCACTGCGGCGTGAAGCTGGTTTTCGTCGCGCATGGGCGCCGTGCAGCCTTCAAGATAGGAGACGTGCGAACCTTCCTCGGCAATGATCAGCGTCCGCTCGAACTGCCCGGTATGACCAGCGTTCATGCGGAAGTACGTGCTCAACTCCATCGGGCAGCGTACGCCCCTGGGGATGAAGACGAAGGAGCCATCGGAGAACACCGCAGAGTTGAGCGCCGCGAAATAGTTGTCACCGCGCGGGACCACCGAACCGATATACTTCCGAACCAGTTCCGGGTGCTCGCGGACGGCTTCCGACATCGAGCAGAAGATGATGCCCTTCTCCGCCAGCTTGTCCTTGTAGGTGGTACCCACGGAAACGCTGTCGAACACCGCATCCACGGCGACATTGCTCTTCTCGCCGGAGACACCGGCCAGCATTTCCCGCTCGTGCATGGGAATACCCAGCTTCTCGTAGGTTTCGAGCAGCTTCGGGTCCACCTCGTCCAGACTCTTCGGCTGGTTCTTCGGGGCCGCGTAGTAGCTGATGGCCTGGAAATCGATTGGCGGATAATGCACGTGTGCCCATTTCGGGGGCGTCATATCCAGCCAGTTGCGGTAGGCCTCCAGGCGCCACTCCAGCATCCACTCCGGCTCTTCCTTCTTGGCGGAAATGAAGCGGACGATATCCTCGTTCAGGCCCGGCGGTGCGGATTCCTGTTCGATATCGGTGATGAAGCCGTACTCGTAGCCCTTGCGGGTGAGTTCATTGATCGTGTCACTGCTGGCAGACATAATCCTGCTCCGCTTAGCTCACAGCCGATTTGACCCGCTGGTGCACGGCCTTCAGGCTCGGGTGCCCATTATCCAGCGGTTTGCTCATGTCCTTCAGGGAGACCGATTTGAGCGCGTCGTAAAACACATCGTTCAGCCGCGACCAGTTGTGGCTGATGGCACAGAGCGGGCTGTACTGACAGGCACTGCCGCCGCCCTCGATGCAATCGGTCAGCGCAATCGGTCCCTCGATTGCCGTTATGACTTCGGCCACGGAAATATCCTCCGCAGGCCGTCCCAGGCTGTACCCACCCTTGGCACCCCGGTGCGAAACCAGAATCCCGCCCCTGACCAGCTGCTTGAGTATCTTGCTGACCACCGGAGCCGGCAGTCCGCGTCGAGCAGACAACCAGGCAGCGCTGTAACGCTGCTCGGGCTGCAAGGCCATCAGGCTGAGAATGGCCGTGGCATAATCCGTTTCTCGATTGATCCGAAGCATAGTGGCGGAGATTATAACGCAAAGAGGACCAAACTGGTACAGTTTCTGGGACAGCCTTTTCCCATGGCCGCGTTGACGTAGAATACCAATGGCTCCGATGCCCGGATCATACCCGAAGCAACCCACGGAAATACATGCGACCACTGATCTGTCTTGCCTTGCTTTCCCTTGCCGCCGGCACCGTTCATGCCGCCCCGGGCGACTACTGGCATGTGGACCAGTGGTCCACCAACGTGCGGCAGGGCCCGGGCACGGACCATCCGGTTTCCCGCCAGCTGGGCGTGGGCGACGTGGTCATGGAACTGGGGAGAAAGGCAGGCTGGCTCCATGTGGTGATGGACCGCCAGGGCCGCACCGGCTGGTTGTACAAGGAACTGGCGAGCCCGCTCACGATGTCGGCCGGCGAAGCCGAGGAAACAGCCTACTTCAGGCTGTTCAACGACATGTTGGGCAGCAACCTGGAACAGGCCGAGGAACTGGGCGAAACGCCGCTCTTCACCACCGCGGAATACCTCGGCTACGCCACCGTCAGCGTTCAGGTGAGCGACGCATTCCTGCCTCTGGATCGGCGACAGCAGAACACGCAACTGGATGGCCTGGTGCGTCTGTGGCAGACCGTGGACAACACCGGCATTCCCGCCAGCGTGATACTGACCACCGGTAACGGCAAGCGCCTGGCCGTCAGCAGCAGCAGCCGCGGCCGCTTCTGGATGGACGAACAGACAGGGGCGGACTGAACCGGGCTTCGCCAACGCCTCATGCCGCCGGGCCGAACAGCTGTACGCAAATGAATACGGCGGCGGAAACCCCCACAAGATCGGCCGTCAGCGCCGCCAGCAGCGTGTGCCGCACCCGCCGCACCTGGATCGCGCCGAAATACACCGCAAGTACGTAGAATGTGGTCTCGGTGGATCCCTGCAGCGTACTCACCAGCAGGCCAGCGTAGCTGTCCGGTCCGATCGCCGGGTCGTTGATGATGGATGCCATGACCCCGTACGCGCCAGAACCCGAAAGCGGGCGCAGCAGCGCCATGGGCAGAGCCTCGGCCGGCATGCCGAGCTGCATCGTGAACTGACCCAGCCAGGTGACCATGGCTTCCAGAGCGCCGCTGCTACGGAGCATGCCCACGGCCACCAGTATCGCGACCAGGTAGGGAATGATCCGCAGCGCCACCTGAAAACCGTCCTTTGCGCCTTCCACGAACTGTTCGTAGATGCGCACGCGGCGGATTACACCGAACAGCAGAAACCCCACCATCAGCCCCGGAATGATCCACGGCGCGACAGCAGTGCCATAAAGAATGGTAAGCGGAATGAGACCCACCACCGTCAGCAGCGCCAGCATGGATACCCAGAGCGGATACGCCTGCCCCGATTCCTCCGGCAAAGCCTCGTCCTCCTGTTCCGCCTCCGCCCCAGACGAGGCACTTGCGCGAGGCTGCGGCTCGGCCTGATACACCGGGTGAACCGGGAAGAACCGCTGATAGGCGAATGCCGCGGTAATCGCCGCCGCCGTGGCACACAGCGTGGCGAACAACGTCGTCGGCAGGATCGCGGCCGGCTCGACTGAACCGGCGGCCGCACGAAGAGCGATCACACCGGTCGGCAGCAGCGTGATACTCGAGGTATTGATTGCCAGGAACAACGCCATGGCGTTGGTGGCCGTGCCCTTGTGCGGATTCAGTTTGTCCAGTTCCTGCATGGCGCGGATGCCGAACGGTGTTGCGGCGTTCCCCAGCCCCAGGGCGTTGGCGGAGAAATTCAGAATCATCGCCCCCATGGCCGGGTGGTCCCCCGGCACGGAGGGAAACAACCGCACCATCAACGGGCGGATCAGCTTGGCCAGAATGGTGAGCAATCCGCCGGCCTCGGCCACCTTCATCAGACCGAGGAACAGCGCCATCACACCCACCAGGCCGATCGCAAGCTCCACCGCGCCACCGGCGGATTCGATCATGCCACTGGACAGCGCCTCCATCGGGGCGGGCTCCCCTTCCAGGGGGTCATGCCGGAACTGTCGCCAGGCTGCGGTGAGGAAAGCAGCCAGTACAATGATCAGGAAAATGGCATTCATGCCGCGGCGCTGTCTCCCTTGGTGGACGCTGCCGGTCCCATCATGCCCGCCTACCCCCGCGTCGGCCAAGCCGTCGTCGCCCGGGGACTGGACGCGATGAACGGAACAGTCCATGCTGTTTCGCCGTTCCCCCTGCCAATCCGCGTTCCGATCAGGACACCATGATCCGAATCACCGGCTTTATTGCATTCGCGCTGGCCCTGGCCACCATGATCGTACTGGTCATTCGCGCCAACCTGGATTCCATGCCCGAGCCCTACGCCAGTTGTGTCGAACTGCACCGCGCGGCGCCGGAACACGGTCTGGAACGGCTGTCGAACATGGATCTGCGACTGGACGAATCGCGCTCACGGATCGAGAGCGTCGATGGCGGCGAGCGCATCGAAGCCCGCGTTGCGCCGGTTGCACGTTCCGCCGGCCGCCCGGTCTCGCTGTTCTGCGAACGGCGTGGCAGCGCCATGCGCGTAACGGGCGGCGCAAGGGACTAATTCGCTTTCCCGCTCCAATGGATTTGTGTAACATAGCGGCGTTTTCGGGGTGTAGCGCAGCCTGGTAGCGCACCTGCATGGGGTGCAGGTGGTCGGAGGTTCAAATCCTCTCACCCCGACCATAAAATCAAGGGGTTACGGCGCATTCGCTGTAACCCCTTTCTGTATCACGACCATTTCCCTCAACAACGACACCTGATTCCGCCGTCCAGGATGGTCGTGCGCGGCAGATACCCCTTCCCCGAAAACCCAGGCGCCACGCCTCTTGTTGCAGGCACTGAATACCGGGAGGAGCTGCCGGTTTGACCGATGTTCCGTCGCGAGGAGAAGCCTGTGTCGAGAACCGGCTGGCACCAGATCAATCTGGGTGATGCCCTCACCGCGGGCATGGACATTGAACGTCTGGAGCACGACTTCGTCAACGCCTACGAGCGTCGAGGTCGTCCGGCGGACATGGCGCTTCTGATCCGGCATGTCTCCGAGGGTCGTCTCCACTGTGAGGTCATTGTCTATTTTTCGCCGGGCGCTTCGCAATTGGCCATCGAGGCCGGCGCAGCGCCCTGTGCGGCCCCTGCCCCTCGTGGACTCGGGCTGCTGAAAGGCTCCGGGGAGGTGCTGTCACGGCTCGGTGACCAGGCGCACCGCCTCTGATCCAGGGCGTGGCGGGCAGCTCATGCAATCAGCTCCAGTTGCAGAAACCCGACGAGAAGCACGGTGTTGATGGCCCAGGCCACGGTCAGCCATCGTGCCATCACACCATAGCGTTCCTGATGAACGTTATCCGCACACCGCCAGACTGCCCAGACGATCCATACTGTATACAGCAGCACCAGCAGCAGAGCCACGCTTGTGATGGTGGGCTCAGCCCTGGCCCACAGCAGATAGAAGATGACGGCCCAGAACGCGTTGCTCGGAATGACTCCATAGAACCAGAAAACCCTCGCCAACGGTGTGCGGCCCTGAAGCGGATTGAAAACCGATACGGTCATGGCAACCTCCGGATGCGGCCCGGTCTTGAACCACTGCAACGATTGGTATTCCGTAACCTGGATAACCTGGGTTACGGAATACCAGGGAAGCGCTGGTTGATTCCCTGCCTTTTCGAAAAGATTAGTCACTGTGCATGTCACGCGCATGTTCCGTCATCATCTGCCATTGCCGCGCAGGCTGCCACTGAGGCAGGGCAATACCTTCGAAATGGTCAGTACCTCCTGAAAAGGTTCAGTCTGCCAGCAGAAAGCGGGTTACCGCCCTGGCATACATTTCCGGCGCGGTGGTCATGCCGTCATGGGCCTGGCCCGGCAATTCTTCGACAGACACGTCCGGAAGGGCGGCGGCAAGAGCGTCGGTGGCAAAGAAGTCGCGAGGACTCTCGCTGCCGATCTGCAGCAGCACCGGCAAGGGAAGCTGACGGAAGCGCCCGGCGTCGAACCGGTACCTTCCCATCGCGCGGATATCCCCCACCGATGCCCTGGCATCGGCGGCAATAGGCTTCCATAGCACGGGGTCGCCGCGCAGTTCCTCGAGATCGCTGGCCGGGACTTCCAGCACCCGGCCAAAGAACGTCATTGCGAACGCACCCCAGTTTTCCTGTTGCGCCAACTCTTCTAATCGCCGGGACACGTCTTCGGTGAGGATGTCCGGTAACGGGGGCTCGTAGAGAACCAGCTTGCGAACACGTTCCGGCACGGTCGCCGCCGCCGCCAACGCCACCTGTGCCCCATAGGAGTGCCCGAGCAGAAGCACCGGTTCACTGATCGACTGAATCACCGAGACCACATCGCGGGCTTCATCGTCCACGGTATGGCCGCTGCTGTCCGTCGTCTCGCCGCGCCCTCGCCGGGCAACAGCGTAGATCGAAAACGATGTCTCGAGGAGCGGACTGACGAATGTCCAGTTGGTCTCGTGATCGCTGAACGAACCATGGACCAGCACGAGCGGCGGACCATGGCCATAGGCGTTGAAGGAAACCGAAACCGATGGGGAGGAGAATACGTGTTCCATCGGACACCTCCAGGTCGAAGACGTATCGGCCGCTTCGTGGCGAAGCACCAGGAGAGATAGCACGATCGTACTATCTACAATCATAGATAGAACGGTCGTGCTATCTTGTCAAGAATGAGCAACCTGGATAACGGCACCGACAAGTCCCCGCGACGTTCCGATGGCGAGGAGACACACCTGCGCATCCTTGAGGTCGCAATGCGCCTGGCGTCCGTCGAGGGGCTGGGCAGCCTGACGATCGGGCGGATCGCGCGCGAGCTCGGTATCAGCAAGAGCGGGGTATTCGCGCATTTCCGATCCAAGCAACACCTTCAGCAGGAGACGCTCCGGGCGGCTGACACGGTGTTCCAGCGGGAGGTGCTCGCTCCCGGCCTGGCTGCGCCGGAGGGGTTGGAACGGATCGAAAGCCTGTGCACGGCCTATCTTTCGTATGTTGCCCGCCGCGTGTTCCCCGGCGGCTGTTTTTTCGCCCAGGTACTGGCCGAGTTCGACGCCCAGACCGGCCCGTTGCATGACGCAGTCGTAACCGGGCACCAGGGATGGCTTGGCCTGGTCGAGAAGCAGGTTGCGATCGCCCAGCAGCGAGGCCAGATCAACGCGGCGCTGGATCCCGCCCAACTGGCCTTCGAGCTTTGCGCCCCGCTGGAATCAGCGAATTTTCTCGCCACTCTGCATCGGGATGCGAAAATCACGGCCCGCGGAAAAGAAGCGGTTCGCTCCATTCTCGACAGAGCCGTAGCCGGAAGTGCGTAATCGCCGTTCCAGACCCTCCAGTGACCGGGAACGCCCCTGGCCTACACCCGTCGAAGCCGATTCCCGAGCCTCAGGGGTTCGCGCAGTGGGCGAGACGGGGGGTGGGCAAGCAGGTCCGGCAACCCTTCAGGACGGTGAATACCGAAACCCTGCGCATAGTCGATACCGATGGCCCGGACCGCCTCCAGCAGGGCCTCGCTTTCCACGTACTCCGCCACCGTGCTCACGCCCAGCTTGTGGGCTAGGCCGTGAATGGATTCGACGATGGCGCGGTCGGCGGTGCTGTCCAGCAGTGCACGAATGAAGCCGCCGTCGATCTTGACGAAATGGACAGGAAAGTACTTCAGGTAATTGAATGAGGAAAGCCCGCTGCCGAAATCATCCAGCGCCACCATGCATCCCATGTCGCGCAGTCTCCGGAGCACCTGGCTGGCCGCCTCCAGATGCGTTACGGCCGCGGTTTCGGTCAGCTCGAAACACAGCCGCTCGGGCGCCAGCGGCGAGCGCTCGATCAGCCCTTCCAGGAAGGGCAGGAAAGCGGGGTCGTTCAGGGACTGTGCGGACAGATTGACGGATACCGACAAGTCCGGGCATGCGGCCAGATCGCCGGCCTGGACCTCCAACGCCTCTGTCAGCACCCAACGATCCAGCAGCGCCATCAGGTCATAGCGTTCCGCGGCGGGTATGAAGGCAGACGGCATCAGCAGTTCACCTTCCTGATCTCGCATGCGCAACAGCAGTTCCACGTGCGGTCGGGAATCCGCATGCTTCCCGGTCGGGATGATTTCCTGCGCATACAGGCAGAAACGCTGTTCTTCCAGCGCCTCGCGGATCGTGGCCGCCATCAGCAGCTCGCAATGGTGATCGCGGGCCTCGCTGCTGTCAGGACGGTAGATGGAGACGCGTCCCCGCCCTGCCGTTTTCGCGGAATAACAGGCCACGTCAGCCTGGCTCATCACTTCCACCACGCTGGACGCCGGACCGCACAGGCTGGCCACGCCAATGCTGGCGCTAATGGTGTAGGACCGACGCTGCCAGCGAAAATCCAGCCCCTCGATCCGCCGTATCAGCTCGAGGGCAATGTCCTCGGCCTGCTCCACGGTGCAATTACGCAGCAGCAGGCCGAACTCATCACCGCCCAGACGGGCCAGCACGTCACTGCTCCGGGTTGCCTGGCCGAGGATTTTCCCCAGTTCCCGCAGCAGGGCGTCGCCGGCCGCATGTCCCGCGGTATCGTTGACCAGCTTGAAACGGTCCAGATCGATGAAGCAGACCGCGTGCCCGGCACGCTGTTGCTGAGTCTGCTCCAACGCCAGGCGCAGTTCCCGCTCGAACTCAAAACGGTTGGCGAGGCCGGTCAGCGCGTCGTGAGAGGCCTGGAACGTCAACTGGTGCTGCAACTGACGCGATTCGGTAACGTCCCAGCACGTGCCGATGAGCACGCGGGAACCCTGTTCGCCCGACTGCAGGACGGTACCCAGCATGCGGATGAAACGCACCTGGCCGCGCTTGGCCAGCACGCGAAACTCGGTCTCCACGCTGTCCAGGCCCCTGCGCAACTCGCCGGCCAGACGCAGGACCGACGGCAGATCCTCCGGGTGACAGCGTGCCCGCAGTGATCGGAGATCGGGAGGCGGCCCGTCGACGGGGATGCCATAAAGCTCGTGCATGCGGGCATCCCAGAGAAACGCGCCGCTGTCCAGGTCCATCTCGAAAATGCCCACACCACCGGCACGGACGGCCAGCGCCATGCGTTCAGCTTCGCGCCGCCGCTCCGCCTCCACGACCTGCTGTTCACGAATGTCGGCAACGCAGCGAGCATGGACCTCCAGCGTGGATTCCACCAGCAACTCGCGCTCGGCAAGCGCGGCAAGGTCCTTCAGCAGCTCGATCTGCGCTGCGTTGAGCTCCCTGGGGGAATCGTCCAGCGCACACAGGGCGCCAACCCGCTCGCCGCCTGGGCCACGCAAGGGAACACCGGCATAAAACCGTATTTCCGGCTCCGGGCCTGCCAGCGCCCGGACACGAAAACGCTGATCGGTGAGCACATCGCTGATGATCAGCGGATCGTCCTGCAGGACGACCTGGCCGCACAGGGCGCGCTGGCGGGGGAACGCGTTGCTGGTGAAGCCGACCATGGACTTGCGCCACACCCGATCGCGATCCACCAGCGAGATGCAGGCCATCGGGCAGTCGAGAGCGTTGGCCAGCATGCGGGTAAGGCGGTCGAAGCGTTCTTCCGGCGGGGTATCAAGCAGGCGGATCTGGTAGAGTGCGTTGAGTCTCGACTCCTCCGTGCCGGCAGTTCTCATTATTGTTATCTACCCTGTCGTTGCCCCAATCCATGCCCGAGCCGACCTCTCCGGTGGTCGGCCATATCCAGCATACAGCGTTGTTCACCCGATTGGGTAGTCTCCTACCGGCACCAGTGTCCCGTGGCAGAAGTCCACAGCATTTCTGCTACGGGACGCTGGACGGTTCCTACAACTGATTAACCGGGATTTTCAGGTAAACCACGCCATTGCTCTCCGCCGGCGGCATCTTGCCTGCACGAATGTTGACCTGGATCGAGGGCAGTATCAGCCGCGGCATCCCCAGGGTGGCATCCCGCTCCTCGCGCAAACGCACGAATTCCTGCTCGCTGAGGCCGTCACGGACATGCTTGTTGCTGCGCCGCTGTTCTCCGACCGTGGTCTCGCAGGCATGGTCCCGGCCCTCCGGCGGATAATCGTGGCACATGAACATGCGTGTTTCGTCAGGCAATGCGAGAAGCTTGCGGGCAGAACGGTAGAGGGTACGCGCGTCACCTCCGGGAAAGTCACAACGCGCGGTGCCTACATCCGGCATGAACAGCGTGTCCCCGACGAACAGGGCATCGCCAATCAGATAACTCATGTCCGCCGGCGTATGCCCGGGCGTATGAAGCACCCGCCCCTCCAGTTTGCCGACAGCGAAGACGTCGCCCTCCTTGAACAGGTGGTCGAAGTCGCTGCCGTCAGGCAGGAACTCGCGCTCCAGATTGAAGA
>JBJHBJ010000001.1:0-175042 GCA_050485425.1 Ectothiorhodospiraceae bacterium | reverse complement strand
CTGCACTGATTGCCACTGAAGGCGCCACCCCATGGGCGCGCGCCCGGGGCTTGGCTGACGCGGTGCGGGACTTCCAGGGGCGGCAGTGGCCGCGCTGGCAGTCCAGGCCTGAACCACCAGGCCATGCAAACGGACAACGGCGGGCGCTGTTCTACGCGGCACGCGCCGCCCACGCGGCCGGGCTGGAACTGCCAGGCAGCGCCAAGGCCTTGGCCGCCATGGTGGGCCGTGGAAACCAAACCCCCGTTTTCACTTCCACGCCCGGGCGCTGTACTACCCCTGAGCACACCACCAGCCCAACGGAGGCGACCCCATGAAATTGCGAATCCCCGACCAGTTCCGGGTGAGCGCGGAGGCGATGCAGAAAGCCACCACCCGCACACCCCGCACGAACCCCGAGCGCCCCGCGTTCGACGAAGACAAGCTGCTGCGCCTGCTGGGCAAAGCGGCCCGGCTGCACCATGCGCACCAGGCAATGACCGAGCAGCGCGAGCAAGCCCTGCAGCGCCTGCGTGAACTGGAACGCCGGGCCGCGTGGCTGGACCAGCGCGGGTCAGCAATGGGGGCAGATGCCGAGGCCGGCGAGTTCAATCAGTCGGAAGCCGAGCGCCTGGAAGCCGAGATCGACCGGGCGGCCCGGGAGTTCGAGCGCCTGGACCAGACCTGGGAGCAAAGCCGCGCCGAATACCGGGAGGCGCGCGGCCTTGCGTCACGCCTTGAAGACTTCGCACGCCAGGAACTGGGCTGGACCCGTCCCGGCGAGCCCACCAACCACGCGACCACCTGACCGGAGGCCCTGACGATGACCAAAACAAAGAGCAACACGAAAGCCCTGTCCGGGCTGTTCCAGGGAGCTGCCGAGAAGGCCCGCCAGGCGGTGGAGGAAGTGCGCCAGCAAATCACCGAGACCCGCCGGGAGCGGGACGCCTTGGCCGTTGCACCGCTGACCAAGGCAGAAGCTGCCGACCGGATCCAGGCCTGGCTGGACGAACAGGCCGCACGCGCCCGGCTTGACCTGACAGCGGCGGACTTCGCGCACCCGGGCCGGTCCGCTGGCCGCCCGTTCCAGGTTCCGGTCCGTGGCGGTGACCAGCGCGGCGCGGACCTGGGCCCGGTGCTGGCCGCACTATTCCGCGAACAAGTGAAGGCCGCGGTCCTGGACGCGCTGCCCGCTGATGCCGACGCCATTCCGATGGCTGACCGCCCGGGCAAGCTGGCGGAGCTGGACGCCCGTATCCGCGACCTTGAGGGCGCGGAGGAAGCGCTGATCGTTGAGGCGGAAGCGGCAGGCGTGGAAATCCAGCGCCGCCCCGACGCAAGCCCCGAGGCCATCCTGGCCGTGGAATGGCCCGAGGCGGCCGAGGCCTAAACCCTGGGGGTGGCCCCCCGGGCTGCCCCACCGTCACCACCGGAGGACCAGACCATGCACAAGCCGACAGAGTGGGCCGGGATGATCCCGCGCCGGCCGTTGAAGACCAGCCAGCCGCAGACCACCACCGACACCCCCGCCACGGCTTCCACCAGCAATGCCGGTGGCGGTTTCGATGCCTTAGCCTCCCGGACATACCGGGCCCGCCAGGAAATGGCACACGGAGCTTCTGTGGGCGCGACAGAGCCAAGCGCACCCATTGCCACGGGAGCCGACCAAAGCCAGGCCCTGGCGAACCTGGCGGCCCGGACGTACCAGCGGCGGGCGGCAGACCGTGCCGCGTTCCGCGAACGTGCCGCCGATGATGCCTTTCGCCTGGCAACGGAGCGCGGCCCGGACGGGGGCGGGGGACCCTGGGGCCAGAGATGAGCCCTGCGGGGCGTTGAGGCGCGATTTAGCTAAAAAATCAGAAACATTACATGGGCAACACAAGGTGTTGATTTATGGCCAAAAACACGGGTAAGCCGTTGAATATGCGGGAATTGTCGGAATTGACCGGCAAGGGATTCCGCACCATCCGTGCCGCCCTGGGGGACTTGGAACCGCTGGAGGACCGGGGACGCGGTGGGATTTTCTACGACAGCCGGGAGGCGCTGCCGCTGATTTACTCCGGGGGTGGCGCGGCGGATGACGGGGACGGCGACCTGGTGCTGGCCCGCGAGCGCGCCCTGCTGGCAAAAGCCCAGCGGGAGAAGATCGAGATGCAGACGGCGGCGGAGTCTGGCCGCCTGGTGAGTAAGGCCAAGGCGGATTTGCTGCTGAAAGAATTGGGCCTGGCCGCCCGCCGCCCGTGGGAGCAATGGCCGGCCCGAGTCGATGCCGAAATGGCGGCCGCCCTGGGGGTGCCCCGTGAGTCGCTGCGCGTGGAGCTGGAGGAACAGGTCCACCGGCACTTGACGGAAATCAGCCGGGCGCCGGTGGATGGCAAGGCCGGCGTGGTCCTTGCCGGAGGCCTGCCCGACGATGAAGACGACGAACCCGAGGGGGAAGGCGACGATGACGACGAAGCGTGACCTGGCCACGGCCCTGGGCCCGGAAGAATGGGACGCGGACATGGCGGACCTTATGGCGGCCTGGCGGCGCGGCTACAGCCCTGACCCTGATCTGAACCCCGATGCCTACAGCGTTCTGGATGACCTTCGGGCGAAGGTGTGCGCCGTGTCTGATGCGGACCTGCAGGCCCTGGCGGCCATGATCCAAGAAGACCCGATGGCCCCGCGGTTGCACCTGCTGGACGCCATCCAAAACACCGAGACGGCGGCCAGGAAGGCGGCCGAGACAGAACGCCAAGGCGGCGGCGTGGCGGGATAACAAGGCGAGTGCGGGCCCGCCCCGGTCAAGGTCGGAGTAGTGCCCGGCCTGGCTGTTTCCTCACCGCACTCGCCACCCAACGGGGGTGGCTTCGGTTGCTTCGATACCCCCCACCTTGCCCCCGCTGACTGGTTGCCGGCGGGGGCCTTTTTTGTCCTGCCGCCACCGTAGACAGCACGGCACCCAGCGGCGATGCTGTAGGCGGCGGTGGTGTCGGTTTCTGGCGGCGGCGGGCCACCACCGTGGCTGGCTCTAGTTTAGTTTCCGGTTTCGCTGCATCACTTCGCGCACGCTTCCCGCTGGATCGATGGCGGGCTAGGCTGAAGTAGCTTAATTTTGTATCAGCCTGCCGAGGGGGGAATATGCGCATACTACTTGGCTGCTTTCTGTTCATCATCGCAATTTCCATTGCATTCCTTTTGGCAGGGCTCTTTCTTGAAGCTTTTGATCTAGAGCCAGAGAAAATTTCGGCAATCACGGTTTCCCTTGTTGCCCTTATTTCCATCGTTTCCGGGTTTACTGCGCTTGGGGCACTGAATTTGGAGCATCGCCGATCTGCGCCATACCCGTATCCCACGTTCGATACTGTTACCAGGGGCGGCCTAGTACTCCTGCGCGTGAAAAACTACGGGCCGAGAACTGCGGAGCAGGTCCGAATCTTATGGGACGAACCAGAGCTTCGCAGTCAACATGGCACCCACCTGCCCTTCACGGCTGGGGAAAACTCAAAGCCGGCCACACTACCACCTGGGGAAAGCATTGCAGCGATTATTGGCGTATCAACGGATTTCCCGAAGAAAGGCGGCCCTATGACTTGGAAGGGAAAGATATTCTTCCATGACTTGGGGAAGCCAGCTGTGCCAATTCCTTTTGAGCTAGACGGGCGCTCCTTGGAAGCCTCGCCGATCCACGGAACGGACTCCAGCCTTGCAGCACAAGCAATCCAGTGCATCCCTAGGAAGTTGGACCCAATAAAAAAAATCGCAGACGAATTGGAAGAAATTAGGAAGCGACAGGACCAATCACCAACCTAACGGAGGGGGCATGATTGAACCTTGCAAGGTCTTCATCTTGGGCGTGTTACTTTACACGCTTCCCCCCGCATTTCATGGCCTGGCTGGACGCTGGTATCCGCACTGGCATGGCCCAGATGGGAACCCAGCCCATAAAGAACACGCCTACCTGCTCCGCCGGAAGTTCTGGCGGGCGGCCCTACTGGTAGTTGCCGTCATGGGGCTGGTTCTAGCGGGCAGACATGCCGTCGGCGGGGCGGTCCTGTCGGGCCCGGATTGGCTGCGGGTGCTGGCCGCCACCATGGCACTGACGGCAGCCATTGGTAGGGGTGGCTGGATGATTCAAAGCTGGGACGGCAACACCGTGGTGGAGCGAATAGACCGGGGAATGTACGTCATTGGCCAGGTGGGGGCGGCTGCCCTTCTGGTGTTCGTGCTAACACTTTAGGGCATGCCGTTGGACCGTGAACCGCACTTCGTTCGGACATCTCAGTACGTGGGTCAGTAAATCAGACTCGCGATACCGCCAGGAAAGGTGGTCAGCACAATGCCGATGGCGATATAGCAGACGCCAGCCGCTTCCAGGTGGATGCCACCGATGACGGCTTCCTTCATCTGGCCGAGAAGTTCACGATCTGCCTTACGTCGCTCCTGTGTCTCGCTCGTCAGAGCTTTTTCCAGCCGGCCTTTTGCTTCGACCAAGTCTTTCCTCGCATTGGCGATGTCGACTTTGACCTGTTCGAGCGCCATCTCCAACGCAGCCACCCTATCCTCCACCGTATCCCCCTTGCGAGGGGCGGTTTGGGTTGCCCTGGCCGAGAAAGTGCCAGAGGGGAGCGTAATACTTGCGGACGCGCGGTGCTCACCAGGCAATTGAAACAGGCGACGGAATCGAGCGTAAACCATGCGGATGCCGCGCCAAAGGCCTCGTTCTCCAAACGTCTCGCGCGCTCGGCTCAACCCGAGTGCCACGGCTGTGACACCCGCCAGTTGAAAAAGCGCCCCGGAGATTTTCACCGAGCGGAGCTCCCAAACGGTGGCTTCAAGGAACCATGGTAGTAGCAGTGGAGATAGAAGAAACACCGCCACGCCGCCCGGCCACACTAAAGGCTTGAAGGACTTCAAAAACAACTTCAGTTGCGGCCAGCGTTTCGCGCGCCTTTCTTCCTGCTTGGGAGGGCTCTCTCGGCTCATACGGCAACGCTATTCCTCGGGTTGCGCAAACACTGGCTCGTCATCGTCCAGGATTCCGACTCTCTCAACCATCAGTCCTGCACGGCCCAAGTTCTGCGCATCTTGCAACCCCTTATCGAGTTCATCCTGAGCCATCCTGATGGCTCTGTCCCGATCATTGCCGACTTCCTTTGCAATCGAACTATTGGGATCAATCGACAAAAGCGCATTCGCGGTCCCGGCTATGCACTCGGCTCCGGTCATGAAGCCGCGACATGCCAGGGTCATTGCTATTCCTCGGTCAACGGAATCAAGTTCACCGGGTGGTCGGTTTCCGGTTACCTCAGAGAGGTGGTCCAACACGTTCGCCCACTCATGAGCCATGAAGTACGCCAGCCTGATGCTGTCGGCCTGCTCCGTCGATAGATCGGGAATAAGCTCCGGAAGGTAGTGCTGGTCTCCGGTCACCCGGGCCGGCCTCGGATGAAACCGAATAGCCGTTCTCTCCTGCGCATGGCGAGCAAGCTCCAGTAGTTCGCCCCTGGAATCCCTGATGTGCCTTATAAGGAATCCCAGTTCTCCGACGACGGCATTCCGGAGCCTACGTCGTCGGTCTTCCGCATCTTCCTTTCGCTCAATACGCGAGAACACGAAACCCAAGGCAACACCCCCGAGGGCAGAAAGCACGGAGAGAAAAGGCCCCGCTCCAAATAGGACGGCTCCTGTGATCAACACAAATAGGCCGACAGCAACCCACCTTACGGTCGTGTCCTCATACACCCGTTGGAGTTGGCGAGAACTAAACGGCCACTTCGTATCATTTGTCATGCAGCGTTCTCCAGCAGCGTGTCAGACCACGATATCCGAGATTCCCCTGCTCCCCAACGAAAAGCGCCCCGCCGGTCGAAACCAACGGGGCGCCATTACCGACTCTGAATGGGGCTGCTACCCGCCAGCGAATAGCGACCGGGACAGCGCCTGGCCTTCCTGGTACCGGCAATAGTCAGCCAGCGCTTCCGCGGTCCACGGCTGGTATCCGTAATGCTCGCACCAGCGACCGAAGGCGGGATCCGCGCCGCGTAGGTAGTTGATGAGCACGGCCAGTTCCTGCCCGCTGTAGGTGGGCGCGCCTCGGTGGAGGCCGTGGGAAACCTGGCAGAACTCCCCGGAGCGGTTGCGAGGCCAGACGCCCCAGTTCTCCAGGTCCTGGACCTGCCCGGCCGTGAGATTGATGGTGGCACCGTCAGGCGCCTGGTAAGTTACTACTTTCATAGCAGCTATCCCCTGTTTCGTGGTCGGAGCGGAAGCCCCGGACCATTGGGGGTATAGCTGGGGGTACATGGCCTTTAGTCAGGAAAAAATCATCGCAAAAACAAAGCGATGCCGATCCTTTGCGGTGCCTGCCCGGGGCACCACTTACCTTTATTCACTCGTCTCTACAGATAAACCAAGACACGGTTACAAAAGAGATTTATTGGAACTCTCCGTATCTACAGGTATCCATGTATTCCGTGCGAGCAACCAATATTTAGGTATAGATTTGGGCATAGTGGCGAGTTCGATTTTGGTTTCTATACCCATATGCCGCTCACCGTTCGCCAGATCGAGGCCGCCTGACCTGGAATGCTCTGGACAAGCACGTGTTCCCTCAGGTCGGCCAACGTCCCATCGCGGACATCGACCCCTTGGAATGGCTCGCTGTGTTACGCCAGCTTGAGCAGCAGCGGCGCGTTGCGGGATGCCCTGACAATGTCCAGACGGGCTAATCCGCCAGCGCCCGGCCTTCGAATGCGTCAACTGAAGGAAGCTACGAAATCCGGATTCCTTCCGGGAGTAATGGGGAAAGGATACGTCCGCCGACATCCATGCTGCTCTGCCTGCATCCGTGGCACCGTGTTCCCCAAGGGAGGCAAGCTTCTGCCCTGTGGACTTCTGCAGACTCACTGCAAAGTCGAGTGATATCACTTTTCGCTAGCATGTGACTGCACTTTTTGATAGCATCGCCGCATGAACAGCAAGCATAGAAGGACACTCTCGGCCATCTTCACGAGCCCTGTGCCGATGTCCCTGGAGTGGAGAAGGATTGAGGCGCTGTTCCTTGCGTTCGGGGCGGAGATGATCGAGGGCCGAGGTTCGCGGGTCGCTTTCTTCCTGAACGGTGCGCGCGCTGACTTCCACCGGCCGCACCCGGGGAAGGAGGCGAAACCCTACCAGGTACGGGATGCGAGGGCCTTTCTTGAACAAGCTGGAGTAAAGCCATGAAACCGATGAGCTACAAGGGCTATGAGGCCCGCATTGAATACAGCGAGGAAGATGAATGCTTCGTCGGCCACGTTGCCGGGATTCAGGATGTGGTGGGCTTCCACGGGGAAAGCGTTGAAGAGCTCAGAGGCGCCTTCCGTGAAGCAGTGGATGGCTACCTGGAAATCTCGGAGCGTAGCGGCCGGCCCGCGCAGAAGCCATGCTCGGGCAAGATCATGCTGCGCGTCCCGCCGGAGCTGCACGCCAAAGCGCTGATGCGCGCGGAGGCCAGCGGCAAGAGCCTGAACCAGTGGGCAACGGAGCAGATCGAGCGCGGCTTGTGAAACCAGCCTGCAATGCCCTATGCTGCCGGGCATTGCAGGCATACAGGTATATGCTCCGCTTAGCCTCTAATCAGATAACAATCTAAATCAAAGGCTTACACAGGATTTTCGAATCCTGCCGGGGCACCAATCAGCAAGGATCTGTACCGGAGACATGGGCTACAAAGCAGAGCCTCTGTGCACTCACTAGCCGACACGGTGCAAGGCCGGTCCGGTCTATTCCGCCCTTCCGTAAATGCCATGACAACCCACCGGGGCGCGACCTCCACGGAACCATCGCGGCGCAAGCGCTACTTCTGCGGATGAGAGTTCCGCTGCTCCCGATAGGTCAACACGGCCCCCACGATCCCCCCGAACAATGCGGGCAGCCATCCGAGGTAGAGGACACTATTGACACGCGCGGCGCACCCTCCCCCTGGTTGATACCCCCCCATCGGCCAGCACCCGATAGTGACAAACATAATCACGGAAGTGGCTATAAGAAATACGATACCCGAGGCCACACTGTAGGCGAGCCAGGTAAGCAGGATACGATCAGAGATACTCCGTTTCAGCATATCCATTGCCTCTTGACCTGATTCAGATTCAAAGCTGGTTGGTGACGTCAACAGGCTCCACAAGATCGGGCGGACTGTACCTAAAAACATCCTCATCCAAGTTTTCACCAAACCGATAGTCGGTAACAATCACTTCAAACATTAACTCGCCATCCGACTTTCCAAAAGCATAATCGGTGATCACATCTTCAGCCAGATCCACCGTCATACGCACGTGTGGGAAGTTGTCAAGAAAGCCCCGATATGAAGATGGATCCCCGCCTCTGGAATCGACATATGATGTAACCGCTTCGGGATTTGCTGCCCCTCGCAGCGTTGCGGTACTTCCAGTGCATGAGGCCTCGAAGTTATACAACGAGAACAAAGCGCGAACTGTGCCTGGATAGTCCTCTCCGCTGAATAGCCCTGTCCCCCAGATATAAAGACCTGTGTCGAACGGCCGGCTCTCATCTGGCAACTCTTCAAGGCGAAAGTACAGAACTTGAATGCGCTCGCCCTGCCTTTGCTCCACCCACTGCTTGTCGCCGTCAAACACACTCAGAACGCGTCGCGTTTGCCCATCCGCTATCATTTCAGAAGTGATTGAAAGCCGCTGTATACCATCACCAACAATATGGGTTCGAGCTTGAAACTCGTCGGTGCGAGACGACATCCTGAGCGAATGTTCGTCTGCTTCCTCCATTTGGATGAGCAGTCTATTGGAAATGAACGTAACGCTACACTCGCTCAAGGCAAAGGAAGCCGGAGACACCGACATTCCTACCCCCAGCCAACACACGGCTCTCAGGGTTGCTGGTAAACGCATACTAGAGCTCAACATAACCGAGGCGAGTAACGATGGTATCCCCGAAGCGGTATCCAACCCAGCCATGCAGTCCAATTCCAGCAAGAGGAATCGGCAGTGTGATAAGGCCTGGTTCGCGGATATTTACGCCCAAGTTCTTGATAGCATTCTCGGCCACGTACGTGAGCTTCTTATATTCCTCCATGGTCTCGATTACACGCCGAAGGGCTCTGGCCCCCTTCAGGAAATCCCCCAGCTTGGCGCCAACAGCCAGATCGAAATCACGCCGCCCCGAGAGCCCCATCATCTCCTGGGGATCCTCGTATCCGTGAGCCAGTACAAACGCGGCACCAACACTGCCGCCAAGCCCCAGTCCGAATTTTGAACCATTGATGTTTATGGACGCGTATTGGACGTTAGCACCGTTGTCTCCGAGAGAGTAGAGACGCGCAGACAGGTTGTGCGCGCCGAGGAGAATAAAGTCCCCTGAATGCGCCACCCCCACTCCTGCCCACACCCCAGGTAGGTAAGCCCGATCGGCACCATTCCCAGTAAACTGCTGCTCAGACGTTGAATAAGGCTGCCTTTGAGCGTTTTCAACCATTTACCACTCCCCTTCCTTGGCTAGCACAGATCTAAAGCATTAAATTAGTTGCAGGAGAAAACCCAACTGCCAAGGGTGCGATTAGCGCACCCATCTCGTCATACTGGGCGTATCGCAAGCTGAGTTCAGCATAGCTAATCGAAAGCCTTTCCACCGGACGGTACGGGCTACTCGCGCAAGCGGCGATCTTGTAGTTCGAGATAAGCGCGTCTTTCAGCGTGTACTCCAGAAAAGTCTCTGCTCCGTCGCCCGGGCCAGTCTTAGTCACATGCAGAATGATCGTGTTCCCTGTGCCGCAACAGGCTTCAATGAACAATTTCGGAGAGGCGGAATCCACATGACGCGTCAAACGAAGTTCCGAGAATTCCGCTACAGAAGACTCCCTATCGCCTCGCGTTGATGTCGCGGATGTTACAGATCGAGCGGTACCCCACTGGAGACGATCAACGTCGATCCAACCTTGATGGCGGGCGTCGGCAGCTTCACCAGCAACGCCCTGGAACTGCATGAATATCGACATATTTGGCCCTTCCCTTGGCCGGACAGTTACTCTGCGGCTGGGTATGAGCCCAAGCCGGACGAGAGGTGCAATTTGGGGCAGGATCGCTGGAGTGAGATGCTGTCCAAGCAGGCATCCATGCCTTCGTCTTTGGCTCGACAGAGTACCCAAGGCGCAATTACCTCGTCAAGCGGGCAGAGTTGGGCCGTAAGTAGCGACTCCACAAGCCGCTCGCAGAGCCGAATGCTAGCGTTTAAGGGGCTTAAAATTCAGCAGACTGGAGTAGAGCCATGAAACCGATGAGCCACAAGTGCTACAACAAAACGACAAGTCCGCCGCCGCATCAAACGCCACAATCCTCGTTAGATTCCGTCCCTGTCCAACCTGAAATGAATCAGCGCCACCCGGTCACCATTCCAGTCGGTCCGTTCCTCAACATCGTAAGGCCGGAAAGCAAGCCTCGGGTAGAAGAGCAGGCCTACCACATTACGATTAAAGCATGACACCGATACCGATTCGGCGTGGCGCTTCTCAAACCCCAGTTTGACCATATGCCGAATCAGATGGCTACCCACCCCGAAACCTCTGACGTCCGGTGCCACCACCACATTGCCGATTGAACACAGCCCGTCCTTCCAGCGGTAGAAATTAGCGAAGGCAACCACGCGCCCGCCGATCTCCACCACCGTTGAGTCGGACCGCGTTTCGACGCTGCTCCGGACGTCAGCTTCCGACAGTGGGAATGATGCTCCTGGAAAGCAGTAAAATAGCTCTTCCCGTGTTTCCGGTAATTTACGAATCTCGGCGATATCGCGTTCCGTTGCTTCTCGGAGATACACAAGCCCCTCCATGAAATTCAAGTCACCCGGGGTTTGAGCGATTGCCCGATGGTCGCAACAGCCGTCCAACGTGATGTTGATCGAATACCGAAGGGGTCGCATGGTGGCCTCCTGGAGCCGGCAAACGCTGGACATGAGCCGCGCGAGCTTGTCTGGCGTAGACTCGATGGACCTGTTGGGCGCTACGATTCACCACTGGTTCGCCCATACGTCGGAAGTTCCCCTGCCGTCTGGACCCAGACCAGATCATGACTTGTCCACGAGTGATGCGTTGGCGGGAAGGCATCCGGATCATTCACCGCACAGGTGGTGACCTCGACATGCGATCGCTGATCCGCTCTTTGGTAGGTCAGCGGCGTGCCGCACGACGGGCAGAACGTTCTGGTGACCGAAGCCGAGGACTGGAACCACGCCGGCTGCCCTTGAACAAAGGTAAAAGCGTCGGTAGAGAAGACAACCCAGGGCACAAGCGGCGCAGCGGACGCCATCCGGCAGGTGCGGCAATGGCATATCATCGACTTCTTCGGAGGCTCTGTGACGCGATACCTGATTTCGCCACGGAGACACCCACCTTCCATCACACTATCCGCCATAGCACTCCCCGGCACATAGTTGGGATACGGTGATCCAACGAAGCAGTTAATCGCACCCGTTTGCCGGCGTCAGCTCAAGCACCTGTCCGGGCGCTCTTCATCGTCCACCGTATGATGCGCGGCGACGCCGGATCGTTATTATCTACAACCACCGTGGCGCGATCTGCTGGCGCGCATTCCAGCGAATATAGCCCCTGTCCCTCAATGTAGCGCCGGTTCAGCGATGCCTGTGGATCCGTTGGTCCACCGTCCCTTTCCCCTAACCGCCTTATTGACGTTTCAACGGACACGTCGAGAAACACGGAGAAATCCCAATAGCCTCGCAACTCGGGCCGATGCACAAAGATGCCGTCGAAAACGAGGATTTCGCCGGTGCCTGCCCGCTTTGCGTACAGGTTGACTGGAGAATCGGCCGTGTGATCGAACACCGCCGGAACGTACTGTCCTGAACCACCAGGAGAGACAGGATCAAGAAGAACCTGCTTCAAGGTCGCGTAATCGTAGGAGTCCCGATAAAAACCTTCTGGCGAGTAGCGACCGCGGCGATACCTGACGGCGCGCGCATGATGGAACCCATCCACAGACGCGCGAATAACCGTTGCTCCCCAGGCAGTGAGCGTCCGCCCGAGTTCATCCGCGAACGTCGTCTTCCCGGCACCATCCACTCCATCGATCGCAACACGCCTAACGAACGCGCTTTGCAGGTGTAGAATGGCTCGCGCGATTTCCTCGATGACCACGACGGTGACGGTCCCCTTCCGCCCAACGCTGGGCTTCTCAGGCAAATCTGTATCGCATGTGGTTGTGCTACGAGACACAGGGGTTGAGCGAGAAAATGAAAAGCCCAAACCAGATATTTGCCACCCCAATCAGCATCTTTATAGCACCCCGAGCAAATGCAGGGATATTCCGGTACCAATACAAGTAGCCAATGACCACCCATTGAACGGCAAGCCACAGGACTGAGAAGTATAAATGACCTTTATGGCACACCACCTCGGGGATCGTATAATAGATATACCACCAGGACGCTACCACGCCCGTGGTCAGAACGAGCAGTGCCAAGCAAGAAAGCAGATTGCGCCATCGGGGATAATCTGTGCTCAGGAGGTTTTCCCTAGCCTCATAGAATTTATCAGTAATCCGCGCTCTCATTTATTACTCATTTACCCTCTCGGGTGAACTGCCACGGGCCACACCCCCTAGGGAAGCGCTGATCAATTCCCACGTTCGCGCTCGAGACCGATTTTCGTTCGCGGCCAGGAGCAAGGCGCCTCAGGTCGTGGTTCTGCCTGTGGTGGCTTGCGACACCGTCACGGGCGAAAACCGGCCGAGCCCCTTAGGATTGCAGCTGGATCTTTCACGCTGCATTGTTGCGGCGCTTGACCGTGGAACCACCACGGCGCTGTGCACCGCGCCTGGCATCGCGAAAAATCCAACCGTAACGCGAACGCAGGAATAAATCAGTGTTTCCTTAATCATTTTTATCCGCAGTTACTCACGGGAAGCAGGCCGTTGGCGGCGAGCTCCAATCAGGCGGGGGTGAGCTCTTGATGTCGCCGTGGTTAGCTTCTGACGCTGGGCCGGGTTGACCAGCTAACGGTGGTACTCCCCGGCCCGCTCGGGCTGATACAGCACCTCCTCGATCCGCACCTGCAGGGTGCCACCGCCGGGCTTCGGCCATTGGATCTCGCTTCCCTCGGACAGCCCGAGCAAGGCGCTGCCCACCGGCGCCAGGATGGAGATCGTGGTGCCATCCTGTTTGACGTCTCTCGGGTAGACCAGCGTGAGCTGGAATTCCTTCGACGAGACTACCTCCCGAAACCGAACGGTGGAGTTCATGGTGACCACCGTGGGCGGCATCGCGCGGGACGAGACCACCTCGGCACGGTCGAGTTCCTCCTGCAGTTCCGCCAGGCCCGGAACCTCGGCACCTTCCAGGGAGGCGAGCAGGCGTTCCAGCCTGTCCAGATCCGTCTCGGAGACGGTGATGGGCGGTTTGTCAGACATTGCTTCCTCACGATGACTGTAAGCGGCACCGGCCAGCCAGCGGCGCGGCAGCCCAATCCGGCCAGCATATCAGAACGCCGCACTTACCCGCCCTCTCGCACAGTCTGGTAAGCGCCCTGTATCGCAGCGGCCACGGTGCGGATGGCCTGCTCGCTCTGCTCCGACCAGGGATGACCGTAATTCAGGCGCAAACAGTTCCGGAACCCGCGATGGGCGGAGAACATGGGGCCGGGACTGACACTCACACCGGCTTCCATTGCCTTGCGATGCACCTCCAGCGCATTGACCCCGGCAGGCAGCTCCACCCAGAGGAAATAGCCGCCGTCCGGACAGGTGATGCGGCAATCGACCGGGAAATGGCGACTGATGGCCTGCAGCATCTGGTTCTGCTGGTTCAGCAGCGCGTGCCGCAGGCGGCGCAGATGGCGTTCGTAGCCACCCCGTTTCAGATAGTCCACGATGGCAGCCTGCGAGGGAACGGTGACGGATAAGGTGCTCATCATCTGCCGCTGCTCCACCTGCC
Source organism: Ectothiorhodospiraceae bacterium (assembly GCA_050485425.1). Lineage (GTDB taxonomy): Bacteria > Pseudomonadota > Gammaproteobacteria > Nitrococcales > Aquisalimonadaceae > LSCE01. The sequence continues at coordinate 161,122 of JBJHBJ010000001.1, read as the reverse complement.
GCGTATAGCGGCCCGGGGCGGCCCAGCCCACGCGCAGGCCCGGCGCCAGGCATTTGGAGAACGACGAGCAGTGCATCACCAGCCCCGCCGTATCGAAGGCCTTGGCCGGTCGCGGCCGTTCGCCGCGCAGATACAGCTCGGCATAAACATCGTCCTCGATCAGCGGCACGTTGTGCCGGGTGAGCAGTTCCACCAGTGCTTTTTTGGTCGCTTCCGGCATCTTGCTTCCCAGCGGGTTCTGGAACGTGGTCATGAACCAGCAAGCACGAATGGGATGGCGGTGCAGCGCGGCTTCCAGCGCATCCAGGCTGACGCCATGGCGCGGGTCGGTGGGGATTTCAACGGCACGCAGAGACAGCGCCTCGATGGCCTGCAGGGCGCCATAGAAGGCCGGGGATTCGATGACCACCACATCGCCGGGGCGGGTGACAACCTGCAGGCAGAGGTTCAAGGCCTCCAGCGCTCCGGACGTGATCACCACCCCGTCCGGCTCCACCGTAGTGCCGCCCTCCAGGTAACGCAGGGCAATCAGGCGGCGCAGCTCCCGGTTGCCGGGCGGCAGATCCTCCACTGTCTTCCATGGGTCCAGATTGCGCAGGCCGCGGGCGAAGGCGCTGGCCAGTTGCCGGATGGGGAACAGCAACGGAGACGGGAACGCGGAGCCGAACGGCACAACGTTACGGTCCTTGGCGGCGGCAAGAATGGTGAAGACCAGTTCGCTGACATCCACCGGTGTGGAGTCGTTGCCGGAGGGCTGAATGCCAGGCACCGGGAACAGTTCCCGGGAGGCTCCCACCACGAAATAGCCGGAACGGGGGCGTGCCTCGATCAGGCCCTTGTCCTCCAGCACACCATACGCCTGCAACACCGTGCCCGGACTCAGGGACCGGGTGCGCGCCAGCTTGCGTACGGACGGCATGCGGTCGCCCGGCTTCAGAACCGCGGTGTGGACGAGCCGCTCCAACTCTTCCACCAATTGCTCGTAGAGCGTCATCGGGCACCCAATCTGTTACATACAAGAACCGCCCCAACTGTAACTGTTACAGTCGGCGGAACAACTGTACCTTTCTGTCCAACGGCATGCGCTCCGTACCGGTTCGTTCCGGCTGTTTCCCAGCGCTTCAGCACCCCGGCACAGGACACCATGAGGCAGACGCTGTTTCGCACCTGCATGCTCGCAGCCCTGGCGGCGCTGGCACTCTGTATTGTCCCGGCGGCGGCAACCGAGAACACCGAGCCGGCCATGGATACCATGCAGCAGCGCGTGCAGCCCTGCCTGGCCTGCCATGCGGAAACCGGAATCAACCTACGGTCCGGCTACACGCCGCGGCTCCACGGCAAGCCGGCCGGCTACCTGTACAACCAGTTGCTGAACTACCAGGGCGGGCGGCGCCACCACCGGGCCATGGAGCACATGGTGCGGAACCTGCCCGATGAATACCTGTGGGAGATTGCGGTGTACTTCTCCGAACAGGTCACGCCTTACACAGACCCGGCCGAACCGCTACGGGACGACGTGCTGCGGGAGCGTGGCGAGGAACTGGTCATGCGCGGCGACCCGGCACGCGACCTGCCGTCCTGCAAGGCGTGCCACGGGGAGAACCTGAGCGGCGTGGAACCGAACACCCCCAGCCTGCTCGGCCTGCCCAGCCATTACGTCGCCGCCCAGCTCACCGCCTGGCGCCTCGGGCGGAGGCAGGCAGCGGAGCCGGACTGCATGCAGGAAATCGCTCAGCGTCTGACGCCGGAGGACATCTACGCGCTCTCGCGCTGGCTGGCGGCGAACCCGGTATCGGAAGACCCGACCCCGCACACCGAACCCGTTTCCGATCCGCCCATGCAGTGCGGCAGCGTACCGCTGCCGGAGTAGCCCGATGACGAAACACACCTTGCTGAACAGCGTTCTTCTGGCCTGCCTTGCTCTGATCCCGGGCATTCCTGCCGCCAGTCCCCCGGACGACGATGACATCATCGTGCGGGGCGAATACCTCACCCGGGCGGCCAACTGCATGGGCTGCCATACGGCGCGCGGCCAGCCGCCATATGCCGGCGGCCGACGGCTGGACACGGAGTTCGGAACCTTCGTCACGCCCAACCTCACCCCGCACCCGCAAACCGGGCTAGGCGGCTGGACGGAGGAGGATTTCTGGCAGGCCATGCACCTCGGCCGCCGCCCGGACGGCTCGGCCCTGTACCCGGCCTGCCCGTACCCCAGCTTCACTCACGTGCATCGCGAGGATGCCAGCGCCATCTACGCCTATCTGCAGTCCCTGCCGCCCGCGGAGCGGGAACACCCGGAGCACGATCTGCGCTTCCCCGCCTCGATCCGCGGACTACTGAGAACCTGGCAGCGGTTCTATTTCCAGCCCGGCGCCTACGAGCCGGACCCGGATCAGAGCGACGCATGGAACCGGGGCGCCTATCTGGTGAAGGGGCTCGGCCACTGCATGGTCTGCCACGCGGAACGCAACCGCTTCGGCGCCACGCGCGGCGGCGAGGATGCGCCGGGTGGCCATGTACAGGGCTGGTATGCACCTTCGCTGCACTCCAGCGCCGAGGCGGGGCTCCAGGCCTGGCCGCACGGCAAAGGCGCCAGGCTGCTCGGTGCAGGCAAGGCCGGCGATGCCTCGATGATGGGGCCGATGGCCGATGTGGTCTACAACAGCCTGCAGCACCTTACGGAGGCGGACATCGACGCCATGACGGAATACCTGCGCTCGCTGCCGGAGCGCGAGACAGGCCCGTCCGGCCTGCGGCAGGTAGACGTACCTGTCGACCGGGTGGAAACAATACGCAACCATGGACGGCGCATCTACGAGAACAGTTGCATGGACTGCCACGGCGAAAACGGCCAGGGCACGGCAGCCGCCTCCGCACTGGCCGGTAACCGGGCCGTAACTCTGAACGATCCCACCAATGTGATCAACGTGATCCGCCACGGTGGCTACCCGCCCGGCACGGACGGCAACACGCGCCCCTTCGGCATGCCGCCGTTCAACGACCTGAGTGCCGCCGAAATCGCTGCCGTCGCCACCTATATCCGGACCAGCTGGGATAACAACGGCACGCCGGTTTCCTCCGTCACCGTGGAGCGTACCCAGTAAGCACCGGTACGGAACCTCCCTGGCTCACCACCTGGGCGGTATAAATACGCATCATCGTTCTCTTGTCAGAACGATGTGGTGCATTATTGCGGTCTACTGCATCTATCGTTCCGCCCATATACTTTCCTGTATCGCCCATCAACAGCGAACGGGAGGTTGCCATGAAGAAAATTCACGGTGTTCACAACGCGCCCCGCCATCACTGGGTGGGTAACGGATTCCCGGTGCGCTCGCTGTTTTCCTATGAGGACCACGGCAGGGACCTGGACCCGTTCCTGCTGCTCGACTACGCCGGCCCGGTCACGTTCGAACCGGCCGGTCGGCGGCGTGGCGTGGGCGAGCACCCGCATCGCGGCTTCGAGACGGTGACCATCGTCTACCAGGGGGAAGTGAGCCACCAAGACTCCACCGGCCAGGGCGGAGTCATCGGCCCCGGAGACGTCCAGTGGATGACGGCGGGATCCGGCATACTCCACGAGGAATACCACTCCGATGCGTTCACGGCCTCCGGCGGGCCGCTGGAGATGGTGCAGCTCTGGGTGAATCTCCCGTCCGACGCGAAGATGACGGACCCGGGCTACCAGGCGATCCGCAGCACGGACATCCCTGAAGTGGTGCTGGCGGATGCTGCCGGATCGGTACGTGTCATCGCGGGCGAACTGGAAGGCAGGGCCGGACCGGCCGCGACGCGGACGCCGATGCAAGTATGGGATCTGCGCCTGAACCGGGACGGTGTCGCCCGGCTCGCAATACCCGACGGTTGGCCCACGGCCCTTGCCGTGCTCAGCGGAACAGTGCTGGTGAACGGCGAGGAAGTGGCGCGACAGGCCGATCTGGTCGTGCTCGGCCGGGAGGGCGAGGATTTCATCATCGAGTCGAACAACGAAGCGGTTGTTCTGGTACTGGCCGGTGAACCGATCGGCGAGCCCGTTGCCGGCTATGGTCCGTTTGTGATGAACCATCGCCATGAGGTCGAGCAGGCACTCGCAGACTACCGCAACGGCGAACTCGTCCGTCGTTCGGCGTAGGCAGCCCCCCGGACCGGCGCATACCGCCCGGCCCGGGGTCTACTCCGTTCATGCCGCTGAGGGAGAACTATTCCTCCCGCTCCTCCGTTGCCGCGTCCCAGGCCCGTTCGAGCCGGTTCATGGCGTCATTCATCCGGGACTGGGCCTTGTCCCATTGCTCCTTCGAGGACTCCTGCAGCCTGTCCCACTGGGTCTGGGTCTCCTGCCAGGCCCGGCTGAGGCGTTCACGGGTCTCGTCGGAGAGGTTGTCCGTCTGGCGTCCGATTTCACGCATGCGTTCTTCCCAGGAACGCATGCGATCACCCGCCTCCTGACGTTCCTGTTCGATGGCCGCGTCCTCCCGGTCCGAGGCGGAATCGTAGTCCGCCGCCCATGCCGCACCGAGAAACGGAATGCACACAATCATGGCCAACAACGACTTACGGTTCATGGTGGTCTCCCGGCAAATGATTGCTCCGTCGTTGCAGACCAATATCTGGGCCGCCGGAAAAACTATCAAGATGTGGCAGGAAGGCGACAGGCCCGTGTCCGACGTTGACGCCCGCCTCGCTTGGCTATACTGGCAGTGCATAACGTGAAGCGGAGCAAGCCGCCATGACCGAATGGATCTGCAACGTGACACCCGCCGCCCGCCGGGATGCCTACGCATCGCTGGGCCCTCTGGCGGAGAAGACCTATCGGGTCGAGGCCGGCAGCGCCGCGGACGCCAAGGAACAGGTCAAGGCGCAGATCATGGAGCAACGCCCCATGACCACGCTGCCCGCCGATCTGCTGGATGACTGGTTCGAGGTCAGGCCTGCCTGAGGTCCTGTCGTTCGTCATCCTCGGGCGATCATGCCCATCTGTTGATCTGCATCAAATTGCCTGTTGTGCCCCGGCGTCAGAATCACATGTGATTTCGGACTCTGACTTCAGGACGGACAAGGCATGGAACTCGATCCGCTACTGTTATCCCGCATTCAGTTCGCCTTCGTAGTCTCCTTCCACGCGATTTTCCCGGTCTTCACCATCGGGCTGGCGTCGTATATCGCCACGCTGGAAGGGCTGTACTACAAGACGGAAAACTCCGTTTACGAACAGCTGTCGCGGTTCTGGACCAAGGTCTTCGCCGTGGTCTTCGGCATGGGCGTTGTCTCGGGCATCGTGATGGCGTTCCAGTTCGGCACGAACTGGAGCAACTTCTCCTATGCGTCGGCGAACTTCCTCGGGCCCGTACTGAGCTACGAGGTGGTCACCGCCTTCTTCCTGGAGGCGACCTTCCTCGGCGTATTGCTGTTCGGACGCAACAAGGTGCCGAAGGGGCTGCACCTGTTCGCCGCCTGCATGGTTGCACTGGGCACCTTCATTTCCTCGTTCTGGATTCTCTCCGCCAATAGCTGGATGCAGACACCGGCCGGGGTGGAGATGCGCGACGGCCTGGTGTTCGTCACCTCGTGGACGGAGGCTATCTTCAATCCGTCACTGTGGCCGCGCTTCTTCCACATGGCGCTGGCCTCGTTCCTCACTGCCGGCTTCGTGGTGGCGGGCGTCAGCGCCTGGTACCTGCTCCGCAACCGCGCGGTGGAGATGAACCGCAAGGCGCTGGGCATGACGGTGGTCCTGCTGGCCGTCATCGCCCCCGCCCAGTTGGTGGTGGGCGATATCCACGGTCTGAACACCTTCGAACACCAGCCGGCCAAGGTGGCTGCCATGGAAGGGGTGTGGGAAACACAGTCCGGCGCACCGCTGCTGCTGTTCGCGTTGCCAAGCGCGAGCGACGAGCGCAACTACATGCAGATCGGCATTCCGCGCATGGCGAGCCTGATCCTCACCCATGAGCTGGACGGCGTGGTGCCGGGCCTCAAGGAATGGGCGCCGGAGGACCGGCCGCCGGTGGCGACGGTGTTCTGGAGCTTCCGCATCATGGTGGGCATCGGCATGCTGATGATCTTGGTCGCGGCCACTGCACTGGTGCAGCGGTTGCGCGGCAGGCTGTTCGAATCCACCCGGCTGCTGCGGATATTCACCTGGATGATCCCGCTGCCGTTCGTGGCGGTGCTAGCCGGCTGGTTCGTCACCGAGGTGGGCCGCCAGCCCTACCTGATCTACGGCGTCATGCGACTGGCGGACGGGGTCACGCCATCGCTCACCGGTGGCATGGCCCTGTTCACGCTGATCGGCTACATCCTCGTCTACGCCGTGGTGTTCGCCGCCGGACTGTACTATCTGGTCCGGCTGATCCAGGCCGGACCGGATGCACCGGAACCCCATGCCACGGAACCCGGCGGCCGGCCAAAACGCCCGCTCTCGGCCGTTGACACCGATTTCGATGATGCCGCGCCCCAGGGCGCCGGGAGGTAAATCATGGAACTGTTGGACCTGACACTGATCTGGATCGGCATCATCGGCCTGGGCGTGTTCATGTACGTGCTCATGGACGGCTTCGACCTGGGCGTGGGCATTCTCTTCCCGTTCGCGCCGGACGAGGAAGGACGCGATGTGATGATGAACTCGGTGGCCCCGGTCTGGGACGGCAACGAGACCTGGCTGATTCTCGGCGGCGCCGGCCTGCTGGCAGCGTTCCCGATGGTCTACGCGGTGTTCCTGCCGGCACTCTACATCGGCGTGTTCCTGCTGCTGGCCGGGTTGATCTTCCGCGGCATCGCCTTCGAATTCCGCTTCAAGGCGCGCAGTTCGCGGTACCTGTGGAACTGGTCGTTCTTCGGCGGCTCGCTGGTGGCGACGTTCGCCCAGGGCGTCGTGGTGGGCGCGTACATCCAGGGGTTCGAAACCGAGGGGTTCCGCTACGTCGGCGGGGCGCTGGACTGGCTCACGCCCTTCACGGTGATGACCGGCCTGGCGCTGGTGGCCGGCTATTCCCTGCTGGGCGCCACCTGGCTGATCCTGAAAACCGAGGGCCCGCTGCAGGACTGGGCCTACGCCGTGGCGCAGCGGTTGCTGGTCGTGGTGCTGCTGTTCTTCGTGATCATCAGCATCTGGACGCCGCTGGCCGAGGCCCGTGTGATGGAACGCTGGATGGGCAACCTGCAGTGGCTGTGGGTCTTCCCGGTACTGACGCTGGGCGCCTCTCTGTGGCTGTGGAATTCGATTCAGCGGCGGAAGGAAGGCGTGCCTTTCATCGCGACGATGACGCTGTTCATCGCCTTTTATGTGGGCCTGCTGATCAGCATGTGGCCGCTGGCGGTACCGCCGGACCACACATTCTGGGATGCCGCCTCGGCACCGGATACCCAGCTTTTCCTGCTGATAGGCGTGCTGTTCCTGATCCCCATCATCCTCGGCTACACCGCCTGGACCTACTGGGTGTTCCGCGGCAAGGTGCGGCCGGGCATGGGATACCACTGACCGAACGATGAAACCCCGCCTGACGGCGGGGTTTCATCGTTCAGCGACCCTTCTTGCGCTTCTCGCGCTGCTTCATCACCCGCACCAGGCGCTGGCGGCGCATTTCCTGCCGGGGGGTGAGTTTGTTCTTCTTGCCCTCGTAGGGGTTCTCCGTGGTCTTGAACTCCAGCCGCACCGGCGTGCCCTTGAGTTTCAGCACCCGGCGGAAGGTGTTCACCAGGTACCGGCGGTACGCCTTGGGCGTCTGCTCGGCCTGGTTGCCGTGGACCACGATGATGGGCGGGTTGCGGCCGCCCTGGTGGGCGTAGCGCAGCTTGATGCGCCGGCCGCGGACCAGCGGAGGGGGATGTGCACTGACGGCGTCTTCCAGCACCTGGGTCAGCCGGCTGGTGGAGAGGTCGACCATGGCCGCGTCGTGCGCCCGGCGCACCGCGTCGAACAAGAGCCCGGTACCGCTGCCGTGCAGCGCGGATATAAAATGCGACTCGGCGAAGTCGAGGAAACCCAGCTTGACGCTCAGCAGGCGACGGACATTGTCCTTCTCGTCCGGTTCCATGCCGTCCCATTTGTTGATCGCCACCACCAGGCCGCGGCCGGCATCCATGATGTGACCCACCAGATGGGCATCCTGCTCGGCCACGCCCTCATGGGCGTCCAGCACCATGATCACCACGTTCGCCGCCTCGATCGCCTGCAGTGTCTTGATGATGCTGAACTTCTCCACCACCTCGCTGATGCGCGAGCGGCGGCGCACACCGGCGGTGTCGATCAGGGTATAGCGCTGGCCCTGGCGCTCGAAGGGAATGAAAATGCTGTCCCGCGTGGTGCCCGGCATGTCGAACACCACCACCCGCTCCTCGCCCAGCAGGCGGTTCACCAGCGTGGACTTGCCGACGTTCGGACGACCGACGATGGCAACGCGAATGCCGGTCTCGGCATCATTCAGAAGCTCGGGGCCGCCATCCTGGCCGTGGGTTTCCGGGAGGCGCTCGAAGGCATCCTCCAGCATCTGCGGTATGCCCCGCCCGTGGGCAGCCGCCATGGCATGCGGCTGGCCCAGCCCGAGCACATGGAAGTCCGCGGTGGCAACGCGCTCGTCCACACCGTCGGTCTTGTTAACGGCCAGCACCACCGGCTTGCCGACACGGCGCAGGTGGGCAGCGATCTCCTCGTCGGCAGCGGTGACGCCGGCCCGGCCATCCACCAGGAACACTACCAGGTCGGCCTCGGCGATGGCAGCCAGCGCCTGCTGCTGCATATGCAGTTCCAACCCTTCGGGGTCGTCCCCCAGCCCGCCGGTATCCACCACCAGGTAGGGGCGATCGCCCACCTTGCCGCGGCCGTACTGGCGGTCCCGGGTCAGGCCCGGAAAATCCGCCACCAGCGCGTCGCGGGTGCGGGTCAGGTAATTGAACAGGGTGGACTTGCCCACATTGGGCCGCCCCACCAGGGCGATCACAGGATCCATGCGAGATGCTCTTGTTTCAGAGACTTACGGGGTCGCGATGATAACAGAAAGCTGCAGCCGGGGTTCACATCAGCGCCGCTTCCAGCAGTTCCCGGGTATAGGCCTCACGGGGATTGCCGTAGACGGTTTCGGCGTCGCCCTGCTCCACCACCCTGCCGTCCTTCATGACGATGATATGGTGCGCCAGAGCGCGCACCACCTTGAGGTCGTGACTGATGAACAGATAGGCGAGCTGGTGCTTGCGCTGCAGTTCGCGCAGCAGCTCCACCAGTTGCGCCTGCACCGAGCGGTCCAGCGCCGAAGTAGGTTCGTCCAGCACGATGAGCCGGGGTTTCAGTACCAGCGCCCGGGCCACGGCAACACGCTGGCGCTGACCGCCGGAGAGTTCGTGCGGGAAGCGTGGCATCAACTCCGCGCCCAGGCCCACCTCCTCCAGCGCCTGGGCGATGGCCTGCCGATGCTGCTCGGCGGTGAGTTCCGGCTGGTGCACTTCCAGGCCTTCGGCAACGATCTGCTCCACCGTCATGCGCGGGCTGAGGCTGCCGAACGGGTCCTGGAAGACCACCTGCATGGCCTTGCGCTTCGGCCGCAGTTGCCGCGGCGGCAGGCGGCTGATGTCCTCGCCCAGGAAGACGATACGGCCCTTCGCCTGCTGCAGCCGCAGCAAGGCCAGCGCCAGCGTGGTCTTGCCGGAGCCGCTTTCCCCCACTACGCCCACGGTCTGCCCGGGTCGCACGATGATATCCACGCCGTCCACCGCGCGCACGTAGTCGCGCACCCGACGGAAGAAACCGGCCCTGATCGGGAAGTGCACCTTGACGTCGGCGCCGGTGAGTACCGGGTCACCGCCCCTGGACGGGTGCGGGCTGCCACTGGGTTCGGATTCGATCAGCAGGCGGGTGTACGGGTGCTGCGGGGCGCCGAACACCTGCGGAGCCGCCCCGCCCTCCACCACCTCGCCGTGGCGCATGACACAGATGTGGTCGGCCATGTGGCGTACCACGTGCAGGTCATGGCTGATCAGCAGCAAGGCCATGTGGAAGCGCTGCTGGAGTTCCTTGATCAGGTCGAGGATGCGCGCCTGTACGGTGACGTCCAGCGCGGTGGTGGGCTCGTCGGCAATCAGCAGTTCCGGGTCGTTGGCCAGCGCCATGGCGATCATCACGCGCTGGCGCTGGCCTCCGGAAAGTTCGTGCGGAAAGGACTTCAGCCGGCGCACCGGCTCCGGCAACCGCACCAGTTCCAGCAGCTCCAGTATGCGCTCCCGCGCGGCCTTGCCCTGCAGCCCCTTGTGGATGCGCAGCGTCTCGGCGATCTGTTTCTCGACGGTATGCAACGGGTTCAGCGAGGTCATCGGTTCCTGGAAAATGGTGCCGATGCGGCCGCCGCGGATGGAACGGATCAGCGGCCCGGGCGCGCCCATGAGTTCCTCGCCGGCGAAGCGGATACTGCCCGAGGGATGCCAGGCGCGCGGGTACGGCAGCAGTTGCAGCACCGACATCGCCGATACCGACTTGCCGGACCCGCTCTCGCCCACCAGTGCCAGCGATTCGCCGCGCTTGAGGTCCCAGGAGACGCCCTTGACCGCCTCCACGTCGCCCAGTTCGGTGCGGAAGTTCACGCGCAGGTCGTTGACGCTCAACAGCGATTCGCTCATGTCCGCACCTGGCCGAGGGTCTTGCGTGGGTCGAAGGCGTCACGCACGGCTTCGCCGATGAAAATGAGCAACGTCAGCATCACCGCAAGCACCATGAAGGCGGTGATGCCCAGCCACGGCGCGTGCAGATTGGCCTTGGCCTGGGCCAGCAGTTCACCCAGCGAGGCCGAGCCCGGGGGCAGGCCGAAGCCGAGGAAGTCCAGCGCGGTGAGCGTGGTGATGGAGCCGCTGAGGATGAACGGCACGAAGGTCAGCGTGGCCACCATGGCGTTGGGCAGCACGTGGCGGAAGATGATGGTGCGGTCCGGCACCCCCAGCGCCTTGGCAGCCTTCACGTACTCGAAGTTGCGCACCTTCAGGAATTCCGCACGCACCACGGCCACCAGCGCGGTCCACGAGAACAGCAGCATGATCAGCAACAGCCACCAGAAGCTGGGCTCGACGAAGCTTGCCATGATGATCAGCAGGTAAAGCACCGGCAGGCCGTTCCAGATCTCGATGAAGCGCTGGGCCAGCAGATCCAGCCAGCCGCCGAAATAGCCCTGCACCGCTCCGGCGACGATGCCGATGATGGAACTGGCGATAGTGAGCGCCAGGCCGAACAGCACCGAGATGCGGAAGCCGTAGATCAGCCGTGCCATCACGTCGCGGGCCTGGTCGTCCGTGCCCAGCCAGTGCTCGGCGGACGGCGGAGCCGGGGCGGCCGATTCCAGGTTGAAGTTCACGGTCTGGTAGCTGTAGCGGACCGGCGGCCAGAGGATCCAGCCCTTCTCCTCGATCAGTTCCTGCACCTCGGCATGCCGGTAGTCGGCTTCGGTGGGGAAGAAGCCGCCGAACGTGGTTTCCGGGTAGACCTGGAACATGGGCGTGTACCAGCCGCCGTCGTAGTGGATGAGCAGCGGCCGGTCGTTGGCCAGGAAGTTGGCGAACAGGCTCAGGCCGAACAGCACCAGGAAGATCCACAACGACCACCAGCCACGGCGATTGGCCTTGAACTGCTGCCAGCGGCGACGGTTGATGGGCGTCATTAACCCTCCCGCCTTTCGAAGTCGATCCGCGGGTCGATGGCGACGTACATCAGATCCCCGATCAGGTTCAGGAAGAGCCCCAGCAGGGTGAAGATGAACAGCGTGCCGAACACCACCGGGTAGTCACGGTTGATGACCGCCTCGAAGCCCAGCAGGCCCAGGCCATCCAGCGAGAAGATCACCTCGATCAGCAGCGCACCTGTGAACAGGATGCCCAGGAACGCCGCCGGGAAGCCGGCGATCACCACCAGCATGGCATTGCGGAACACATGGCCGTACAGCACCTTGTTCTCTGCGGCACCCTTGGCGCGGGCGGTCATCACGTACTGCTTGTTGATCTCCTCCAGGAAGGAGTTCTTGGTGAGCATGGTGAGCCCGGCGAAGCCGCCGATCACCAGGGCCAGTACCGGCAGCGCGATGTGGTGGAAGTAATCCACGATGCGCATCGGCCATGACAGCTCTTCCCAGTTCTCGGACACCAGGCCGCGCAGCGGGAACAGGTCGAAGAAGCTGCCGCCGGCGAACAGCACGATCAGCAGGATGGCAAACAGGAAACTCGGGATGGCAAAACCCACGAAGACCACGGCCGAGGTCCAGAAGTCGAAGCGGCTGCCGTCATGGACCGCCTTGCGAATGCCCAGCGGAATGGAGATCAGGTAAACCAGCAGCGTGGTCCACAATCCCAGCGAGATGGACACCGGCAGCTTGTCGATGATGAGCTGGATCACCGAGCGGTCCTGGTAGAAGCTGTCGCCGAAATCCAGCCGGAGGTAGTTCCCCAGCATCATGAAGAAGCGTTCGTGCGCCGGGCGGTCGAAGCCGTACATGCGCTCCAGCTCTTCCACCAGGTCCGGCGGCAGGCCGCGGGCGCCGCGATAGGACTGGTCCCCGCTGCTCTGCAGGTAACGCGCGGCCTCGCCGCTTTCCCCGCCAGCCGTGCCGGTGAAGCGCGCGGTGCTCTCCACGCCGTGCCCCTGGATCTGGGCAATGGCGCGCTCCACAGGGCCGCCCGGCGCCACCTGCACGATGACGAAATTGATGATCATGATCCCCAGCAAGGTGGGGATCATCAGCAGCAATCGTCGGAGAACGTAATTCAGCATGAAGCTCGGTTACTCGGCGTCCTTGTGCCACCAGGTATCGAACCCCAGCGCGAAATCCGGCGAGATGGCCGGCCGATGGAACTTGTTCCAGTAGGCAATGCGGAAGGTATTCACGTGCCACTGGGGAATGACGTAGTGACCCCAGAGCAGCACGCGGTCCAGCGCCCGGGTCGCGTGGATGAGATCGTTCCGGTCCCTGGCATAGATGACACGCTCGATGAGTTCGTCCACCACCGGATCGCAGATGCCGCTGTAGTTGCGGCTGCCGTCGGTCTCGGCGGCTGCACAGCTCCAGTAGTTGCGCTGTTCGTTGCCGGGGGACTGGGACTGGCCGATGAGTTGCACCGTCATGTCGAAGTCGAAGCTGTCCATGCGGTTCTGGTATTGGGAGGTATCCACCGTGCGGACGCGGGCCTCGATGCCGAGCTGCTCCAGGTTGCGCACGAACGGCAGCGTGACGCGCTCGAACGTCGGGTTGTCCAGCAGAATGGTGAACCGCATCTCGCGTCCGGTTTCGGTATGCGTCAGGCGGTTGTTCCGCACCTGCCAGCCAGCTTCGGCCAGCAGCTCCAGCGCGCGGCGCAGATTGGCGCGCAGACCGCCGGGCCCGTCGGTACTCGGGGGGGTGTATTCCTGCTCGAACAGCGCCGCCGGCAGCTTGTCGCGGAACGGTTCCAGGTAGGCCATCTCGGCCTCGCTGGGCAGCCCCACCGCGGCCAGCTCCGAATTGGAGAAATAGCTGGTGGTCCGGGTATAGGAATCGTTGAACAGCGTGCGGTTGGTCCACTCGTAGTCGAAGGCGTACGCCAGCGCCTTGCGCACCCGCGGGTCCTCGAAGATCTCCCGGCGGGTATTGAAGAAATAGGCCTGCATGCCGGTGGGGATGTCGTGCTCGATCTCCTCCAGGATCATGTCGCCGGTACGCACGGCCGCGATGTCGTACTGGGTGGCCCAGTTGCGTGCGATGTTCTCCACCCGGAAGTCGTACTCGCCGGCCTTGAAGGCTTCGAGCGCCACGGTGGCATCGCGATAGTAGTCGTAGCGGATGCGATCGAAGTTGTGCCGGCCGCGGTTCACCGGCAGATCGGCGGCCCAGTAGTCCTCGACGCGGCGATAGGTGATGCTGCGGCCGGGGTCGACGCGCTCGATGCGGTACGGGCCGCTGCCGAGGGGCGGCTCCATGGTGGTCCGGGCGAAGTCGCGGTCTTCCCAGTAATGCCTGGGGAGCACCGGCAACTGGCCGATGATCAGCGGCAGTTCGGCATTGTTGTCCATCGAGAAGTGGAACTTGACGGCCCGCTCGCCCACCCGTTCGGCACGCGCGATGTCGTTGTAGTACACCCGGTAGTGCGGATGTCCCTTTTCCTTCAAAGTCTCGAAGGTCCAGATCACGTCTTCGGGGGTGATCGGCACGCCATCATGGAAACGCGCCTGCTCGCGCAGCGTAAAACGCACCCAACTGTAATCGTCGGCCACGACCATACTCTCGGCAATCAGGCCGTATTCCGAGAATGGTTCGTCCGCGGACTGGGTGGTCAGCGTATCGAAGACCTGGCCGATGCCGGCCGGGGAGATGCCGCGCAGGATGAAGGGGTTGAGGTTATCGTAGGTACTGCCCTGGGCAGCCAGCCGGACCGAGCCACCCTTGGGTGCGTCCGGCTCCACATACTGGAAATGTTCGAAATCGGGACCGTACTTCAGATCCCCATGCAACGCCATGCCATGCTGCTCGGCCGCGACGACACTGCCGGACCCCAGGGCCAGAGCCAGGCCCCACTGCAAACGCAGATTCCCCATGAACACCGATGCTCCCCCTGATAGCGGACGGGTTGTTGGATGGTACTAACCTTCTCACACAATGTGCCAGCGCGCAGTGCGGCTGCGGGACGGTCGCCGCCCTGAGCCGCCGCCGAAACCGGAAAACCCGGCGCGAATACGTTATAGTCCGCGGCAGTGTGGCATAGGCACACGCGTGTTAGACGGATTAAGGCCGTCTGGGTTTCACGGCATGGGAAACAGAACCCGGGTTCCGCTCCGCGAGCCGCTATCGCGGCGGCGGAACTGGTCGTTGGTTTCCCGCGTTCTGACCTGAACAGTAAAACGGAGACGCACGATGGGATTTCTTGCCAACAAGAAGGCGTTGATTACCGGCATCGCCAGCAACCGCTCGATTGCCTGGGGCGTTGCACAGGCCATGCAGCGGGAAGGCGCGGAACTGGCATTCACCTACCTGGGCGACAAGCTGAAGCCCCGCGTGGAGAAGCTGGCGGGTGAATTGGGCAGCAACATTGTGCTGCCGCTGGACGTCAGCCGGGATGAGGATTTCGACAATCTGGGCGGGGAGCTGAAAAAGCACTGGGACTCGGTGGATATTGTCGTCCACTCCATTGCTTTCGCGCCCCAGGATGAACTGAAGGGTTCTTACGTCGACAACACCACGCGTGAAGGCTACCGCATGGCGCACGACGTCAGCGCCTACAGCTTCGTGGCCCTGGCCAAGGCCCTGCGCCCGATGATGAGCGAGGAAGCCGCACTGTTGACCATGACCTACTTGGGCGCGGAACGCGCGCTGCCCTCCTACAACGTGATGGGGCCGGCCAAGGCGTCCCTCGAGGCCAGCGTACGCTACATGGCGTACGACCTGGGTGCCCAGGGCATTCGAGTCAACGGTCTGTCCGCCGGGCCGATCAAGACCCTGGCCGCCGCCGGCATCGGCAGTTTCCGCCGCATGCTGGAATACAATGCCCGCTCGGCGCCGCTGAAGCGCAACGTGACCACCGAGGAGGTGGGCAACGTGGCGGCCTTCCTCTGTTCCGATCTGGCTCGCGGCATCACCGGTGAAGTCGTCCACGTGGACAGCGGTTTTCACATGGTGGGGCTGCCCGGACTGGACAGCATCGAGGAATAACCCCAGCAGAACGAGAAACGGGCCCCGCAGGGCCCGTTTCTCGTTCTTTCCCGGCACACCCGGGCAGGTCTCCGGCGAGTGGCCGGATCAGCTGCAATCACCTGCGGCGATCACCCCCTGCCCAGGTCCGCACCAACCCGGACACACCCCGCCGATTGCCCCGCCACCACTTCATTACATGAAGCGCTCCTCGTGAATGCGCACGTCGGCATCCCGGCGGAGCTGGGCGAGGAAATCCTGGATGGAAGCCTCGGTGGCCAGTTCGCGCAGCCGCCGCCGCTCACGGGCCACGGTTTCATCATCCAGGTCCTCGAGACTGCCGTCCCGCACCTCGCGCACCTGCAGCACGGCCAGGCTCCCGTCCCCAAGGTCGACCAGCCCGAGCACTGCGCCGTTGTCCTCCGGCTTGCCAAGGCGAAAGGCTTCCTGCAGCAACCGCCGCGGGTAATCCCCGTCCCGCTTCACGAAACCGGGCTCCTCCAGCTGCATGGAGGGTGACTCGCCCGCCAGCTCGGACAGCTCGCCATCCTCGCGCAGGGCTGCCAGAACATGTTCCGCCCGCTCGCGAGCCCGTTCGAAGGCCTTCTGCGTACGCAGGTGCTCTTCGATATCATCACGGACCTCGTCCAGCGCAAGCTGCTCCTGCGGCTCGTGGTCGGCGATGCGCAAGACGACGAAGCGACCCTCCTCCAGCTCGATCACATCACTGTTCTGCCGGCCCTCCAGCACCTCTCCACCAAAGGCAGCACGGACCACTGCCTCTTCCGAGGCAATCCCCTCGCCGCCCTGGCGCGAGAACCAGTCGGATTCCCGGATCTCCAGACCCAGTTCCTCGGCTGCCGGCTCCAGGCTGTCCGCCCAGTCGAAGGCCATTTCCTCCAGCCGGGTGCGGCGGTCGAACAACTCGCGCTCCACACGTTCCTCCGCAAGCTCCCGGCGCACCTCGTCTCGCACGTCGTCCAGCACGACATCACCGCCGCCGTGAATGTCTTCCAGCTGGATCAGGTGCACGCCGAACCGGGTTTCCACCGGCTCCGACAAAGCCCCCTGCTCCTCCAACGCGAACAACGCATCTTCGAACGGTTCCACCATGACGCCGCGCTCGACGCGCCCCAGGCTGCCGCCCTGACGGGCGGAGCCGGTGTCCTGCGAGTATTCGCTGGCCAACTCGGCGAAGGACTCGCCGTCCTCGATGCGCTGGCGCAACCCGGCCAGCAGTTCGCGGGCTTGCTCGCGCTCTTCACTGGCATCCTGCGCGGCGCGAATCAGGATATGTCGCGCGGTCCGGCTTTCCTCGTCGACGAAACGGCCACGGACACGCTCGAAGCGTTCTTCCAGATCCTGCTCGGAAATCTCGATGTCATCGATCAGCGCGGCGCGCTCGAGCATCACGTATTCCACGCGCACCCGCTCGGTGGACTGGAACTCGTCGCTATGCTCGTCGTAGAAGGCGGCGATCTCCTCGTCGCTCACACCCACCTCGTCCAGATACGCCTCATGGGAAATACGGGCGAAACGGAGGTCGCGTTCCTGGTGGCGAAGGGCCACCGCCCGCGCAACGTCCCGATCAGTGACCAGCGCGGACTCGGAGAACAGCTCGGAAAGCTGCTCCATCAAGGCCTGCTGGCGCATCATCTGCTCGAACCGATCAGCGCTGAAGCCCTGCTGGCTCAGCAGGCGGCGATACTGTTCCGTGGAAAAGCGGCCGTCGACATGAAAACGCTGGTCCGCACGGATCAGCGCGCCCAGATCCTGGTCGCTGAGGCGGAAACCGCGGGTGCTGACGAATTCCCGCACCAGATGTTCGGTAATCAGCTCGTCCAGTGCGTCACGGCGCAACTGATCCTGCAGGGAGCGTGGCAGATCACCCTGGTACATCTGTTCATACATGGAGCGGCGCTGACTGAAGGCGCGATCGAGCTGATCACGCGTGATGTCCGCGCCGTTGACCTCGGCCACTACCTGACCACCACCGCTGGGACCCATGTAGCTGGACAGCCCCACCAGCGCGAAGGCCGCGCCGATGAGAATGATGATGATCCAGGCCAGCCAGCCTCGAACGTGCTCTCTGATGGCAAGCAGCATGTCGCCCTTGTTCCTCTCTGAAATATTCCCCGGCTCGCCGGGAAGTAACGTGTCCGGTTCAGCGCCGGGAGCGAACGCGCTTCCTGTCTATCAACAACGCTTCCTTGACCGGCAGCCAGACATTCTAGCCATCCGGGAAGCGCAAGGCGAATCCCGTGTGAGATGAACGGTCAGACAGCGGCTGGCGCAGACAGCATGAGGCGGGAAAAACAAAAGGCGCCCTGAGGCGCCTTTTTGACAATCTGGCGGAGCGGACGGGACTCGAACCCGCGACCCCCGGCGTGACAGGCCGGTATTCTAACCAACTGAACTACCGCTCCGGATTTTTTTCACCATCTGGTGGGTGGTGAGGGGATCGAACCCCCGACATTCGCCTTGTAAGGGCGACGCTCTACCAGCTGAGCTAACCACCCCTCGTTTCAAGGAGGCGCTAGTTTACGGCATCCTTTAGCGCTTTTCCAGCCTTGAAAGAAGGAACTTTGCTGGCGGAAATCTTGATGGTTTCACCGGTGCGCGGATTGCGACCGGAGCGAGCTGCACGCTCGCGCACGCTGAAGGTGCCGAAGCCGACCAGGCTCACCGTGTCGTTTTCTTTCAGGGCATTCGTCACCGCCTCAACCACGGCATCGACCGCACGCGTGGCGGAAGCCTTGGACAGATCGGCGGACTGGGCGACGGCTTCGATAAGTTCCGATTTATTCATCCTGTATTCCCCTTGGAGTTGTTCTGCGTGGACACCACGGTTCTCTAGTTACCGTGCGACCTACTGTACAAGCTTTAGGGATTGACGGAAAGGCATCACCCGGTACGGTTCCATGGCTGCCGAAATCCCCGCCTGACGGTCATGGCGACCTTTCCGGATCGCCTTCATCATTCGGCCGGAAACCGAGTCGGTTCCGGCCCTGCTCTGCGGCAGATTGGCAGGCGCTCTCCGCGCCCGCCAATGACGCCGTGTTATAGCAAGCACGCCGAATCCGTGTCAATGCGCGTGTGCGGGGCCCTGCTTCTTGGATCGCCGGCTGCTGCGCTTCTTGTCGACCGCCTCGTCGCCGTCCGCCGAGTCCTTTTCCGGCAGCGGAGTCGGCACACGCAACAGCGCGATCTCCAGCACCTGATCGATCCAGCGCACCGGGCGAACGTCGAGCCTGGAAACGATGTTCTTCGGTATCTCCGCGAGATCCTTGCGGTTTTCCTCCGGGATGATGACCGTGGAGATACCGCCACGGTGGGCCGCCAGCAGTTTCTCCTTGAGGCCACCGATCGGCAGCACCTCGCCACGCAGGGTGATCTCGCCGGTCATGGCCACGGTGGCCTTCACCGGAATATCGGTCAGCGCCGAGACCAGAGCCGTGCACATGCCGATACCGGCGCTGGGGCCGTCTTTCGGGATTGCGCCCTCGGGCACGTGAATATGCACGTCCTGATTCTGGTGGAAGTCAGGCTCGATACCCAGGCTGCGGGCACGGCTGCGGACTACGGTCATCGCGGCCTGGATCGACTCCTTCATCACGTCGCCGAGCTGCCCGGTCTGGGTCATGCGGCCCTTGCCAGGCACCATGGCGGCTTCGATGTTGAGCAGTTCGCCGCCCACTTCCGTCCAGGCCAGGCCCGTCACCAGGCCGACCTGATCGGTTTCCTCGGCGATGCCGTAGCGGAACTTGCGCACCCCCAGGTACTTGTCCAGGTTCTGCGTGGTCACCATCAGCTTCTTGTCCCGCGGTTCCATCACCAACTCCTTGACCACCTTGCGGCAGATCTTGGCGATTTCCCGCTCCAGACCACGCACACCGGCCTCCCGCGTGTAGTAGCGCGTAATGTCCCGGATGGCGTTCTCGCTGATATCCACTTCCGAGTCCTTCAGACCGTTGGCCTTCAACTGCTTCGGCAACAGATAGGCCTGGGCGATGTTGGTCTTCTCGTCCTCGGTGTAGCCGGCCAGACGGATGACCTCCATGCGGTCCAGCAGCGGAGCCGGGATGTTCAGCGTGTTGGCGGTGCAGACGAACAGCACCTCGGAGAGGTCCACATCCACTTCCAGGTAGTGGTCGTTGAAGGTGGAGTTCTGCTCCGGGTCCAGCACCTCCAGCAGCGCCGATGCGGGATCGCCCCGGAAGTCCATCGCCATCTTGTCGATTTCATCAAGGAGGAACAACGGGTTACGCGCTTCCGCCTTGGCCAGGTTCTGGACGATCTTGCCCGGCAGCGAGCCGATGTAGGTGCGGCGGTGGCCACGAATCTCGGCCTCGTCCCGCACCCCGCCCAGCGACATGCGTACGAACTTGCGGTTGGTCGCACGAGCGATGGACTGGCCCAGCGATGTCTTGCCCACGCCGGGAGGGCCCACCAGGCAGAGGATGGGGCCTTTCAGCTTGCGCACCCGCTTCTGCACCGCCAGGTACTCGATGATGCGCTCCTTGACCTTCTCCAGGCCATAGTGGTCGGCATCCAGCACCTCTTCGGCCTTCTTCAGGTCCAGCCGCACCCGCGTACGCTTCTTCCAGGGCACGGAAACCAGCCAGTCGATGTAGTTGCGCACCACGGTGGCTTCGGCAGACATGGGCTGCATCATCTGCAGCTTGCGCAGTTCGGTCTTGGCCTTGGACTTAACCTCCTTCGGCATGCCGGCCTGTTCGATCTTCTGTTCCAGTTCCTCGGTTTCGTTGGGAACGTCCTCGAGATCGCCCAGCTCCTTCTGGATGGCCTTGGCCTGCTCGTTCAGGTAATACTCCCGCTGGCTCTTCTCCATCTGCTGCTTGACACGACCACGAATACGCTTCTCGATCTGCAGGATATCGATCTCGCCCTCGATCAGGCCGAGCAGATGCTCCAGACGATCGCGGACGTCGTCGATCTCCAGGACGGTCTGCTTGCCCTCGATCTTCAGCGCCATGTGCGCGGCAATGGTGTCGGCCAGCCGGCCGGGATCGTCGATGCTGGCCAGAGACGAGAGTATCTCCGGCGGGACCTTCTTGTTCAGCTTCACGTACTGGTCGAACTGGCTCATGACCGAGCGCGCCAGCACTTCCACTTCGCGGTCGTCGTCGTAGCTCTTCACGGGCGGCACGACCAGCCGGGCGGTGAGGAACTCGCCGCTGGCCTCCAGGTTCACCAGCTGCGCACGATACAGCCCCTCAACCAGCACTTTGACGGTGCCGTCGGGCAGTTTCAGCATCTGCAGGATGGTGGCCACGGTGCCCTGGCGGTAGAGATCGTCCTCGCCGGGATCGTCCACGTCGGCGCTCTTCTGCGCCAGCAGCAGGATCTTCTTGTCGGCGTCCATCGCCGACTCCAGCGCCTTGATGGACTTCTCCCGCCCGACGAACAGGGGAATCACCATGTGGGGATAGACAACCACATCGCGCAGCGGCAGCACCGGTGCGGCAGAGATGGATTCCTGAACGATATCGGACGACTGATCACTGCGGGACATGTATGAGGTTCCTCACTGCTATGCGTAACTGTGGGACGCGGGGGACGCCCATGCTGACTCAGGATATGTGGCCGACGATACGGTGTTTCAACCGGGATTCAGAAACGCCACACCCCCATGGGCACTGCCCATGAGGGTGCGGACGGCACAGGCTGCGCGGGCAGGCCTGTAATCAGTCGGAGGCCGCCTTGCTTTGCTCGGCCCCGTCGTAGATCAGGTAGGGCTTGGCCTCTCCCTTGATCACGGCCTCGTCGATCACGACCTTGCTGACCCCTTCCATGGACGGAATCTCGTACATGGTATCCAGCAACACCGTCTCGATGATGGTGCGAAGGCCGCGGGCACCGGTCTTGCGTTCCATTGCCTTGCGGGCGACGGCCCGCAGCGCGTCCTCCCGGAATTCCAGCTCCACGCCTTCCATGTCGAACAGTTTGGCGTACTGCTTGGTCACCGCATTCTTCGGCTGGGTAAGGATTTCCACCAGGGCATCCTCGTCCAGCTCGTTCAGCGTGGCCACTACGGGCAGGCGGCCGACGAACTCGGGAATCAGGCCGTACTTGACCAGATCTTCCGGCTCCACACCCAGCAGCGTCTCGCCTACGCTCTTGCGCTCGGCCTTGCTGGTGACCTGGGCGGAGAACCCGATGCCGCCCTTCTCCGAGCGCTCCTGAATGACCTTGTCCAGGCCGGCAAAGGCACCGCCCACAATGAACAGGATACCGGCCGTGTTCACCTGCAGGAATTCCTGCTGGGGGTGCTTGCGGCCACCCTGGGGCGGCACCGAGGCCACGGTGCCTTCGATGAGCTTCAGCAGCGCCTGCTGCACACCCTCACCGGATACGTCCCGGGTAATCGACGGGTTGTCCGACTTGCGCGAGATCTTGTCGATCTCGTCGATGTAGACGATGCCCGTCTGGGCCTTTTCAACATCGTAGTCGCACTTCTGCAACAACTTCTGGATGATGTTCTCCACATCCTCGCCCACGTAGCCGGCTTCGGTCAGCGTGGTGGCGTCCGCGATGGTGAACGGTACATCCAGCAGGCGGGCCAGTGTCTCGGCCAGCAACGTCTTGCCCGAACCGGTGGGGCCGACCAGCAGAATATTGCTCTTTGCCAGCTCCACTTCGTCCTTGCCACGCCCCTGACCGGCGTCCAATCGCTTGTAGTGATTGTAGACCGCGACGGACAGCACCTTCTTGGCGTGGTCCTGGCCGATGACATATTCATCGAGGACCTTCTTGATCTCGTGGGGCTTGGGCAGCTTGGAGCTTCCGCTGCCGCTCTTTTCCTGCATCTCCTCACGAATGATGTCATTGCATAGCTCGACGCATTCGTCGCAGACGAACACAGAGGGCCCGGCTATCAGCTTGCGCACCTCGTGCTGGCTCTTTCCGCAAAAAGAGCAGTAGAGCAGCTTTCCGCCGTCATCGCCTCTGGTCTTGTCTCTATCGCTCATGACCGATCCTCGGTTATTTCTGTAGAGGGTCTGGTATAACCTTGCCTGCTTTTGCAGGTGCACGCAAGAACGCAAATGGCGTCGCCACGGCGTTTCCGCCTGCAACTCCGGCACCTCTGCGATATGGCCTTCCGGCACCGTTTCCGCGTCGCGGCGCCGTATAGCCCGCACCGTCGGAAGCCTGTTTTGCCGTTACCTGATTGCAGTATGGACGATGCCCCGGGGGAATTTCCAAGAGGAAGTTGGCAGAACGCCGTCGGGAGGGAATCACCGGCCGGCTCGGAGGCCGGCCGGTCGGGCAGGCCTCAGTCGCCGGCACCGCCGACCTTGCTGCGGTCGGTGATGACAGCGTCGACCAGCCCATACTCCACGGCCATCTCCGGCCCCATGAAGTTGTCACGGTCGGTATCCTGCTGAACGCGCTCCAGCGGCTGGCCCGTGTGGTGGGCCAGAATCCGGTTCAGCCGGTCACGCACACTGAGGATTTCCTTGGCGTGAATGTCGATGTCGCTGGCCTGGCCCTGGTAGCCGCCCAGCGGCTGGTGAATCATGACCCGGGAGTTGGGCAGGCAGTAGCGCTTGCCCTTGGCGCCGCCGGCAAGCAGCAGCGCACCCATGCTGGCAGCCTGGCCGAGGCAGACCGTGCTGACATCCGGCTTGACGAACTGCATGGTGTCGTAGATCGCCATGCCGGCAGTCACCGCACCACCCGGGGAGTTGATGTACAGGTGAATATCCTTGTCCGGGTTCTCGGACTCCAGGAACAGCAACTGTGCCACCAGCAGGTTGGCCATGTGGTCCTCCACCGGGCCAACCATGAAGACCACGCGCTCCTTGAGCAACCGCGAATAGATGTCGTAGGCGCGCTCCCCGCGGGAGGTCTGCTCCACCACCATGGGGACCAGGTTGGCCTGCGGGTTCAGTGCGTCGAAGCGGTTGTCACCTGCACTCATGTAATCAGTCCTCGGTCTTTTCCGTCTGCTCCTGCTCCGCCGCTTCCGGCTGCTGCGGTTTCAGCAAGGCATCCAGTTCGGTGGGCTTGTCCTCGACGGCGGCCTGCTCCACCACCCAGTCGATGACCTGATCTTCCAGCACGTTGATTTCCAGACTCTGCATCAGCTGCCGGTTCTGAGTGTAGTACTGGATGACTTCCTGCGGATTCGGGTAGCTGGCAGCGAGCTGCTGGAGCTGCTCCTGCACCTTGGCCCGGTCCAGCTTGATCTCATTCTCGCTGATCAGCTTGTTCATCACCAGGCCCAGCAACACGCGGCGGCGCGCCTGCTCCTCGAACAGGTTGGCCGGCAGATCCAGGTCTTCCTGCTGGCCGGTCTGCTGCTGTATGCGCTGTTTCATCTGTTCCTGCAAGGCGCTGATCTCACCGTCGATCAGTGCCTTGGGAATGGTGATGTCCTCGTTGGCCTTGGCCAGCGCGTCCGACACCTGCTGCTTCAGCTGCGCCTTGGTGGCGCGCTCGGCTTCGGCAGACAGGTTGTTGCGAATGACATTCTTCAGTTCCTCGACGCCGCCTTCGGCGATGCCTACGGCCTGCGCCAGATCATCGTTGATTTCCGGCAGTTCGGGCTCTTCCACCGCCTTGACCGTGGTGCTGAAGACAGCCGTCTTGCCCTGGATGGATTCGGTGGGGAAATCGTCGGCGAACGTGTATTCGATATCTTTGGCGTCACCGGCCTTCAGGCCTTCCAGCGCCTTCTCGAATTCCGGCGGCATGGTGTTGGATCCCAGCGTCACCGGCTGGTCCTCGCCCTCGTTGCCGGGGAAGTCCTCGCCGTCGATCTGGCCCTTGAAGTCGACCACGACGCGGTCACCTTCCTGCGCGGCACGGTCGACCCGGTTGTACTTGGCCTGCTGCTTCTGCAGATCCGCCAGCACCTTGTCCACGTCGGCGTCGCTAACGTCGGCCACCGGCCGCTCCAGCTTCATTTCCTTGACGCCCTTGACCTCGAACTCGGGCATGACCTCGAACACCGCTTCGTATTCCAGGTCTCCGCTGGTCAGGCCCTGCTTGATGTCCACCTGCGGCGTACCGGCCGGGTTCAGGGACTCCTGGGTGAGTGCCTCGCCGTACGTACGCTGCAACATGTCATTGATCACGTCCTGGCGCACCTGGGCGCCGTAGCGCTTCTGCACCACCTTGAACGGAACCTTGCCGGGCCGGAAGCCATCCATACGCACATTGCGGGACAGATCCCGCAGGCGGTTTTCCACCTCGCTGTCGACCTTCTCGGCGGGGACCTGGACCGTCAGGCGGCGCTCCAGGCCTTCGGTGGTTTGCACAGACACTTGCATTTCAATTACCTCGTCCGAACTCGGCATAGCGCGGGGGCACGCCCGCGAAACAATCTGGTGCGAGTGGCAGGACTTGAACCTGCACGGGTTTCCCCAACGGCACCTAAAGCCGCCGCGTCTACCAATTCCGCCACACTCGCCAATACGTGGCGGGCAAGCCCCGCCTGCCCGATGGTGCCCGGATTATCGTGCGTCACCTTCATGGACGCAAGCCAACGCCGGAGACACGGTCCCGTTACCTGGGGCACCACCATAGCAAAAGGCCCGCGGACATGCCGCGGGCCTGATCCTGGTGGGCCGTCTAGGACTCGAACCTAGAACCTACTGATTAAGAGTCAGCTGCTCTACCAATTGAGCTAACGGCCCGAAAAACTGGGGTGGACGATGGGACTCGAACCCACGACAACTGGAATCACAATCCAGGGCTCTACCAACTGAGCTACGCCCACCATTGACTTGCTTCCCGCTCGGCACACCGGTGATGGCACGCCCGGCAGGACTCGAACCTGCAACCGTCGGCTTAGAAGGCCGATGCTCTATCCGGTTGAGCTACGGGCGCAATGATACGTCCTTCGCCGGCCGGTGCCAAACAGTCTGGTCGGGGTGGAGGGATTCGAACCCCCGACTTCCTGCTCCCAAAGCAGGCGCGCTACCAGGCTGCGCCACACCCCGTGCTGCCTTGGCGCATCGCGCACCGCGGCCACCGTAACGGAGGCGGAGATAATACGCAGGCCCGCAATAAGCGTCAATGGCTTGCTGGTACAGTATAGCCGGCTTCTTGAGAGCCTCGCCGGCCCGTGCGACAATCCGCGCCTTCTCCAGAAGCCACACACCCAGAGCCCCTATGCCCGCTAGACTGCTGGATGGAAAGGCGACCGCCGCGCGCCTGCACACGCGTATCAAGGACGAGGTCGCCCGACGACTGGCCGATGGCCGACGCGCCCCGGGGCTGGCGGTGATCCTGGTGGGGGACGACCCCGCCTCGCGGGTCTACGTGGGCAAGAAGCGCAGGCTGTGCGAGGACGTGGGCTTTATCTCCCGCGGCTTCGACCTCCCCGCCAGCACCCGGCAGGCAGACCTGCTTGCCCGCATCGACGCCCTGAATGCCGATCCGGCCATCGACGGCATTCTGGTGCAGTTGCCGCTGCCGGCGCACATCGATGCCGATACCGTGATACAGCGCATCGACCCGGCCAAGGACGTGGACGGCTTCCACCCGGTGAACATGGGCCGGCTGGCGTTGCGCCTGCCCGGCCTGCGCCCGTGCACGCCACACGGCGTGATGACACTGCTGCGCGAAGCCAACGTGCCGCTGGAGGGACGGGATGCAATCATCCTCGGCCAGTCCAATATCGTCGGCCGGCCAATGGCGCTGGAACTGCTGAACGCCCGCTGCACGCCCACCATCTGCCACAGCAGGACGGTGGGGCTGCCGGAGAAGGTGGCCAGAGCCGATCTGGTCGTGGCCGCCGTGGGCCAGCCGCATTTCGTGCAGGGCGACTGGATCAAGCCCGGCGCCGTGGTCGTGGACGTGGGCATCCACCGCCTGGAGAGCGGCGGGCTGACCGGCGACGTGAATTTCGACGCTGCCGCCGAGCGCGCCGCCTGGATCACGCCGGTGCCCGGCGGCGTGGGGCCGATGACCGTGGCGACGCTGTTGCAGAACACACTGACAGCGGCCGGCGCCCGCGACACTGCCGACTGAACGTCGATAGGCAGGCAACGCTCTCCGGTGCTATCTTCTGGAAAACACCGGAGACCGCGCATGCCTCACCCGAACCCCAACGAGCGGCGCCATTTTTCCCGCATCAGCGTGAACAGTCCCGCCATGCTGCGCTGCGGCACCAGCAGTTGCAGCGTGGAAGTGCTGGACATTTCCCTGAACGGAGTGCTGCTTCGCCTGCCCGAAGACTGGAAGGCCGGGTCACCGGACGATTGCCGGCTGGACATCCCGCTGAGCACCGAGGCACATATCCGGATGCACCTTGCCCTGGCACACCAGGAAGGCTGCAGGGCCGGCTTCCGCTGCCTCGACCTGGACGTCGACAGCATGAGTCACCTGCGCCGCATGGTTGAGCTGAACATGGGCGATCCGGAGCTGTTGCAGCGGGAACTCGCGGAACTGGCGGGGTAGTGCTTACCTAGTCGAAAGCAGCATCGATGGCGTCGGCAAGACGCTGCACCGGCACCACGTCCATTCCCTCGAATTGCCGCCCGCCCCGGGGCGCATTCTTCTTCGGCACGATGGCCCGCCGGAAGCCGTGCTTGGCGGCCTCCCGCAGACGCTCCTCGCCGTTCGGCACCGGCCGGATCTCGCCCGCCAGGCCAACCTCGCCGAACACCACCGTCTGCTGCGGCACCGCCCGATCCCGCAGGCTGGACAAGGCAGCCAGCAGCACCGGCAGGTCGCTGGCCGTTTCCGTGATGCGCACACCGCCGACCACGTTGATGAAGACATCCTGATCGGCAGTGAAAACACCGCCGTGCCGGTGCAGCACGGCCAGCAGCATGGACAGCCGGTTCTGGTCCATGCCCACGGCGACCCGCCGCGGATTGCTCAGCGTGGTTTCCGCCAGCAGCGACTGCAGTTCCACCAGCAGGGGACGGCTACCCTCGCGGGTTACCATGACAACACTGCCGGACACCGCCTCTTCGTGACGGGAGAGGAAAATCGCAGACGGATTGCGCACCTCTTTCAGACCGGCGTCGTCCATAGCGAACACGCCCAGTTCGTTGGCGGCGCCGAAGCGGTTCTTCACCGCCCGAAGCAGACGGAACCGGCTACCGCCCTCGCTTTCGAAATAGAGCACGGTATCGACCATGTGTTCCAGCACCCGCGGCCCGGCCAACTGGCCGTCCTTGGTGACGTGCCCGACCAGGAACAGCGCGGTGCCGCTCTGCTTGGCGTGACGCACCAGCAACGCCGCACTCTCCCGGACCTGAGCCACGGCGCCGGGAGCCGACTGGAGCTGTTCGGTGAAAATGGTCTGGATGGAGTCGATGACCATGACCCGGGGCTGCTCGCGGGCGGCCACCGCCAGGATGGATTCGACGCAGGTTTCGGCCGCCACCTGCAGGTTGTCGGTGGAAACGCCGAGCCGCGAAGCGCGCATGGCCACCTGGCGCAGGGATTCCTCACCGGTGACGTAGAGCGCCGGACCACGCTGAGCGAGATTGGCCATGGTCTGCAGCAGCAGTGTGGATTTGCCGATGCCGGGATCGCCGCCCAGCAGCACCACGCCTCCCTGCACCAGTCCGCCGCCGAGGACGCGGTCCAGTTCGTCCAGACCGGTGCGAAAACGTGGGTCCTCGGCCAGATCCACCTCGGCGAGCGCTCGGGCGCCGCCGTCCCCGGCATATTGGCCACGCGGTCCGCGGCCACCGGCCGGTGCCGGGGCGGCCACGGCCTCCTCCATGGTATTCCAGGCTCCGCATTCCGGACACTGCCCCGCCCATTTCGGCGACAATGCCCCGCAGGCCGTGCAACTAAACTGGGTACGGCCCCGGGCCATGATGCGAGTCCCTGGCTTCCTCGAAATAGACACGGCGGGTGACGCCGCACAGAAGTTCATAAGAGATGGTGCCGGCTTTCTCGGCAACCCGTTCGATGGGCAGTCCGTCGCCCCAGAGGGTCACCAGGTCGCCGATCTCCACGCGGTCTCGGATACCGCGCAGATCCACGGTGATCATGTCCATGGAGACACGGCCTATCAGTTGGGTCTCCAGCCCGTTGACCAGCACCGGGGTGCCGGACGGGGCATGGCGCGGATAGCCGTCGCCGTAGCCGATGGTGACAACGCCCACCGGCATATCTTCCGGACAGGTCCAGGTGGCGCCGTAGCCGACGGTCTCGCCCTTGCGCACCTGGTTGATGGCGATCAGCCGGCTGGTCAGCGTCATTGCCGGACGCAGATCGGGTCGGGGTTCCAGACCGTCTATGAACGGCGATGCCCCGTACAGCATGATGCCCGGCCGCGCCCAGTCGGCCACCAGATCCGGCCACCCCAGCAGACCGGCCGAGTTCACCAGCGAGCGCTCGCCGCGCAGCACATCCACCGCTGCCGAGAACCGCTCCAGTTGCTGCAACGTACGCTTGTCCCCGCGATCATCAGCGCAGGCCAGGTGGGTCATGTAGCGGATATGCGGGCCGACCCCGGCAGTGTTGAGCAGGCGCTGGTGCACCTGCGCCACTGTCTCCGGCGGAAAGCCGAGCCGATGCATCCCGGAATCCACCTTCAGCCAGACCGACAGTGGCCGCGAAAGGCGATGGTTTTCCAGCAGTTCCAGTTGCCATTCCGAGTGCAACACCAGATCGAGCCGGTAGCGGCAGGCGATCTCCAGTTCCCTGGTTTCGAAGACGCCTTCCAGTAGCAGGATCGGGTGCACGTAACCTGCCTCCCGCAACGGCACCGCCTCTTCCAGACAAGTCACGGCAAAGGCGTCCGCATCCGAGAGCGCACGGGCCACGCGCAGCAGGCCGTGCCCATAGCCGTTGGACTTGATCACGGCCATCACCCGG
Organism: Ectothiorhodospiraceae bacterium; assembly: GCA_050485425.1. Taxonomy (GTDB): domain Bacteria; phylum Pseudomonadota; class Gammaproteobacteria; order Nitrococcales; family Aquisalimonadaceae; genus LSCE01. The sequence goes on along the minus strand of JBJHBJ010000001.1, from coordinate 131,684 downwards.
GCGCCGCGAGCGGCGTGCCGGGCCACCTGCAGGTTGTGGCGCAGCGCGCCTGCACTGATCACGGCTCGGGTATCACGACTCACAAGTATGCCATCCTGCAAATCACGTTTCGTCCTGAGCGTCGCATCGCGTTCCCGGCAAGACAAGCCACTGCCGGCGTGGTGGCTGGCCTAACGCAGCCAGGAACGCGATGCGACGCTCCCTCCGGGCAGCCTCTGGCGCCGCCGCTGTGTTATTGCCGCCTGGTGCAGCCCCGCTACGCCTGCGCGCCAATGCCTTGCGACACCGGCGCCCGAGATCGCAGAACGTAACGTGATTCACGGGATGGCGCACTAGTATCCCTCTTCCCGGTAGACATCGTGAATATAGTTCTCGAAGCGCGTGTACTTGCCCAGGAAAGTCAGGCGGCAGGTACCGATAGGGCCGTTACGCTGTTTGCCGATGATGATCTCGGCCGAGCCCTTGTCCGGACTCTCGGGGTTGTAGACCTCGTCCCGATAGATGAACACGATGACGTCCGCATCCTGCTCGATGGCACCGGATTCACGCAGGTCGGACATCACCGGCCGCTTGTTAGGCCGCTGCTCCAGGCTGCGGTTGAGCTGGGACAGCGCCACCACGGGCACCTCCAGTTCCTTGGCCATGGCCTTGAGGCCGCGGGAAATCTCGGAAATCTCGCCGGTGCGATTCTCCTTGAAGCCCGGGATCTGCATCAGCTGCAGGTAGTCCACCACGATCAGCCCCAGGCCGTGCTCGCGCTTGAGCCGGCGGGCGCGGGCACGCATCTCCTGCGGCGACAAACCCGGTGAATCGTCGATGAACATCTGCGCACCGGACAGCAGGCTCATGGTGGAGGTAAGCCGCGGCCAGTCGTCGTCCTCCAGCTTGCCGGTACGGATCTTCTGCAGCTCCACGCGACCCAGCGAGGACAGCATGCGCATGGCCAGCGAGTCCGCCGGCATTTCCATGCTGAACACCGCCACCGGTTTGCCGCTCTTGAGGGCGGCGTGTTCGGCCATGTTCATCGAAAACGTGGTCTTGCCCATGGACGGGCGCGCCGCGACGATCACCAGGTCACCGGCCTGCAGACCGGAGGTCATTTCGTCGAAATCCTGGAACCCGGTGGCCAGGCCAGTGATGGTGCCGTCCTGGTGATAGAGATGATCGATACGCTCCACCACCGCCGGCAACACGTCACGGACGCCGACGAAGCCTTTGCTGAAGCGGCCGCTGTTCTCGGCGATCTCGAAAATCAGGCGTTCGGCGTCCTCCAGCAGGTCCTTGCTGGGCCGGCCTTCCGGCTGGAACGCCGAGCCCACCACCCGGGTACCGGCCTGGATGAGCTTCCGCAACACCGAACGCTCGCGGACGATCTCCGCGTAGGCCTTGATGTTCGCCGCACTGGGCGTATCGGCTGCCAGCGCACCGAGGTAGGCAATGCCGCCGGCATCCTCCAACTGGTTACTGGTCTTCAGCCATTCCGACAGCGTTACCACGTCCATCGGCCGCTGCTGCTCGGCCAGCTGCGCCAGGGCGCGGAAGATCAACTGGTGGTCGTGGCGATAGAAATCCTCTTCCTGTACCTGGTCGGCCACGCGCTCCCAGGCATTGTTGTCCACCATCAGCCCGCCCAGCACGGCCTGCTCGGCCTCCAGCGAATGCGGAGGGACTTTCAGCGACGCCGTATCCGAAAACGGAGTGGAGGCCTCGGTCATCAGTGCAGTTACTCCGGGAGTGGGACAACGCCCAACAGGTTACCGTCGCGAGGGCTTCAGGGAAACACTGGCCACCGCTCCATTCGCGCGGCCGGGTATCGATGTCACAAACACGTAAAGGCCGCATGGCGAGCCATGCAGCCTCCGTCTGGTGGTTGACGACGCGCGCTGCCTGGCGTGCCTGCCCGCACCGGGGCGGCACGCCAGGAAACGATCACTCGCCGGTGGACGCCTCGACGATCACCGTCACGGCGGCATCCACATCGGTATGCAGATGCAGGCCGATCTGGTACTCGCCCGTCACCCGCAGCGGACCGTCGGGCAGGCGCACTTCCTGCTTGGCGATTTCCACGCCGGCCGCGGTCACCGCCTCGGCGATGTCGACAGTGCCCACGGATCCGAACAGCTTGCCCTCGTCCCCCGCCTTGGCAGCGATGGTCACGGACAGGCCTTCCAACTGGGCCTTGCGCGCTTCGGCAGCGGCCAGCACCTCGGCCGCCTGGCGCTCCAGTTCGGCGCGCCGCGCTTCGAACTCCTTCACGGCCTCTTCCGTTGCCGGCGTCGCCTTGCCGTGCGGAATCAGAAAGTTGCGGCCGTAGCCCGGACGCACTTTGACTTTATCACCCAGGTTACCCAGGTTCTCCACCTTCTCCAGGAGAATGACTTCCATCGTTCCAACCCCAATGGTTCAGACGTAATGTCGGGATCCGGTCAAGGTCCCGTCAACCAGTGTCAGCACTCCGGCCTCCGAAGCGCTGGCGAAAATCCATGAAACTGTCCAGTATGCCGACCAACGCCACCGGAACATAGGTGAACGGCAGCGACACATACATCAGCACCAGCCACAGCCGTGACCAGTTCCGAGCCCCGATCAGCCCGTGCGCCATGGCGATACCCTGGAGCACGAACGGCGTCGAGAAAATCACGCCGAACTGGAACACCGCCCCCTGCCCCACCAGGCTGGCCGACAACAGCATGACCATGGAAACCAGGGCCAGCCGGCGGTCGAAGCGCAGGGCATGAAACTCCTGGCGGAAACCGCCCGGGTTGAAGAGCAGTGCCTGCCAGTAACGTCCCAGCAGAAGCCCCAGAACCAGGTTGGCCCACAGCCCCAGCGCCACGTAAGCCATCAGGCTGTTGACCACAAAGGCCAGTGTTTCCTCACGCTGCTGCTCCGTCATGTCTTCCAGCAGCGGCCCCAGGAAGCTCTGCCAGAAAGCGTAGGCGTCGGGCACCATCAGGTGCCAGAACAACAGCAGCAACGCCGCAAAGGCGGTGGCTCCGAACAGCGCAAGCGGCAGCGAGATGGTCACCCGCAGCAGCAACGACACGCCGTACATCGGCAGCCAGACCAGCAACAACAGTCCGACCGCCGTGGCCATCTGCCCGGCCAGGAACAACTGCGCTGATCCGTAAACCAGTACCGCGGCACCAAGGATCAGCGCACCCTCCGCCGGCCCGCGCCGCAGGGTAACCAGCGACAGTATGGCGTTGCCGAACCAGACCAGAATCGGCAACAGGCCGGTGATGGCAATCAGCAGTATCGCCGACAGGCGATACTGCATGACGAACTGGGCAATGCCCTTCATGGCGTCGCGCGGGGCGCCGCCCGCCTAGTGGCGATCGGTGTACGGCAGCAGGGCCAGGTAGCGCGCACGCTTGATGGCGGCGGCCAGCTGGCGCTGATACCGGGCACTGGTACCGGTAATCCGGCTGGGAACGATCTTCCCGGTTTCGGTGATGTAGTTGCGCAGGGTGTTGAGATCCTTGTAGTCGATCTCCTTCACACCTTCAGCGGTAAAGCGGCAATACTTCCGGCGGCGGAAAAAACGTGCCATGTGCGTATCCTCAATCAGTCTGTTCAGTATCCAGGTGCAGGCGTCTCGCATGCACCTCAAATCGTTGGTCGTGCGCCCGGTAGCCGCCGGTGCAGAGGTGGCCCATCAGGGTCAGGGACTGCTGCGGCTTGAGCGTTCTCAGCAGCGGCATCAGTTCCTGCGCCGTCACCCGCACCCAGATGCGAAAATGCATGGCGCCAGGGCCCACGTCACCACCTCCGGGGTAGCTGTGATCGAACGGAAACCGCGCGATCATCCTCCCCGCCGGCGTCTGCCGGAACTCCGGCTCCCTGGCGACCACCCCGGTGAGAATCAGACGGTTGTCCGCTTTCAACTGGGGGCTCTCCGGGCCGGAGCGCACGAGCGATCAGGCTTCTTCTTCAGCCTGTTCGGATTCTTCGGAATCGTCGCGGCGGTCACTCCGCGAGGAACGTTCACCCTCGTCACGGCGCGGCGGACGCTCGCGCGTCTCATCCTTCTCCTTCAGCATCGGAGACGGCTCGGTGACGGCTTCCTCGCGGGCATACACCATGTGGCGGATGACGGCGTCGTTGAAACGGAAGGCCGAGGTCAGCTCTTCCATCTCCTCGCGGCCGCACTCCACGTTCATCATGACGTAGTGCGCCTTGATCAGCTTCTTGATGGGATAGGCCAGCTGGCGGCGGCCCCAGTCTTCCAGGCGGTGGGTCTTGCCGCCCTTGGACTCGACGGTGCCGCGGTAGCGCTCGATCATGGCCGGAACCTGTTCGCTCTGGTCCGGATGCACCATGAACACGATTTCGTAATGTCGCATGAATACTCCCTCTGGATAATTCGGGTCAGCCCCGAAACAGCCTCCGGCATCGCCGTGAGGCAGGGATCCCGGAGCCCCATGCCCCGAGAAAGCGACGCAGTATACAAGCATTTGACGAAACACTGAAGCATTCATCCGGCGGCGTGAATACGTCAGCGTCTCCCTGAAGGCCGTTGCTCGGATCAGACGGTGTCAACACTCCGACCCGCGATTGGCCCCCGCTGGCGCACCGCCTCGTAGAGCATGACACCGGTGGCCACGGAAACGTTCAGGCTCTCCACCGCGCCAACCATGGGAATTCGGGCGAGATAATCGCAGGCTTCACGAGTGAGGCGCCGCAGGCCCTCGCCTTCGGCCCCCATGACCACGGCCAACGGCCCGTCCAGGTCCAGATCGTACAGTGTCTGTTCGGTGTCACCGGCAGCGCCGACCAGCCATACACCGCGCTGCTTCAGGCTTTCCAGGCAGCGCGCCAGATTGGTGACCTGGAAGAATGGCACCGTGCGCGACGCACCCGAGGCCACCTTGTGTACCGTGGGTGTCAGGCCCACCGCGCGGTCCCGCGGGGCGATCACCGCATGCACCCCGGCGGCGTCTGCCGTACGCAGGCAGGCCCCGAGATTGTGCGGATCCTGCACCTGGTCGAGCACCAGCAGCAGCGGCACGGCATCCAGGCCGTCCAGCAGGGATTCCAGGTCTTCCTGGTCACGTGGCGCCGGCCCCTGGTAGCGAATCACCACGCCCTGGTGGATGCCTCCGCCGGCAAGCTGGTCGAGCTCCTGGCGTCGCACCTGATGGGTACGGACACCGGCGCGCTTGAGTTCGTCCCGGACCCGTGCCATGCGCTGGTCCCGGCGTTCGCGTTCCACCCAGGCCTCGACCACCTGGCCGGGATCGTATTTCAGGGCGGCACGCACCGCGTGCACGCCGAAGATGCGCTCCTCCTCAGTCATATCAGCGGCGCCCGCCCTTGCGGCGCGCGCGCCCGTCCCCCGGCTTGGCCAGCTTGCGTGCGAACGGTGATTTGGCGCCCTTCTTCTTCGCCGGCTTGCGGCCGTCGGTGGCGGGTACGACCGGCTTCAGCCGCCCGTCGGGACCGATATGGCCCACCATGGAGAGGTCGATCTTGCGTTCGTCCGGATCGACCCGGTCCACCTGCACGCGGACACGGTCGGTCAATCGGTACACCCGGCCGGTGCGTTCGCCCGTCAGTTGGTGGCTGATCGGATCGAAATGGAAGAAGTCACTGTCGAGCTGGGTAACGTGAACCAGCCCTTCGACGTAGACATCCTCAAGCTGCACGAACAGGCCGAAACCGGTCACGCCCATGATCACACCGTCGAAGTGCTCGCCCAGACGGTCGCGGATGTAGCGGCACTTGAGGATCATCACGGCATCCCGCGTGGCCTCGTCGGCACGCCGCTCGGCCATCGAACAATGCTCACCCAGGCTGAACATCTGATCCCGGCTGAGGTAGAAATCGCCGGCCTTGCGGCCGTCAACGACGTGGCCGATGGCCCGGTGGACCAGCAGGTCCGGGTAGCGCCGGATGGGTGAGGTGAAGTGGGCGTACTCGGCCATCGCGAGCCCGAAATGGCCCTCGTTTTCCGGATGATAGACCGCCTGCTGCAGGGAACGGAGCATGACCGTCTGGATCAACTCGCGATCGTCGCGCTTCTCCACCACGCCCATCAGGCGGGCGTAATCCTTGGGTGCCGGGCTCTCTCCCCCGCCCAGCTTGAGGCCCACGCCCTGCAGGAAATCCCGCAGGTTGTCCAGCCGGTCGCCGTCCGGCCCCTCGTGATTGCGGAACAGAGCCGGCACGCGATGGCGACGCAGGAACCGGGCGGTGGCCATGTTCGCGGCCAGCATGCATTCCTCGATCAGCTTGTGGGCATCGTTGCGCGGGGCGGGCTCGATGGCTTCCACGGCGCCATCCGCATTGAACAGGATCTGTGTCTCGGTGGTCTCGAAGTTGATCGCCCCGCGCCGCGAACGCGCCTTCCGCAAGACCTTGTAGAGCTTGTAGAGGTTGTCCAGATGCGGCACCACCTCATGGTAGCGCTCGCGAAGCTCGGCGTCGTTGTCCACCACCATGCGGGCAACAATGTCGTAGATCAGACGTGCACGGGAACGCATCACGGCCCGGTAGAAACGCGAGCGGCGGATCTCGCCGTCCTCGCCGATCAGCATGTCGCAGACCATGCACAGGCGGTCTTCCCGGGGACGCAGCGAGCACAGGCCGTTGGACAGCGCCTCGGGCAGCATCGGCACGACCCGACCGGGGAAATAAACAGACGTGCCGCGATGCTCGGCTTCCTGGTCCAGCGCCGTACCGGGCTGGACATAGTGCGAAACGTCCGCGATGGCAACCACCAGCCGCCAGCCGGATGGTTTCGGCTCGCAGAAAACCGCATCATCGAAATCCTTCGCGTCGGCCCCGTCGATGGTCACCAGCGGCAGGCCGCGAAGATCGGTCCGGCCTTGCTTGGCCTTCTCGGGCACCGTCTCCGGCACATCCCGCATTTCCTCGTCCACGGCCGGCGGCCATTCCGTGGGGATACCGAAGGTCAGTGCAGCAGCCTGAACCTCCTCACCCGGCGCGATATTCTCGCCCAGCGTCTGCACGATGCGGCCGATGGGCTGGTTCCTGCGGGAAGGCTGCTGCTCGATGCTGACCACGACCAACTGTCCGTCGTAGGCCCCGCCACGGTGCTCTTCCGGGATCATGATGTCCTGGTGAATGCGGCGGTTCTGAGGAGTGACGAAATTGACGCCGGACTCGCTGAAGAAACGCCCCATCAACGTGCGGTTTTCCCGGCTCAGCACATCCACCAGCTTGCCCTCGGGCTTGCCCTGCTGGTCCAGCCCGATCAGCCGGACCACGGCCCGGTCGCCGTGGAGCACCTGGCGCATGTCCCGGGGCGACAGGTAGACCCGGTCACCGCCCGCATCCGGTGCCAGCCAGCCGTAGCCTTCGTGATGGCCTATGACGCGGCCGCGGACCAGTTCCTGCTGGTCGACAATGACATAGCCGCCGCGGCGGTTGACCACCAGCTGGCCATCCCGCTCCATGGCGATGAGCCGCCGGCGCAGGCCTTCCAGCGCATCCTCGTCGACCAGGCCCATGGCTGTCGCCACTTCATCCCGCGTCATTGGTCGAGCCTGTTCCTTCAGGAACTCCATGATGAACTCGCGGCTCGGCACCGGTCTGTCGTATTTCCGTTGTTCCCGGGCCAGGTGCGGATCCGTTTTCGGGTCGATGTGTCTCTTGGTTTTCGCCATGGGGCTGGGTCTGTTCCTCTGTGTTCGGGCCGGCAGCAGGCCGGGTGCTGACTCGAAGCATACGCCGTCGCTCGGGCGCTTGCGATCAGTAACTGTAGCAGTGCAAAGAGCGGCCGACTTTTTCCGATAAAGGCCGTTGACAGCTTCCCGGGCGCTCTGTAGAGTACGCGGCCGTAGCAGGGTGGCGTTGACGCCACCGGCACGCAAGCCCAGGTGGCGGAATTGGTAGACGCGCTAGCTTCAGGTGCTAGTGGGGGCAACCCCGTGGAGGTTCAAGTCCTCTCCTGGGCACCACATTGAAAAGGCGAACCGATGGTTCGCCTTTTTTATTGCCTGCACCCGCATCTCGCCGACGCCGCCCTCGGGGCGACGCCGGACCGGCAGCAACTCAGCTGTCGAACGGATGGCGGAGCGTAATGGTCTCGTTACGATCCGGCCCGGTGGAGATGATGTCGATCGGCACGCCCACCAGTTCCTGCAGCTTGTCCAGGTAGCTCCGGGCGTTCTCGGGCAGCTTGTCCAGATCGGTCAACCCCGCGGTGTTCTCGTTCCAGCCCGGCAGTTCAATGTATTCCGGGTCGCACTCCGCCATGGCTTCGGCACCCACGGGCGGCACGCTGTACCACTCGCCCTTGCATTGGTAACCGACACAGATGCGCACGGTTTCCAGACCATCGAGCACGTCCAGCTTGGTGATGCACAACCCCGAGACGCTGTTGACCTGTACTGCCCGGCGCAGCGCTACCGCGTCGAACCAGCCGCAGCGCCGAGGCCTGCCCGTGGTGGAACCGAACTCGTTGCCGCGTTCGGCCAGCCGCCGGCCGATCTCGCAGTCCAGTTCGGTGGGGAACGGACCGGAGCCTACCCGTGTGGTGTAAGCCTTCGTGATGCCCAGCACGTAATCCAGCGCGCGCGGCCCTACACCGGTGCCACTGGCCGCCCCGCCGGCGGTGGTCGTGGAGGAAGTCACATAGGGATAGGTACCGTGGTCCACATCCAGCAACGCGCCTTGCGCTCCCTCGAACAGGATGCGGTTGCCGGCCTGCTGATGCGCATGCAGCAAGGCTGTGACATCCTCCACCATGGGCTTGAGCTGCTCGGCGTAATCCAGGTACTGGCTCAGCACGGCCTCGTAGGCCACCGTCTCGCTGCCGTAGTACTGCTCCAGCACGAAGTTGTGGAACTTCAACAGTTCGGCCAGCTTGGACTCCAGGGCCTGCCTGTTCAGCAGGTCGGCAACCCGGATGCCGCGGCGGGAGACCTTGTCCTCGTAGGCCGGACCAATGCCGCGACCGGTGGTGCCGATCTTCCCGGCGCCGCGGGCGATCTCCCTGGCCTTGTCCAGCAGGATGTGTGTCGGCAGGATCACCGGGCAGGCCGGACTGATACGTAGCCGCTCCCGTGCGGGAACGCCACGGGCCTCCAGCTTGTCCAGTTCCTTGATCAACTCACCGGGCTCGATGACCACACCGTTGCCGATCAGGCAATGCACGTGGGCACGCAGAATACCGGAGGGTATCAGGTGCAGCACCGTCTTCTCGCCATCAATGACCAGCGTATGGCCGGCATTGTGCCCCCCCTGGAAGCGAACGACGGCTTCGGCCTGCTCGGTGAGCAGATCCACCACCTTGCCTTTCCCCTCATCACCCCACTGGGTGCCGATCACTACGACGTTCTTGGCCATTCAGGAAACCCTAGTCCCATCAAAGAAGAATTATGCTTGTAGTCTCGTGCAGCGTCCGTGACAGCGCCGGTCACCGGGCGGGCACCACAACCCAGGCCTCGCCCTGCCGTTGCAGGATCCGGTTGCAACCAAGCGCCTCCGGCGAGTCATTCCGACCGGGGAGAGCCACCAGGACACGCTCCCCGTGCGTGCGCAGTTCGCGAATCCTGCGCTGCAACGCGGTGTCGTCGGACCACGGTGCAAGGATCGCGTCCCCGGGCTCGGCCGCGGTCTCCCCCCCCAGGGCCAGCAAGGCCTTGAGGTCGGTGCTGAATCCGGTGGCCGGCCGTGCCCGGCCGAATACCTGACCGATATCGTCGTACCGCCCTCCCCGGGCCACTTCCTTGCCGTTTCCGGGAACGAAGGCAGCAAAGACCACGCCCGTGTGGAACTGATAGCCGGTCAGTTCGGCCAGGTCAAAATGCAGCGTGACTTCCGGATGACGGCTTTCCAGTCCGGATGCCAGGGCCCATAACCGTTGCATGGCCTGCTGCACATCCTCCCCGGTACCCTCGAGGTGGACTCCGGCCCGATCCAGCACTTCGACGCCGCCGTTCAGGTTTGCGAGTCCGGCGATGCGTTCCGCCGCCGCGCGGTCCGGCAGATCGGCAAGCAGTTCGCCGAGCTCGCCCATCGCCTTGCGCTGCAATGCCTCGAACAGCCGCTTTTCCAGCTCCGGGGTCAGACCCGCTTGCCGGGCCAGTGCGCGGTAGATGCCCACATGCCCCAGATCCAGGTGGATGTTGTCGGCCCCGGAGAGATACAAGGTCTCCAGCATCAGGTCGATGACTTCCAGGTCGCCTTCCACGCCGCCGTACCCGTACAGCTCGGCGCCAACCTGAACAGGATTGCGCGAGCCACCCGGCCCCGAGGGGCGAGCCTGCAGCACCGTCCCCACATAGCATAGCCTGACCGGCTCTTCCCGACGGAGCTTGTGCGCATCGATTCGTGCCGCCTGCGGCGTCATGTCCGCCCGCACGCCCATCAGCCGACCGGTCAGTTGATCGGTCAGCTTGAAGGTCTGCAGGTCGAGATCCGCGCCCGTACCGGTCAGCAGGGAATCCAGGTACTCGATCACCGGTGGAAACACCAGCTCGTAGCCCCAGCTCCAGTAGGTATCCAGCACCTGGCGCCGCAACCGTTCCAGCGCCCTGGCCTCCGGCGGCAGCAACTCGCCCACCCCTTCGGGCAGCAGCCAGCGGTTATCCGTGGAAAAGTCGGCTTCCTTCATGATGTCAGTTCCGGATCAGATACAGCAGGCCAAGCCCGCAGAGCATGGCAACCAGGCCGACGATGCGCAGTGTCCGGTCATCAAGTTCCATGACCTGCATCATGTAGCTGCGCAGATGCCTGGGGCTGAGAAACGGCAGAATCCCCTCCAGCACCAGCATCAGCGCAAAGGCCGACAGCAGGTATTCCCAGGTGCTCATTCAGGCCCCATCAAAAAACTGAGCGCTTCCATGGAGGAAGCGCTCGTTACGATTGATTGCACAGGCCATCAGGGGCGCTTAGTCGTCACCGCGGCCGAGAGAATCCCGGAAGTACCGGAAGAACTCGGAGTCCGGCGTCAGCACCATGATGTCCTCTTCACTCTGGAACGCGCGCTGATAGGAATTCAGGCTACGCGTAAAGGTGAAGAACTCCTGGTCCCGGCCGAATGCGCTGGCGTAGATCTGGGTTGCCTCGGCATCCCCCTGACCACGCAGTTCCTCCGAGTCACGGCGGGCTTCGGCCAGGGTCTCGGTGCGCTGGCGATCAGCGTCGGCGCGCACACCGGCGGCCACCTCGTCGCCACGGGCGCGGATGTCCCGTGCCACCCGCTCGCGGTCGGCACGCATACGGGCGAACACCGATTCGCTGACCGCCGGCGGCAGGTCCACGCGTTTCAGGCGCACATCGACGACTTCCACGCCGATGGTCTGGGCGTAGTCGTTCAGGCCTTCCCGCAGGATGTCCATGATCAGGGCGCGGTCGTCGGAGATCACGTCCTGCACGTCGCGCCGGCCGAACTCGCTGCGCAGCATGTCCTTCACGCGCACGTCCAGGCGGCGGTTCGCCTCGGTCACGTTGCCCTGCACCGTGGTGTAGAACTGACGTGTCTCGGACACCCGCCATTTCACGAAGGCATCCACGATCAGGTTCTTCAGTTCCCCGGTCAGGTAACGATCAGGCTCCGCGTCCAGCGTCTGCACGCGGGCGTCGAACTTGCGCACGTTGGTGATGAACGGCATCTTGAAATGCAGCCCGGGCTCGTACTCGGCACGAATCACCTCACCCAGCCGGAACTTCAGGGCGCGCTCCGTCTCGTGGACGGTGAACACCGAGAAGTACAGCACCACGGCTGCCAGGCCGAGAACAATCAGCACGAAATTGCGTACGGCAGTCATCAGCGACCCTCCCGGCTGCGCAGATCACCCCGGCTGCGGCTGGTATCGGCCGCTCCGGACGGTGTCACCCGACGGTTCAGAATGTCGGGGTCGAGGCGCGGCGTCTCGTTGCCGGTGCGGGCCTGACGGCCTTCCCGCAGCTTGTCCAGCGGCAGATACAGCAGCGCGTCGCCCGCTGCCTGATCGATCATGACCTTGCTGGAACGGTTCAGGATCTCGGCCAGCGCGTCCAGATACAGCCGTTGGCGGGTCACATCGGGGGCCTGCTGGTATTCCTGCAGCAGCGCGACGAAGCGCGCGCTTTCACCCTCGGCGTCTGCCACCACGCGGAAGCGGTAACCCATGGCCTCCTCGCGAATGCGGGCGGCCTCACCACGGGCACGGGCCACCAGTTCGTTGCGGTAGGCGTTGGCCTCGTTGATCACGCGCTGCTCATCCTCGCGCGCCATGATGGCGTCTTCGAAGGCAGCCTGCACGGGCTCCGGCGGCTGCACGTCCTGCACGTCCACCGTGATGATTTCCAGCCCCGTCTCGTAGCGGTCCATGGTCTCCCTCAGCAGGCGGGTCACTTCCTCCGCCACTTCCGCCCGGCCTTCGGTCAGCACGAAGTCCATGCGACGCTGACCAACCACTTCACGCAAGGCGCTCTCCGTCACCTGATGCAGCGTCTGATCGGGATCGCGAAAATTGAACTGGTACAGTTTCGGGTCCCTGACCCGGTACTGCACAGCCAACTGGACGTCGATGATGTTCTCGTCCTGCGACAGCATCAGCGCCTCGCGGGGCACCTTCTGACGGCGGTCACCGGGACCGCTCTGGTAACCGATCTCGGCCACCCGCCGCTCTTCCACGTTGACGCGCTCCACGGAACCGATGGGGTACGGCGGATGCCAGTGAGGGCCAGGCATCGTGGTGGCATGATAGCGGCCGAAACGCAGCTCCAGGCCGCGCTGGCCCTCGTCGACGATATAGATGCCGGAAGCCAGCCAGATCAGGAGAATGACGCCGACAATCAGCCCGATACCGGTTGCGCTGACGCCCCCGCCACCCGAGCCGCCTTCGGCACCACCACCGCCCGATGACCCCTTGCCACCGAACATGCCGCCGAGCTTGCCGCGCAGCTTCTTCACCACCTCATCGAGGTCGGGCGGCCCCTGATTGCCTCCGGATCCACCCCCACCCCAGGGATCGCGGTTACCGCGTCCCGGTTCATTCCACGACATACAATCTCTCTCCGTACGGTCTCTGGCGTGCGTGCATCTCGCGCAGCCGTATTTTGCGCCGGTATCGTATCGACGCTATCCCGGTATAACAGGCGTTTCTTCCATCTCGTGGGCCAACCCCGATCGCCGGGCTGCCACTCCGCGCGCAAGCGCGATTGACAGGCAAACAGGCAGGATTGTAATGACCCCGTCGGCACCGCCGCAAGGGAAGACGACAATTATCCGATGGAATCCAGTCACTCCCGAGGGGAAGTCCGCCAGCGCTTCCTCGCACCGGGCAATGCGATCAGCCGTGAACCGGCTCCACTGGACAGGTCAGACCCTCCTTCTCGTACAAGCGTTCCAGGTCGGCCCGCCGCAGATCGACTTCCAGCCTGAGGCTGCCATCGTCCTCCGGCTGCTCCCTGATCACCTGGCCCAGCTCGAACAGCCGCGCGCGCAATCGGCCATCCGTTGGCTGTAACCGTACCACGCCATGGACACGATCGGCACCCAGTGCGTCCTGCACGGCCTCGGCCAGCAGGTCCAGTCCGGCTCCGGTCACGGCCGAAACCCAGATCTCATCGACCCCGGTTTCGGGATCCCGGCGACGGCCAGGGGCCCTATCCGCCAGGTCAACCTTGTTATAGACACGCAGGCGCGGCAATTGATCCGCATCGATGTCCTTCAGCACGGATTCCACTTCCCGAATGCTCTCCTGCCGGTTGGGTTCGGAGGCATCCACGACGTGCAGCAGCAGCTCGGACTCGGCCGCCTCCTCCAGCGTGGAGCGGAATGCGGCAACAAGCTGGTGCGGGAGTTCGCGGATGAAGCCGACCGTATCCGCCAGGATGACCGGCTCGCCCTTGGGCAATTCCAGGCGCCGCAAGGTGGTATCCAGTGTCGCGAACAGACGGTCGTCAGCGTAGACGTGGGCGTGGGTCAACGCGTTGAACAACGTGGACTTCCCGGCATTGGTGTAACCGACCAGCGAGACGGTGGCCATTTCCCGGCGACGGCGGGCCTGACGCCCCTGCTCGCGCTGTTGCCGGACCTTGGCCAGACGGCGCTCCAGTTGCTTGATGCGCACACCGAGCATGCGCCGGTCCATCTCGAGCTGCGTTTCACCCGGCCCGCGCATGCCGATGCCGCCCTTCTGCCGTTCCAGATGGCTCCAGCCCCGGACCAGCCGGGAAGCCACATGGCGCAGCTGCGCCAGCTCCACCTGGAGCTTGCCTTCGTGGCTGCGGGCGCGCTGGGCAAAGATATCCAGGATCAGACCGGTGCGGTCCAGAACCTGGCACTGCAAGGCCTTCTCCAGATTGCGCTCCTGGCTGGGAGACAGGGCGTGGTTGACGATGACCAGGTCGGCCTCGCCGGCAGCCACCAGGGCAGCCAGTTCCTCGACCCGGCCCCGACCCAGGAAGTACCGGGCATCTGGCCGGCCGCGACGACTGATCAGCCGGTCGATGACCTGGGCGCCGGCGGATTCCGCCAGGGCGTGCAACTCGTCGAGTTCCAGCTCGGCATCACCGGTTCCAAGATCCAGATGAACAAGAACGGCCCGCTCACCCCCGGCAGGCCGTTCAAAGAAGTTCAGCTCCGACGCGGAGCCATTGAAGGAATCAGGCGTTGCCAATATCCGAACCACCCCGGTCGGACTCGGACGGCGCAAGTTTGACGTTGCGGGCCGGCACGACCGTGGAAATCGCATGTTTGTAGACCATCTGGCTAACCGTGTTCTTCAGCAGCACAACGAACTGGTCGAAGGATTCGATCTGGCCCTGCAGTTTGATGCCGTTGACCAGATAGATAGACACTGGAATCCGTTCCTTCCGAAGCGCGTTCAGGAATGGTTCCTGCAGAGATTGTCCTTTGGACATGAATGTAACCCCTCGTTCTTATCAATCGCTTGTTGTTTTCCGGCCAACACAGCTGTTGCCGAACCAACCATCTGCCTTGCCGAAACCCTGTAGGAAGCGCTAGTCAACTCCCGCGAACGCTCCGGACTCCCGCGCCACGATTGTAGCACAGCACGATGACCCCAAAGCGGCCTGACGGCTACCTATGGGACAGATTGGGGCAATACCTTCTCAACACAATAGGCGATGTCCCGCACCGTCCCGGGCCTTGTCGGGTCCACCCAGTTCAACCCGGGCTCCTTGCGCAACCAGGTGATCTGGCGCTTGGCATAATTGCGCGTTGCAACAATGCCCTTCTCTATCATGGTAGTGCGATCCCAGTCCCCGTCCAGATAGCGCCATATCTGCCGGTAACCGACAGCACGCATGGCCGGTTTGTTCAAATCCAGTTCCGGGCGTGCCCGCAGGCGACGCACCTCGTCCTCGAAGCCCTGTTCCAGCATCTGCAGGAAGCGCCGCCCGATGCGCTCATGCAGCTCCGCGCGGTCCGGGGGCATCAGGCCCCACTTGATGAAGCGCAGACCGCCCTGCCCGTGGCGCTGCCCCCGCAGGATGGCGCTCATGGGCCGCCCTGCAAGCTCACAGACCTCCAGCGCTCGCTGAATGCGCTGGGTATCATTGGGATGGATGCGCGCGGCGGATTCCGGATCAAGCCGCGCAAGCCCCTCGTGCAATGCGGCCCATCCGATCCGCGCCGCCTCCGCCAGCAATCGCTCGCGTAGCGCGGGATCGGCTTCCGGCAGCGGCGAGAGCCCCTGCTCCAGCGCCCTGAAATACAGGCCGGTACCTCCGACCAGCAGCGGCCACTGGCCCGAGCCCCGGATATCGGCGATTTCCCGCAGCGCATCCCCTCGGAAACCGGCAGCCGAATAGGACTCGTGCGGGTCGCGGATATCAATCAGACGGTGCGGAGCACGAGCCAGCAGCCCGGCGTCGGGCTTGGCCGTGCCGATGTCCATGCCACGGTAGATCAGCGCCGAATCCACACTGATGATCTGCAACGGCAGCCGCTGCACCAGCTCCACCGCCAGTCCGGTCTTGCCGGAGGCGGTGGGGCCCATCAGGCAGAAGACGGGGATCCCGCGATCCATCCCGGTGGTCACTGGCCGCGCAGGAACAGGCGGTCCAGTTCGTCCACGCTGAGCTGTGTCCAGGTGGGGCGGCCGTGGTTGCACTGCCCGCTGTTCGGCGTTTGCTCCATATCCCGTAGCAGGGCGTTCATCTCTGCTAAGGTAAGCCGGCGGTTCGCTCGTACCGAGCCGTGGCAGGCCATGGTCGCCAGCACGTGGTTCAGTTGTTCCTGCAGCCGCGAGCTGTCGCCGGTGGCGACCAGGTCGCTGAGCACGTCACGGACCAGACGCTCGGTGTCGGCCTGCTGAAGCAGTACCGGGACCTGCCGCACCAGCAATGTTTCCGGCCCACTGCGGTCCACTTCGAATCCGAGGCGGGAAAAGCTCTCGGCGTGGGACTCGCCCAGTTCCGCTTCCTGCGGACTGACCGCCAGACGTAGCGGGACCAGTAGCGGCTGGGCGGCAATACCCTGCTCCGCGGCCGCCCGCTTCAGCCGTTCGTAGACGATGCGCTCATGCGCGGCATGCATGTCCACCAGCACCACACCGTGGGCGTTCTGCGCCAGGATGTAGATGCCGTGGATCTGCGCCAGCGCGTAGCCCATGGGTGGGGCATCACCAGAGGTCGGATCCGGCCGGGGACGCGGATGAGGATGCGCTGCGCTGGGCCTTTCCTGGAGTAACGCGGGTTGCGGCGCCCCGCCCCGTGCTGCCTCTGCGACATCCGTTGCAACCGGCGAGGCAGGTGCCTGAAACGGCGCGGACGCGGGCTCGCCATACAGCGCCCTGGCCTCGGCCACCGGGAACGCCATGCGTGACTGGCCGGGCGCCTGGAATACCGGCGCCGTCCGGCCGGGCGGCGGCGAGAACGGACGCGCGGCGGATTCCGTGCCCTGCTCGGGGCGGACCCCTTCCAGGATCTGGTGCAGGTGGCGGTGGATGAAATCGTAGATCAGCCGGCCGTCACGGAAGCGCACCTCGTGTTTGGCCGGGTGAACGTTCACATCCACCTGTCCGGGGTCGACATCCAGATAGAGCAGGTAGGCCGGGTACCGGTCCTTGAACAGCACATCGTGGTAGGCCCGCCGGACCGCATGCGCGGCCATGCGGTCCTTGACCACACGGCCGTTGACGTAGAAGTACTGCAGGTCCGCCTGTACCCGGGAGAAGGTGGGCAGGGCTATCCAGCCCGCCAGCTTCAGACCGGCGGCCTCCACCTCCACCCGCAGCGCGTGCTCGACGAAGGATTCGCCCAGCAACCGCGCCACCCGCTCCTCGGCCGCGCCATCGTCACCGGCCGCCGGCAGTTGCGATACCACGCGGTCGTTGTGGCGAAGCTGCAGGCTGAAGTCGAAGCGGGACAGCGCGAGCCGCTTGACCGCCTCCTGCACGTGAGAAAATTCGGTACGGTCGGCGCGCAGGAACTTGCGCCGACCCGGTGTGTTGAAGAACAGATCCCGCACTTCCACGGTGGAACCGGAAGGATGGGCGGCCGGGCGTACCTCCATCTGCGCATCGCTGCCGTCGCAGTCCAGCGCCCAGGCCAGTTCCTCGTCGCGGCCCCTGGAGGTAAGTGTCAACCGGGACACGGAGGCAATACTGGGCAATGCCTCACCGCGGAACCCAAGGCTTCCCACCCGCTCCAGGTCCTGCAGGCTGCCGATCTTGCTGGTGGCATGCCGCGACACCGCCAGCGCCAGTTCGTCGCGCAACATGCCCATGCCGTTGTCGCGAATTCGGATGAGCCGCTTGCCACCCAGTTCCAGATCGACCTCGATCCGGTCCGCACCGGCATCCAGGCTGTTTTCCAGCAGTTCCTTGACCACAGACGCCGGCCGCTCCACGACCTCGCCGGCGGCGATCTGGTTGATGAGTTGCTCCGGGAGCTGGCGGATGCGCGGTTGCGCCATGGTGCAAATCCCTTCGTCTGTTCGCGGGCGATGAACCAGGCATTATGACCGAAGCACCTTCCGTCGATCCACGCCCGCGATCTTTTCCCGCACCAGGGACACACTGGCCGTAACGGGATCCGGGGGCTTGTATACCGCCCTTCCGGTACGTGCGGGCGTACCGGGGAATATACCGGGAACGAGGGGAATGGCCGGCAAATAACGGCTCACCGGGAAGACCTCCGGACGTGCCAGCATCCCGAGGAAGAGCGGCAGGAGCCACAGCGGTCGATACGGTCGGCTCAGGGAATGCGCAGTTTCCGTCCGACCACGATACGGTCGTCGTTCAGATCATTCGCCGACCGCAGCTCGCTGACGCTGACCTGATGTTGTCGGGCGATGCCGCTGAGCGTCTCCCCCCGGCGAACCACGTGCTCCCGTCCACCATTGCCGGAGGCCATGCGGGAATCGGCCGGAAGATGCTGTTCGGCGTAGCTGGAAACGCCAGCGGCAATGGCCCGCGCCAGTTTCCACTGATGATCCGGACTACGCAGCTGACGCTCTTCAACCGGGTTGGAGATGAAAGCCAGCTCCACAAGCACCGAGGGCATATCCAGGGACTGCAGCACCACGAAACCGGCGCGCTCCACGTCACGCTTGTGAATCGGCCCCACGGTGGACAACTCCGTCAGCAGGTCGGCAGCCAGTTCCACGCTCGCCTCCAGCGTTGCACCACGGGAGAGATCCACCAGCACCGAACGAACCAGATCGTCCTTGTCGGACAGCGAGACACCGCCGATCATATCCGCCGCATTTTCGCGCTGCGCAAGCAGCCGCGCGGCCTGAGAGGTCGCCCCGGTCTGGGACAGCGTATACACCGAACTGCCCCTGGGTCCGCCACTCTCCACGGCGTCTGCATGCAGCGAGATGAAGATATCCGCGCGCTCCGATCGCGCCATCTCCCGGCGCTCGGCGAGCGGCACGAAGACGTCGCTGTCCCGGATCAGCAGGGGCCGCACGCCGGGTTCGCGTTCAAGCAGGTAGGCCAGCTTGCGGCCCACCCCCAGCACCACGTCCTTCTCGCGCGTGCCGCTGGGGCCGATGGCGCCGGGGTCACGACCGCCATGACCGGGATCGATGGCAACGACCAGTTCCCGCCGGCCGTCACTGGAAGCGGTGCGCACAGGCTGTTCGCGCTCGCCACCGCCGCGAAGGTCCACCACGAGCCGGTGTCCGTACTCGCCGCTGGGCTCCACCAGGAAGCTCTGCATGCGCACGGTCTCGCTGACGTCCAGTACCACGCGCAGGTCACGCTCGCCGCGGGGGGCCGCCCGGATCCCCTTCAGCAACCCCTGGCCGCCCGGCGTGCTGGAGCTGCTCAAACGCGTGCCGGACATGTCGATTACCACGCGCTCAGGATCCTTCAGCGCGAAAACACTGTGTTCCACCGGGCCGCTCAGGTCGAATACGACGCGCGTACGCTCGCCGTCCGCCCACACCCGGGCGCCTTCCACACGCACATCGGCGACTGCCAGCGCGGCGAAAGTCATCAACAACAGCAACACGAACGCGCGTTTCATGTCGAACCCAGGAAACCCCGTCGGCGAGAAGTCATGAACAAAGTTAAATACTTCTGAAGAGAGAATGCAAGAAAAACCAGCTTAAGCAGTCAGATAGAAGGGAAATCTAGAAAAAGTCAAAACTCATTCAGAAAGCATTTCCCGGCCGCTCTCCGTGCGCGCGACGAGACTCGCAAGCCTTTGATCCCCTGAATAATCCAGGGTCACTTCCAGATCCGCCGGCGGTAGCGCATCCCCCCCCCTGCCGGGCCACTCCACCAGCATCAGCAGCGGCCTGGCCAGATAGTCCCGGAAGCCGAGATAATCCAGCTCCCCCGGGTCTGACAGACGGTAGAGGTCCAGATGAAGGACAGTCCTGCCCTCCAGCTCGTAAGGCTCCAACAGGGTATAGGTCGGGCTGGGTACGGGTCCTTGATGACCCAGCCTCCGCAGTAGCCCGCGGACCAGCGTGGTCTTGCCGGCACCCAGATCCCCGTGCAGGTAGATCACGCAATGCGCCGGTGCACGGGCGGCGAGCACGCTGCCCAACGCCTCCGTTGCCTCCGCGTCCGGCAAAATCAGCGCACTCATAGGGGGTTCGCCAGGCGGCGCAAGTGGGGGATGAGGTCGGTGGCCGCCAGGCCGCGTTCACCGCCTTCCGCCGCCTGGTCCCCGGCCGCGGCGTGCATGCAGACGCCCAGCTCCGCGGCTTCCTGCAGACCGAACCCCTGCGCCAGCAAACCGCCCAGCACGCCCGAGAGCACATCGCCGGTGCCGCCGCTGGCCATACCCGGATTACCGCCGTCACAGACCCGGACGGGCTGGTCGGTGCCCAGCACCAGCGTACCCGCTCCTTTCAGCACCGCGGCCCCGCCGTAGTGCTGCCGGAGCCGGGTGACCGCTGCGAACCGGTCCTGCTGCACGTCGGTGCTTTTCATCCCGAGCAAACGACCGGCCTCGCCCGGATGCGGCGTCAGGATCCAGTCATCCCTCCGGGCGTTGTCCGCCGCCAGCAGATTCAGTGCATCGGCATCCAGCACGCTGCGCCGCCCGGCGGCAAGCGCACGCCGGAACAGCTCCCGCCCCCAGTCCGCCTGGCCCAGCCCCGGCCCCAGCACGATGGTATTGCAACGCTGCAGCAGGGGCTGGAGGTCGTCCGGCGAGCGGATGCCGTGCACCATCAGCTCCGGCTGCGCCGCAAGCATGCCTGTCGCATGCTCGGCGCGGGTGGCGACGGATACCAGGCCTGCCCCCACCCGCAGCGCGGCGCGTGCCGCCATCAGCGCCGCTCCGCCCATGCCATGATCACCACCGACCACCAGCACGTGGCCGTAATCCCCCTTGTGTCCGTCCCGGGCCCTGGGCAGCAGACGATGGCGCAGCGAGAAATAATCCATACGCAGTGCGGAGGCTGACTCGCGCTCGTGAAGATCGGCCGGAAGGTCCAGGTCCGAATAGAGGATTTCGCCGGCCAGCGCCCGACCGGAGGCGGTATAGAGCCCCTGTTTGAGACCGATGTACGTGGTCGTGATATCGGCCCGGATAGCGCTGCCCAGCACCGCACCGGTATTGCCGCTGACGCCGGACGGAATGTCGATGGACAGTACAGGCAGGCCGGCACGGTTGACCGTGGCAACGGCATCGGCCCAGCGGCCCTCCACCGGCCGGCTGAGCCCGGTACCGAAAAGCGCGTCCACGACCACGTCCACTCCGGCCGGCAGTCTCCCGTCGAAAGGCTGGATCCTTCCTCCCTCGGCGCGGTAACGCTCGGCGACGGTCGCCGCGTCCCCCCGAAGCTGGTCCACATCAACCAGGGCGATCACGCTGACATCCAGGCCCTCCTGCCGAGCCAGGCGGGCGACCACGTAACCATCGCCGGCATTGTTGCCGGCGCCGCACAACACCGCCAGGTGATCACGTTGCGGCCAGCTCGCGCGCAGGGCCCGGTAGGCGAAGGCACCCGCTTTTTCCATCAGCGTGAGGCCGGGAACACCGAGCTCACGGATGGCGATCCGGTCCAGGGTCGCGACCTGTTCTGCCCGGTACAGGGCAACGGGTAGCGTGACCACCCCTTCAGGAGGCAAAACCATGATTCAGTGATTTCCAAGCTGGTGGGGCAAGGGGCGAGGCGGGATGTGTAGCAGGCTGAATCATGGCGTTGCCTCCTGGAAGGTCAGTCTCGTGCCCGGGAGTATAAGCGGGGTCCCGGCAATGAGGCCATACGCGTACAATACGGATATGGCCGAGGCGCTGCGATACGACACCGATCAACTGCTCCGGCTGCGAACGCAGCTGGACGGCTGGGCTGGCGAACTGGGCTTCCAGCAGCTCGGGGTCACCGACGTGGACCTGCGCCAGGCCAGCCGTCGCCTGCGGGAGTGGCTGCACAAGGGCTATCACGGCGATATGGACTACATGGCCCGCCACCGTGCCCTGCGGGACAATCCCGCCGAGCTCCAGCCGGACACCTGCCGGGTAATCTCGGTGCGCATGGACTACTGGCCCGGCGGTGACACGGCCGAACACGCCGGGCAGCTTCAGCGACCGGGCCAGGCCTTCGTGGCGCGATATGCGCTGGGGCGCGACTACCACAAGCTGATGCGCAAGCGCTTGCAGCACCTGGCCCGCCGCATGGAGGCCGAGATCGGGCCATTCGGCTATCGGGCGCTGGTGGACAGCGCTCCGGTGCTGGAAAAGCCACTGGCGGAGAAGGCCGGGCTCGGCTGGATCGGCAAGCATACCGTGCTCATCAATCGCCAGGCCGGATCCTGGTTCTTCCTGGGCGAACTCTATACCGATCTGCCGCTGCCGGTGGACGAACCCGCGACGGGCCACTGCGGCTCCTGCACCACATGCATGGACATCTGCCCCACCGCCGCCATTGTCGCGCCCTATCAACTGGATGCTCGCCGCTGCATTGCCTACCTCACCATCGAGAGCCACGAGCCGATTCCGCTGGAGCTGCGTCCATTGATGGGCAATCGCGTGTTCGGTTGCGACGACTGCCAGCTCTACTGCCCGTGGAACAAGTTCGCCCGGCCGGCCTCGGAACCGGATTTCAGGCCGCGGCACGGACTGGACAGTGCCGGCCTGCTGCGCCTGTTCCAGTGGGACGAGGAAACATTCCTGCAGCGCACGGAGGGCTCCGCCATACGGCGGCTGGGCCATGTGCGCTGGCTGCGTAACCTGGCGGTGGCGCTGGGCAATGCGCGGCCCTCGGCGCAGATTGTCGACGCGTTGCGAAACCGCCTGGACCACCCCTCGGAGATGGTCAGGGAACACGTAAACTGGGCACTGGAGCGGCAGACGCGAGCGCTGGGGGAGCATCAGGGGGGTGCTGACCAACTGCCTCGTTCGCGCGAGAATTGACCAACGCTTCCCGAGAAATCACCAAGGAGACACCCTGGAATGGAAGACTCGCTGACCGGACTCACCATTGCGGTGCCCGAAAGCCGCCAGTTGGACCTGTTCGCCAGCATGCTGGAAGAACGCGGCGCAGAAACGCTGCGCTGCCCCCTGGTGGCGATTCGCGATGCGACCGATCAGCAGGCGGTCCAGGCGTGGCTGGAGCGGTTCATCAAGCAGCCGCCGGACTGGCTGGTCCTGCTCACCGGCGAGGGACTGTATCGCTTGCTGGGAAGCGCCGAGCGCCACCAGCACCTGGACGCCTTCAAGACCGCCCTGGGGCGCTGCCGGACCCTGACCCGGGGCCCCAAGCCCGGCCGGGCGCTGCGCAGCATCGACCTGCGCCCCACACGGGTGGCGGACGCCCCTACCACGGCCGGTGTGATCCGGACGCTGGAAGCGCTGGACATCGCCGGCTGCCGCGTGGCTGTCCAGCTCTACGGCCAGGAGCCGAACCCGGCGCTGATGGAAGCGCTGGAGCGGGCCGGCGCGGCGTCCGTGGATGCGGTGGCACCGTACGAGTACGTCTCGGATACCGACGATCCGGAGGTACTGGCACTGGTGGACGCGCTGACCCGGCGCCGGGTCGACGCTATCGCGTTTACCAGCAAGGCGCAGGTGGAGCGGCTGTTCACGGTTGCCGACGCCGCCGGCCGCGGTGCGGAGCTACGTGCCGGCCTTGCGGCCACCCTGGTAGCGGCGGTGGGTCCGGTGATCGCGGACACGCTGGCGGAACTGGGCGTGGACACGCACCTGCAGCCGGAGAAGAGCTTTTTCATGAAACCGCTGGTCAGGGAGCTGGCGCTGGCGCACCAGGCCGGTCGCTTTCAGCGGTCCTGAGTAAATACGAAGCATTCTTCAAACGATACTAACCTTTAATAAGGCCCGGCGGTCGCCCGCCGGGCCTTCGGTCAGATCCTGCCGCGCGGGAGGGCTCAGGCCACCTGCAGCGGGATATCCTTGCGCATGTTGACGATGTTGTTCTGCTTGTCGCAGTACACCAGGCTGGGCTTGAACTCGCTCAGTTCCTTCTCGTCCACAACGGCATACGCGCAGATGATAATCCGATCACCCTCGCCGGCCTTGTGGGCGGCGGCACCGTTCACGGAAATCATCCGGGACCCGGCTTCGCCACGAATGGCGTAGGTCGTGAAACGCTCGCCGTTGGCGAGGTTGTAGATCTGGATCTGCTCGTATTCCAGGATTCCGGCGGCGTCCATCAGGTCCGCGTCGATGGCGCAGGAGCCCTCGTAATCCAGTTCGACCTGCGTCACGCAGGCCTGATGGAGTTTGCACTTGAGCATGTTCAGCTGCATTGGATCGTCTCCACGCTAAGGTCGCTCCTCGCCCGGCCGGGGCTGCCCGAAGGCGTCAGCCGGCACACATGACGATGGTTCGAATCGGGTCTGGTGGCTGTCTCACCGGCTGTTGCCGGCGATGTCGATTCAGCGACCGTGTTTTGCAGAGCAGCATAGTATGCACATTCCCCGGGGCGCCGCAATACGCG
Organism: Ectothiorhodospiraceae bacterium; assembly: GCA_050485425.1. Taxonomy (GTDB): domain Bacteria; phylum Pseudomonadota; class Gammaproteobacteria; order Nitrococcales; family Aquisalimonadaceae; genus LSCE01. The sequence continues at coordinate 107,389 of JBJHBJ010000001.1, read as the reverse complement.
AAGGACGTGTCGCGACATTCACGGCAGCCGCACCTCGCGGTTGTCGATCAGCCGCGCACGTCCCAGCCTGACCGCACCCAGCACCACCAGCTCACGGTCCCCTGTCCCGGGCGTGCCAAGATCGTTGCTGCGCAGAACCGCGACATATTCGGGGTTCAGGCCGGCCTGTTCCAGTTCGGCCATGGCCGCGCGCTCAAGCCCGACCCGATCGGCGCCGTCCTCCAGCAGCCGCGCCGCCAGCCGTTCCAGCGCGCGGTTCAGTGCCGGCGCCCTGTCGCGCTCCTCGGCGGTGAGGTAGCTGTTGCGCGAACTCATGGCCAGGCCGTCAGCCTCACGCACGGTTTCGCAGCCGTGCACCTCCACCGGCAGGTTCATGTCCAGCGCCACGCGCCGGATCACCTGCAGTTGCTGGAAGTCCTTCTTGCCGAATACTGCCACGTCCGGCTGCACCAGATTGAACAGCTTCGATACCACGGTGGCGACGCCGGTGAAATGTCCGGGCCGGGCCAGCCCGCACAGCTTCTCCGTCAGTTCCACCGGCGGCTGCACCCGCGTTGCGGAGCGGGTACCGCCCGGATACATGTCCTCCACAGCGGGTGCGAACAATACATCGACACCCTGCTCCCGCAGACGGGCACTGTCCGCGTCCAGCGTGCGCGGATAGCTCTGGAAATCCTCGCCCTCGCCGAACTGCATCGGGTTGACGAAGACCGTGGCCACCAACCGGTCGGCCAGCCCGCGCGCCTGATGCACCAGACTGATGTGGCCGTCATGCAGATTGCCCATGGTGGGAACGAGACCGACCCGCAAACCCTCGCGTTTCCAGGCCGCGACGGTTTCTCGCAGACGGGACACTTCATGGATCAGTTGCATGGAAACCTCTTGACATCCGCGACGCCCGAAAACACCCGCCGGCTCAGGACAGCGCGATCGGCGCCGGGTTGAAGTAATGGCGACCGCTACCCAGCGAAGCGATGCGCTCCAGCAGCACGCTGTAGTCGGCATCGCTGGAAACCAGGTCGATCTCGGCCGCATTGACGATCAGCAGCGGCGAGGCTTCGTAATGGTAGAAGAACTCGATGTAGGCATCGCACAGGCGGCGCAGATAATCGGCGCTGATGGACTGTTCGTGACGGATGCCGCGACGGCGGATGCGCTCCATCAGCACTTCCACCGGCGCCTGGAGGTAAATCACCAGATCCGGCGGAGAGAGGTCCGGCGAGAGGTGATCGAACACCCGGGAATACAGATCGAATTCCGCATCGTTGAGCGTCAGTTCGGCAAAAATGCGGTCTTTCTCGAACAGGAAATCCGCCACCCGCGACTGCTCGAACATGTCCTGCTGGCGCAGGCCGCGCAGTTGCTCGGCACGCTGCAGCAGAAAATACATCTGCGTGGGGAACGCGGCATCCCGGGGGTTCTGGTAGAAACGTTCCAGGAAAGGGTTCTCGTCGGCGCCCTCCAGCAGCAGTTCGCTGCCGAAACTGGTGGCCAGCCGGCGGGCAAGACTAGTCTTGCCCACACCGATAGGGCCTTCCACCACCAGGTGGCCGGGAGCCTTGAAGGAAGCGTCCAGTGTCGAGTCAGTCATACCTGCCATTCCGGATTTTATGGAAGTGTTTTCAATCAGCGCTTCCATGTCGAATTCTGCTTGCTGCCGAGCCGGATGGCAGCCGGCTCAGCATCTCGGAAACCTGTCCGTGGCCAGGCACGACCAGCGTCGGATCCAGTTCTGCGAGAGGATACAGGACGAAGGCGCGATCCGGTATGCCCGGATGCGGCAGGACCAGCCTGGGATGATTCAGCGTCATGCTCCCGTACAGCAGCATGTCCAGGTCCAGGCTGCGCTCTCCCCAGTGCCGCAGCTTGCGGCGGCCGCTGCGTTGTTCGACCTCCTGCAGTTCCTGCAGCAGGCCGAGCGGCGACAACCCGGTTTCCAGCATTGCCACGGCGTTGATGTAGTCCGGCTGATCCTGCGGTCCCATGGGCGGGCTGCGATAGAGCGAGGAGGCGCGGAGCAGACGGGTGCGGGGTAATGCGGCCAATGCTTCCAGGGCACGGTTTACCTGAGACACCGGGCCGTCGAGATTGCTGCCGATGCCAACCCAGACGGTTTCCGCCGCGGTCATTCGCTGGCTGCCGGCTTCCGCCGCCGACGACGGCGTTTGCGTCCCTTGCCGTCGCCCGGCGCGGCCATCTCGACACGCTCCCCGGCGTTGCTGTCCTGAAAGCGCGTCCACCAATCGGCCAGTTCCTGCGACGCATCCCCCACTTCGGCCCGCAGCAACAGGAAATCGTAGGCCGCCCGGAATCGCGGATGGCCGAGCAGGCGCATGGCGCGCTTGCCGCCACCCAGGCCGTAACGCTGGAGCCGTGGCTGGAGCAGGAAGATCTCACGCATGGGCAACGAGAACCGCTTGGGAATGGCAACACGCGCCACCTGACGGTCCAGCGCCTCGGCGCTGGCAATCTGCAGGGCCGGCACCTCGTCCTCGCCCTGGTCCTGGTAGCGCTGTTGCAGATCCACGGTGACCGGCCACAGCAGCGCCCCGAACAGGAAGGCCGGCGTGACCGGCTTGCCGTCGGCGATACGCTGGTCGGTATTGCGCAGGGCCGCGTTGATGAAACGGAGCCAGAGGCCATCCTCCTCCTGCTCCAGCAGGCTGTCCGTGTCGGGGAACAGGTGTCCGAACAGACGATACTGGCGCAACACTTCGAAGGTTTCGGCGCCCTGGCCGCTCATCAGCAGCTTGAGCACTTCCTCGAACAACCTCGCTTGCGGGATATGCTCCAGCAGGCCGGCCATTTCGGGAATGGGGCGCGCCGAGGTCTCCTCGATCCGGAAGCCCAGCTTGGCGGCGAAACGGACGGCGCGGAGCATGCGCACCGGATCCTCGCGGTAGCGAGCCTCTGGATCACCGATCAGCCGCAGCAGGCCCGCCTTGAGATCCGGCACGCCGTTGGCGAAGTCGACAATGGAGAAATCCGCGATATTGTAGTAAAGCGAGTTGATCGTGAAATCCCGGCGCATGGCGTCTTCTTCCACCGTGCCGTAGACGTTGTCCCGGAGTATGCGGCCGTCCTCCATGGCAACATCGCCGTCGGCGTCGCCATTCGGATCGTGCAGCGCCCGGAACGTGGCCACCTCGATGATCTCGGGGCCGAAATGCACGTGGGCGAGCCGGAAACGCCGGCCAATCAACCGGCAGTTTCTGAACAGCTCCTTGACATCCTCGGGGCGGGCATCGGTGGCCACGTCGAAATCCTTGGGCTCCCGCCCCAGCGAAAGATCCCGCACGCCGCCACCGACCATATAGGCCTGGTAACCGGCGTTTTTCAGGCGATAGAGCACCTTCAACGCGTTATCGCTGATGTCCGCACGGGAGATCCCGTGTTCCGAACGGGGAATGATAACCGGCTGGGGTAAGGGTAGCGCTGTCTGTTCGTCCGTCACTGGTGTCCGTGCTTGAGCCCAAGAAGTGAGGGCGTATAATAGCATCGCCCGCGCGGGATGCAGAATCAGCGCTTCCCTCGGCAGCACCATACATCCTTCCCGCTTCCGTCCCGATGACCGTCAGATCCGAGATGACCACCGCAAGACCGGCCGGCTTCATGCGCAGACTGTCTGCGATGACCTACGACACCATGCTGCTCGCGGCCGTGTTGATCATCGGCACGTTCGCCGTCCTGCCGCTGACCGGCGGCGAGGAGATTCCTGCGCCCTGGATTCCGCTGTTCCAGGCCTACATGCTGGTGCTGGGTTTCGGCTTCTTCGCGCTGTTCTGGCTCTGGGGTGCGCAGACACTGGGCATGAAGGCATGGCATCTCTATGTGCGACGCCAGGACGGTGGGCAGCTGGGCTGGCCGGACGCGGTCAAGCGGCTGGCCGCGGGCGTGGTCACGCTGGGACCGCTGGGGCTGATCTCAGTCCCGTTTCATCCCAGGGGTCACAGTCTCTGCGACCTGCTCTCCGGCACCGTCATCCTGCACTGCCCGCCAGCCAGGAAGGGCTGATCGTCCGGCAAGGTATGGCGACAGTGGGAATCGATCAGGGGCCCCTAACGTATCCGGGACGTGCCGGCTATGGCGGCGGCCAGGAACACCAGCGTGGGCAGCAGCGCACTGACCATCGGCGGAAGCCCATACACCAGCCCCAGGTGATTGAGCAGGTTGTTGCCCAGGAAGAAGGCGATGCCGATCATCACGCCGATGAAAATGCGTTGCCCCGCCCCCACCGAGCGCAGGGAGCCGAACGCCAGCGGGATGGTCAGCAGCAGCATGGTAAGGGTTGCCAGCGGCGTCGCCAGCTTCAGCCAGAACGCCAGCCGGTAGCGGTCGCTCTCCAGTTCGTTTCGCTCGAGATAGCCGATGTAGGTCCAGAGGTCGCGCACCGACAATGCTTCCGGGTCAACCACCACCACATCCAGCACCTCGGGATGCAACTCTGACGGCCACTCCTCGAGCGTACTCCGCTCGCGCACGATACTGCCGTCCTCGGCGAAGCGCGTTTCCACGACCTGGTGCAGCACCCAGGACCGGCCGTCATGATCTGCGCGCACCGCGCTGGTGATGCGTGTCAACCGACGACCGCGGTCGAAGTCGTAGATATTCACGCCATCGAGCTGGCTGGCGCTGGGCGCCGACGCCACCTGCACGAAACGCCGGCCATCCCGCGCCCAGAAACCGTCCTGGCTCAGCGCCGCCACATCGCCGCTGCGCGCCTGGGCCTTGACCTCCAACGCCATGCGCTCGGCCGGCGGCGCCACCCACTCACCCAGGGCGATGGCGGCCACGGCCAGCGCCACACCGGCCACGGCCACCGAACGGCCTATGCCGAGGATAGACATGCCGGCAGCCCGCATGACCACCAGCTCGTGCCGGGCGGCCAGCCCGCCCAGCGTCATCAGGCTGCCGATCAGCGTGGCAATGGGAAAGGACTCATAGGCACGCTGCGGTGCGCGCAGCGCCACGTAGAGCAGCGCCCGGAAGGCGGTGTAGTCACCACTGATGTCGCCGCTTTCCTCGACGAAACTGAAGATCAGGATCAGCGAGACAAACACCGCCAGGGCCACCAGCGAGCCGGCGATCACCGCCTTGGCGATGTAGCGATCGAGGATGCGGGTCATCATCGCCGGCGTCCTCCCCAACCCAGCAGGCCGTACTGCTTCATCAGCCAGGCCACGCCGATAGCGGCCACGCTCAGGTGTATCGGCCACAATCCCACCACCGGCGGCACCACCCCATCCTCCAGCCAGCCCATGGACACGGTCAGCCCGTTGGAGTAGACCGCGTAGATCAGCACCGCCAGCAGCAACCGGCCATAGCGGCCGTCGCGGGGAGAGCTTCGGCTCATCGGGATGGCAATCAGGCCCAGCGTAATCACCATCAGCGGCATGGACAGCCGCCATTGCAGCTCTGCTACCTCGCGCAGGTCATCGGAGCCCCAAAGGTCACCTGTCGGCATGCCATCCCGCCGGACCCGCACGTCCGGCGGGTCGCCCTCGGCAATGCGCACCCCGTGCAGTTCGTATTCCATGACCCGCCACTGGGCGCTGCCGGGGTTGCCGTCATAGCGCCGGCCGTCCACCAGCACCAGGTACTGGTCGCCGGTGTCCGGGTCCACATCGATGTAACCCTCGCTGGCCGCCAGCAGGATCTGTTCACCGCCCTGCCGGGTCTGCAGGAAGACGTCGCGCATGCGCGAACCGTCCTCACTGAAACGCTCGATATAGAACATGCCCTCGGCACGGCTGGACTGGATGAAACGACCGGGACGGATCGCCTGGATTTCCACCGTCTCGCGAGCCAGCTGTTCGGCCTCCCGTCCTTCCCGCGCTGCCCAGGGCCCGACATCGAGGGCCAGCCAGCCCACCAGCAACGTCAGCGGCAAGGCGAACAGGGCCAGCGCCTTGTAGAGCTGACGCGGCCCGATACCACAGGCCCCCATGGCCGCCATCTCGCTGTCCCTGTAGAGCCGGCCCAGCGCCAGAATCACACCAAGGAAAAAGCTGCCGGGGATCACCAGACCGGTGTAACTGAGCGCCTTGAACCCCATCAGCACCAGGATCACGTCGCCGGGCAACGCCCCGCTTGCCGCATCGCCGAGATAACGCACCAGGCGGTTGGTGAACAGCACGGCCACCAGAACGATGGTCACGGCAAGCCAGGCCAGGGCGATTTCTCTTACCAGATAGCGGCTGACAATGGACAGTTTCAACGCTCAGGGACTCCCGGGAGATATGCCCGGATTGTCCCGGTCGCGGGCCTGGCGGTCAAAGGATTCGGTGCCCGTCTCAGGCAACTCCGCGGATTTCGCGTTACACTGCCGGGCAGTGTTGATCCGTCCCCAATGGTTGGTAACAGAGGAGTGGTCGATGGAATTCGCGATCAAGTCAGGCTCCCCGGAAAAGCAGCGTGCCGGCTGTGTCGTGGTTGGCGTTTTCGAGAAACGCCACCTCGGCGCCGAGGCCGCGCAGTTGGACAAGGCGGCCAAAGGCTATCTGCAGGAATTGGTGAAGGCCGGTGACATGGATGGCCGGGCCGGACAATCGCTGCTGCTGCCGCGCGTCCCGGGTGTGCCTGCCGATCGCGTGCTGCTGGTGGGCCTGGGCAAGGAGAAGGAATTGACCGAACGGGTCTACCGTCAGGCCGTGCAGACCATGCACACCGTGCTGGCCAATGCCGGTGCCAAGGATGCCGTCTGCTATCTGCCGCAGGCCGCGGTCAAGAGCCGGGATCTGGCCTGGCGGATCCGGGATGCCGCGCAGACGCTGGAACTGCTGGGCTACCGGTTCGAGACCTGCAAGAGCAAGAAGAACGGCCAGCAGTCCATCCTGCGCAAGGTAAGCTTCGGCGTGCCCGGCAAGTCCGATACAGCGGAGGCGGAGCAGGCTGCCCAGCAGGGCAAGGCACTGGGCAACGGCATGAACCTGGCTCGTGAACTGGGCAACCTGCCGGGCAACATCTGCACGCCGAGCTACCTGGCGGAGCAGGCCCATGGTCTGGGTGAGCGCCACGGCTCGGTGGAAGTCAGCGTACTCGACGAGCCGGCCATGGAGGAGCTGGGCATGGGCTCCCTGCTGTCGGTGAGCCACGGCAGCCACGAACCCGCGCGATTGATTGTCATGCATTATCGCGGAGCGGCCAAGGACGAGCAGCCTTATGCACTGGTCGGCAAGGGCATCACCTTCGATACCGGCGGCATCTCGCTGAAGCCTGGCGCCGCCATGGATGAAATGAAGTTCGACATGTGCGGCGCGGCCAGTGTGTTCGGTACCGTGGAAGCGGTGGCGCAACTGGGCCTGCCAATCAACCTGGTGGGCGTGATCCCGGCGGTGGAGAACATGCCGGACGGCAAGGCCACCAAGCCCGGCGACATCGTCACCAGCATGTCCGGCCAGACCATCGAGATCCTGAACACCGATGCCGAAGGGCGTCTGGTGTTGTGCGACGCCCTCACCTACGTGGAACGCTACAAGCCGCGCAGCGTGGTGGACATCGCCACGCTGACCGGCGCCTGCATCATCGCGCTGGGCAACCACATGCACGGCCTGATGGGCAACAACGCGGCGCTGGTCAATGATCTGCAGGCCGCCGGCAAATCGGCCGACGACCCGGCCTGGGAACTACCGCTGGCACCGGAGTACGATGAGCTGCTGAAGAGCAACTTCGCCGACATGGCCAATATCGGAGGCCGCGCGGCGGGCACGATCACCGCCGGCTGCTTCCTGGCGCGCTTTACGAAGAAGTTGCGCTGGGCTCATCTGGACATCGCCGGCACCGCATGGAAAAGCGGCGACCAGAAAGGCGCCACCGGCCGGCCCGTGCCGCTGCTGACACACTATCTGATTGCGCAGGCCGGTAAGCGCAAGGCGTAACCACGCATGCCCCAGGTCGATTTCTACATTGCCGGCAACGGGCAGCCGCAGGCGGCAGAGCTGCTGGCCTGCCGCCTGGTGGAGAAGGCGGTCGGCCAGGGGCATCGTGCATTCATACGCACGCAGGACGAGGCACAGGCCCACGGCATGGACACCCTGCTGTGGACATTCCGGGACGGCAGCTTCCTGCCGCACGGCCTGTGGGACGGCGATCCGGACGAACCGGTGATCATCGGTCCGGCAGGTATCCAGCCCGGTTCCGGCCTGGATCTGCTGGTCAATCTGGCGGATAGCCCGCCGGAAACGCTGGAGGCCTGGCAGCGGATCGCCGAAGTGGCGGATCAGACCCCGGAACGGCTCCAGGCCGCCCGGCAACGCTTTCGCTGGTATCGCGACCAGGGCCTGGAACCCCAGCACCATACGGTAGGCACTTGACGCATATGGACAAGCAGGACGAGCACGCTGCACCGCTCCTGACCGAGGTTGTCTGCCCCGGCGAGGAATTGATGAAACAGGGGCTGTGGCTACCCCGCCATCGCCTTTCCGCGACCGGCGAAACAGCCGGCGCGGATACGGACTGGCAACAGCGCCTGCCGCCGAAACTGCGGAGTCGCGGCGACCTGATCCTGCAGGCCGTCCTCAAGCAGTTACACAAGGACTGAGATCCCGCCCGACGCTAACGACCACCTGCTGGCGACGCCAGCGCTCGCGCGCCTTGGCGACAAGCCGTACAACGGCGCCGGGACATGGCTTTACCGGTTGGAAGGTTAGTATACTCCGCCCTCGTATTCCGGCCGGGCACCCCGGTTCATCCATCGACGACGCAGCAAGGCAACGCATGGACAAGACATACGACCCCAAACGCATCGAGCAACGCTGGTACGACCATTGGGAGCAGGCCGGCTATTTCGCCCCGCGCGGAGAGGGCGAACCCTACTGCATCATGATTCCCCCGCCCAATGTCACCGGCACGCTGCACATGGGGCATGCGTTCCAGGACACCATCATGGATCTGCTGATCCGTTACCACCGCATGAAGGGTCGCCAGACCCTGTGGCAGCCGGGCACGGACCATGCCGGCATCGCCACGCAGATGGTAGTGGAGCGGCAGCTCAACGCCGAAGGCAAGACCCGCCACGACCTGGGCCGTGAAGCCTTTATCGAACGCGTCTGGGAATGGAAAGCCGAATCCGGCGGCACAATCACGCAACAGCTCCGGCGCATGGGTGCTTCGGTGGACTGGGCGCGCGAGCGCTTCACGATGGATGACGGCCTGTCCAACGCCGTGCGCGAGACCTTCGTGCGGCTCTACGAGGAAGGCCTGATCTACCGTGGCAAGCGCCTGGTGAACTGGGATCCGGTACTGCACACCGCCGTATCCGACCTGGAGGTGGTCTCGGAGGAGGAATCCGGCCACATCTGGCACATGCGCTACCCGCTGGCCGACGGCTCCGGCCACGTCACGGTGGCCACCACCCGGCCGGAGACCATGCTCGGTGACACCGCGGTGGCCGTCCACCCGGACGACGAACGCTTCCGGCCGCTGATCGGCAAGATGCTGGAACTGCCGCTCACCGGCCGCCAGATTCCGGTGATCGCCGACGACTACGTTGACCCCGAATTCGGTTCCGGCTGCGTCAAGATCACTCCCGCCCACGACTTCAACGACTACGCCGTGGGCATGCGGCATGACCTGGAACAGATCAATATCCTGACGCCGGACGCCAGCATCAACGACAATGCGCCGGAAGCCTATCGCGGCCTCGACCGCTACGAGGCCCGCAAGCGCATCGTCGCCGATCTGGACGCCCAGGGGCTGCTGGAGAAAGTGGCGGATCACAAGCTGATGGTGCCCCGCGGCGACCGCAGCGGCGCGGTGGTAGAGCCCTATCTCACCGACCAGTGGTTCGTGCGCACCGGGCCGCTGGCGAAGCCCGCCATCGAGGCCGTGCAGGACGGCCGGATCCGCTTCGTGCCCGATAACTGGAAGAACACCTACTTCGACTGGATGAACCGGATCGAGGACTGGTGCATCTCGCGCCAGCTCTGGTGGGGCCACCGCATTCCCGCCTGGTACGACGCCCAGGGGAACATCTTCGTGGCACGCAGCGAGGAAGGCGCCCGCGAGTCGGCCCGCGCCCACCACGGCAAGGATGTGGACCTGCGCCAGGACGAGGACGTGCTGGACACCTGGTTCTCATCCGGCCTGTGGCCATTCTCCACACTGGGCTGGCCGGAGAATACCGAGGCCTTGCAGCGCTTCTACCCCACCAGCGTGCTGGTCACCGGCTTCGACATCATCTTCTTCTGGGTGGCCCGCATGATCATGCTGGGCATGAAGTTCATGGACGGCCAGGTGCCGTTCCGGGAGATCTACATCCACGGCCTGGTGCGCGATGCCGACGGCCAGAAGATGTCCAAGTCCAAGGGCAACGTGCTGGACCCCATCGACATCATCGACGGCATCGACCTGGAAGCGCTGGTCGCCAAGCGCACCACCGGGCTGATGCAGCCGAAGATGGCCAGCCGCATCGAGAAGGCCACCCGACGGCATTTCCCGGAAGGGATCTCGCCCCACGGCACCGACGCACTGCGCTTTACCTTCGCCTCGCTGGCCACCACCGGTCGCGACGTGGTGTTCGACATGGGCCGGGTGGACGGCTACCGCAATTTCTGCAACAAGCTATGGAATGCCGCCCGCTACGTGCTGATGAACACCGAGGGCGAGGACTGCGCGGCCGACGGCGGTAGCATCCGCCTGAGCGTGGCCGACCGCTGGATCATCTCCCGCCTGCAGCGCACCGAGGCGGAGATCAACCAGCATATCCAGGGCTACCGCTTCGACCTGGCTTCGCAGGCGCTGTACGAATTCGTCTGGAACGAGTACTGCGACTGGTATCTGGAGTTGTCCAAGCCGGTGCTGCAGACCGCCGACGATACCCAGGCCTTGCGCGGCACACGGCAGACACTGGTTCGGGTACTGGAACAGATCCTGCGTCTGGCCCACCCGTTCATGCCGTTCATCACCGAGGAGATCTGGCAGCGCGTTGCACCGCTGGCCGGCGTCACCGGGGAAACCGTCACGCACCAGGCGTTCCCGGAAGCGGACAGGGCACGGGAAGACGCCGGCGCCGAGGGTGATATTGACTGGATCAAGCGCTTCATCCTGGGTGTGCGCCGCATCCGCGGGGAAATGGACATTTCCCCGAACAAGCCGCTGAACGTGCTGCTGCAGAACGCCGGGACGGAAGACCGGCGACGCCTGGAGGAATACCGGCTGTTTCTTGAACGACTGGCACGGCTGGAATCCATCACCGTGCTGGATGCGGGCACCGAGGCGCCGGAATCGGCCATCGCCCTGGTCGGCGACATGCAGTTGCTGGTTCCGATGGCCGGGCTGATCGACAAGGATGCCGAACTCAAGCGCCTGGCCAAGGAGCGCGACAAGGCCAGGGCAGACCTGGAACGGGCCGAGAAAAAGCTGGCCAATCCGAGCTTCGTGGAAAAGGCCCCGCCGGCTGTGGTGGACCAGGAAAAGCAGCGCCTGGCGGAGTTCCGCTCCGCGCTGGAACGGCTGGACGCCCAACACCGCAAGATCGAACGTCTGTGAGCACTACTGGCCGGCGCTGCTGAGAACGATGTTGACGATCACCACCAGCACGACGATCAGCAGCACCGTGAATACGACACCGCCGATGATATAGGGCAGCGGGCTGCCGCGCGTGAAATCGCGCTTGCGTGCCGCCTCCGACTGCACGCCGAACGCCGCCGCCAGGATGCTCTGTACCACCTGCCAGAACGTCGGCCTGGGCGGGCGCTCGTTCCGGTCGTCACCGGCTCGGAACTGGGGTTGCATATCTGCTCCTCGGGAGATCGCCGGCGCCCCGCCAGGCTTTACTGGGGGAACAGCGCACGGGCGAGGATCAGGGCATCCTCGCGCGCACCGCCGGGCGCCGGATAGTAGCTCTTGCGAATGCCGACTTCACCGAAACCGGCCCGTTCGTACAACCGGATGGCAGGCAGATTGGAGGGCCGCACTTCCAGGAAGGCCATCTCGGCGCCCAGTCGCGACGCCGCCGACAGTCCGTACTCCAGCAGTTCGGCCCCCAGCCCCTGGCCCTGCCGCCCGGGATGGACGCAAAGATTCAGCACATGGGCCTCCCCGGCCACCACCGACATGACCAGGTGTCCGGCAGTGGCGCGGGCATCATGCAGAACCCAACAGCCGTAGCCAACCCGAAGGCAGTCCCGGAACACGCCCTCGGTCCAGGGAAAGTCGTAGGCAGCCCGCTCCACCTCCAGCACCCAGGAGAGGTCGCTCTCGCGCATGCGCCGTATGCCATGCTCCCCTGGTGACAGAACCGCACTCATGGTCGGCTTTCCCCTCTCAGCAGCGGCCGCAGGCGCTTCAGATCATGCCACGCCTTGGATTTGTCCGCCGGGCTACGCAGCAGATAGGCAGGATGATAACTCACGATGACCGGGATGGTGGTATCCCCGGCATCGAATACGTGGTCGCGGGCCCGCAGTGCCCGCAGCGGCTGTTCCTGCTGCAGCAGATTCTGGGCTGCCACCCGGCCGACGCAGAGGATGACTTTCGGCCGGAGCAACTGCATCTGTTCCCGCAGGTAGGGGATGCAGGACGCCACCTCGTCCGCGAGCGGGTCGCGGTTGTTCGGTGGCCGGCACTTGAGAATATTGGCGATGAACACCTGTTCGCGCTGCAGGCCCAGCGCCGCCAGCATGGCGTTGAGCAACTTGCCGGCACGCCCGACGAACGGTTCGCCACGCCGGTCCTCCTCGGCACCGGGGGCTTCGCCGATCACCATCAAGTCGGCGGATCGGCTGCCGACGCCGAAAACGGTCTGGGTACGGCTTTCGCAAAGGCCGCAAAGCGTGCAGCCCGCCACGGTCTGCTGCAAGGTCTCCCATTGTCCGGGAGCCCCGGCAGCGGCCTCCACGTCAGGCGGGACTTTGGCCGCCGCTTCCTCGGCTGCGGCAGGCCGGGACGGGTGCGCGTCTGCCGGCAGCGCGGGGGCGGCACCAGGCCGGCGCGGATGCCAGGCGGTAATGCCCATGCGCTCCAGGTAGACGGCCTGTTCGGCCCGGGAACGTCGACGCTGTGCCATGTTTCGCCCGGCCTCCGCGCGGTCAGCCCGCTCCATCGTCCTGATGATCGCCGCCTGAGCGCCGCTGCATCAGCGCCTGCCGGTGCCGACGACGTATCACGATGGTCATCACCGGGCCGGAGCCCGCATACACCAGGAACGTGAGGAACAGCACCAGTGGCGGGTTCACCGAAATGAAGGCAATACCCAGCACCAGGGCGACGATGACGATGAACGGCACCCGGTAGCGGAAATCGATTTCCTTGAAACTGTAGTAGCGGAAATTACTCACCATCAGCAGGCCGGTCACCACCGTGACCACCCAGGCGAATCCCACCAGCAACACGCTGTCGAAGCTGAGGTTGTGCCCGAACCAGACCAGGCTGGCCAGCCCGGCCGCCGCTGCCGGGCTGGGCAGACCCTGGAAATAGCGCTTGTCGGCAACGCCGGCCTGGGTGTTGAAGCGGGCCAGCCGCAGGGCGGCGCAAGCCGCGAACGTGAACGCACCGAGCCAGCCCATCTTGCCCAGCAGTCCGCCCAGGCCCGCCATGTCTCCCAGCACCCAGATGTACATCACCAGGGCCGGCGCCAGACCGAAACAGACCATGTCCGACAGGCTGTCGTACTGGACGCCGAAATCGCTCTGGGTATTGGTCAGTCGCGCCACACGCCCGTCCAGGCCGTCCATGATCATGGCGATGAAAATGGCGATGGCCGCCAGGTGAAACTGCTGCCCGGTCGCTGCAATGATGGCGAAGAAACCGAAAAACAGCCCGGCCGTGGTCAGCAGGTTGGGAAGCAGGTAGATGCCGCGCCGCGGCTTCTTCCGGGATTCGGTATCGGGATTGATCATGGGACTGCAACTGACTCCTTGAACGAAACCTCGCGAACCGGACAGGCCCTCTCTCTGCCGTTCGGTGCGCTCTCAACAGTAGCACAGATGGCGTTGCGCCTTCCCCCGCCGCAACGAAAAACCGCCAGCCTGCGCATAGGCAGGCTGGCGGCCGAATCGTTCGGATCGCGGCCCGGGACCGGACCGCCTCGATCAGTTCTTCGTCTTGTCCACCAGCTGCTTCTGGCGAATCCAGGGCATCATGTCGCGCAGCTTCTCGCCCACCACTTCGATGGGATGCTCACGGGCGATGCGCCGGCGTGCCTTCAGCGTGGCAGCGTTGGCCTGGTTTTCCAGGATGAAGTCGCGGGCGAACTTGCCGGTCTGGATGTCATCCAGGATGGCTTTCATGGCCTTGCGGGATTCGTCGTTGATGACGCGCGGGCCGCTGACGAAATCACCGTATTCGGCGGTGTTGGAAATGGAGTAGCGCATGTTGGCGATGCCGCCCTCGTAGATCAGGTCCACGATCAGCTTCACCTCGTGCAGACACTCGAAGTACGCCATCTCCGGGCTGTAACCGGCATCGGTCAGCGTCTCGAAACCGGCCTGGATCAGCGACGTGAGACCGCCGCAGAGCACGGCCTGTTCGCCGAACAGGTCGGTCTCGGTCTCTTCACGGAAGGTAGTCTCAATGACCCCGGCACGACCGCCGCCGACGGCGGAAGCATAGGACAGTGCCACTTCCTTGGCCTGGCCGGAGCTGTTCTGATGAATGGCGATCAGGCAGGGAACACCGCCGCCGTCCACGTAGGTGGAACGCACCAGATGGCCGGGTCCCTTGGGGGCGATCATCATCACGTCGATGTCCGCACGCGGCTCGATCTGCCCGTAATGGATGTTGAAGCCGTGAGCGAAGGCAATGGCGGCGCCCTGCTTCAGGTTCGGCTCGATCTGTTCCCGGTAGATGCGCGCCTGATGCTCGTCCGGAGTCAGGATCATCACGAAATCGGCCTGCTTGACCGCCTCTTCCACGCCGGCCACGTCCAGCCCGGCCTTGCGCGCCTTGTCGGCGGACCCGGAACCTTCCCGGAGACCAACCACCACGGAACCGCCGGACTCCTTCAGGTTGTTGGCATGGGCATGGCCCTGGGAACCATAACCGATGATGGCGACCTTTTTGCCCTGGATGATGGAAAGGTCGGCATCCTTATCGTAATAGACTTTCATTCTGCCCCCGTCGTATGAGTGCGATTAGCGTTGAAACTGGTTGCGAACGCGACCGGCCGTGGCCTAGACGCGCAGGTGTTTTTCTCCCCTGGAGATGCCGATGACGCCGGAACGCACGACTTCCAGGATGTTGTCCGAACCCAGCGCGCCGATGAACGCATCCAGCTTGCTGCCGGCGCCGGTCAGCTCGATGGTGTAGATCTTGTCAGTGACATCCAGGATGCGTCCGCGGAAGATATCGCTCAGGCGCTTGATCTCCTCGCGGCTGTCGCCGTTGGTCGCGGAAACCTTGATCAGCATCATCTCCCGCTCGATGTGCGCACCTTCGGTCATGTCCATGACCTTGACCACATCCAGCAGCTTGTTGAGCTGCTTGATGATCTGTTCGATGATGCGATCGTTACCGACGGTGACCAGCGTCATGCGCGAAAGTGTGGAATCGTCGGTAGGCGCAACGGTCAGGGATTCGATATTGTATCCCCGGGCGGAGAACAGGCCTGCCACGCGGGACAGCGCGCCGAATTCGTTCTCCACGAGAATCGAGATAATGTGCCGCATAAGTCCAATTCGTCTGTATAAACCTGCGGAATGGGGACCGCCGGGAGCTCCGCCCGCACCGTGCCGGGCCATCTAACCCCCTAATGGCACTACAAAAAACCGGCGTTGAAACAATGAAAACGGAGCAGTGAAAGGGAGCAAAACTACTGAGGTTTCCAGATCAGGTCAAGAGCCCCAGAAGTGTGCAAGCCGCATACAAGCGCAGTTTACCTGATCGGGCGCCTGCCTGCCCCGTCCTGTCTGCAATTGAAGGAGTACGTCATGGAAGCGCGATTCATTACCCTTGCCGCCACGCTGGCAATGGCCACGCTGCTGGTCGCCGGCACCGCAACGGCGGCCAACATCTACCGCTGGACGGGAGAGGACGGCACCACGCATTACGGCAGTTCCCCGCCGCCCGATGCCAATGCCGAGCGCATGCGCGGCGCGGCTCCCGCACCGAGTGGTTCCCCGGACAGTCCACCGGCCCAGCGCGACGAATCACAGCGAGGCGCCGGGCAGCGCAGCGGGGAAGCACGCGCCGAAGAAACCAACACCGCCCGCGAGCGCGAGTGTGCGCGCGTCCGCCAGA
Organism: Ectothiorhodospiraceae bacterium; assembly: GCA_050485425.1. Classification (GTDB taxonomy): domain Bacteria; phylum Pseudomonadota; class Gammaproteobacteria; order Nitrococcales; family Aquisalimonadaceae; genus LSCE01. Next base: position 91,213 of record JBJHBJ010000001.1, on the reverse strand, counting down.
ACCTGGAGCTGCTTGAAGACCCGTCGGTACGGCGGGTACGCACCGACGGTGGCGAGGTTGAGGTTCTTACCGAAGAGCGCCGCCATGAAATGATCGGGACCAATCGTGAGTTTCTTGAGGAATGGTGCTGATCGACCGTGCCTTGCACCGGCATGATCCGGCGCGACAGATGATAAACTGGGGTGCCGTCCCGCAGATAACCTTGCGGTCTCCGGCGCCGGTGTCGCGATGCATTGCCGTACAGGCGTCGCGGGACGGCATACCAGATCTGGAACCGCCGTCACCTCCGGATGCGGCGGTTATTCGTTAAGGAAACGCTGATTATCCCTCGTGCGCAATCAGCGCTTCCTCAAACCCATTATCACGAACAGGAACGTTTCATGCGTCTTTCCCGATTCCCGCTGGGTACCACAAAGGAAACCCCGGCCGACGCCGAGATCATCAGCCATCAGTTGATGCTACGTGCCGGCATGATCCGCAAGCTGGCGGCCGGCCTCTACACGTGGATGCCTCTGGGCCTGCGCGTGCTGCGCAAGGTGGAGAACATCGTCCGCGAGGAAATGAACCGCAGCGGTGCCGTGGAGGTGCTGATGCCGGCGATCCAGCCGGCCGAGCTGTGGCAGGAATCCGGCCGCTGGGACAAGTTCGGGCCGCAGTTGCTGCAGATGCGCGACCGGCACGACCGGGAATTCTGCTACGGCCCCACCCACGAGGAGGTCATCACAGACCTGGTCCGGCGCGAGATCCGCAGCTACAAGCAGCTACCGGTGAACTACTACCAGATCCAGACCAAGTTCCGCGACGAGATCCGGCCGCGTTTCGGCGTGATGCGGGCGCGCGAGTTCCTGATGAAGGACGCCTACTCCTTCCATCTGAGCGACGAGTCGCTGCGCGAGACCTACCAGGTCATGTATGACACCTACAGCCGCATCTTCACTCGCACCGGCCTGCGGTTCCGCGCCGTACAGGCCGACTCCGGCGCGATAGGCGGCGACACCTCCCACGAGTTCCATGTCCTGGCCGACTCCGGCGAGGACGCCATCGTGTTCTCGGACGGCAGCGACTATGCCGCCAACGTGGAACTGGCCGAAGCCGCTGCGCCGGCCGCCGAGGCCCCGCCCTCCGTCGAGGAACTGCGGCTGGAGGATACACCCGGCGCGCGCACCATCGCCGATCTTGTCCGGGACTACGGAACGCCGATCGAGAGAACCGTGAAAACGCTGGTGGTACGGGCAGCCGACGGCGGGCTGATCGCGCTGATCATCCGCGGCGACCACAGCCTGAACACCATCAAGGCGGAGCGACTGCCGGAGGTGGCGACACCGCTGGAGCTGGTGCCGGAAGCGGAAATCCGGGCCGCCATCGGCGCGGGTCCCGGCTCGCTGGGCCCGGTGAAACTGCCGATACCCTGCATCGTCGACCGCACCGTGGCGGTCACCAGCGATTTCAGCGCCGGTGCCAACATCGACGACAAACATTATTTCGGCATCAACTGGGGCCGCGACGTGCCGCTGCCGCCGGTCGCCGACCTGCGCGACGCGGTTGCCGGCGATCCCAGCCCGGACGGCAAGGGCACACTGGCCATGGCCCGGGGCATCGAGGTCGGCCATGTCTTCCAGCTTGGCCGCACTTACAGCCGGGCCCTGAATGCCCAGGTGCTGGATGAAGACGGCCAGCAGACGCTGGTGACCATGGGCTGCTACGGGATCGGCGTATCCCGCATTGTCGCCGCTGCCATCGAACAGAACCACGACGACGCAGGCATCACCTGGCCGGAGCCCATTGCACCGTTTCAGGTGGCCATCGTCTCCATTAACCAGAACAGGTCGCCAGCGGTGATGGACGCCTCCGAGCGGCTTTACGCGGAGTTGCAGGCAGCCGGGGTCGATGTGTGCTGGGACGACCGCGATGCCCGTCCCGGCGTGAAGTTCGCCGACATGGAGCTGATCGGCATCCCGCACCGCATCGCCATCGGTGATCGCGGCCTGGAGAAAGGTACGGTGGAGTACCGCCGCCGCAAGGGGGAGCAGAGCGAAGATCTGCCGCTGGAGGGCCTGCTTGCCGCCCTGAAGGAGCGCCTGGCGTCATGATCCGGGGCTGGTTCACGGTCATGCTGCTGCTGACCGGATGGCTGCTGACGGCATCCGGTCAGGTCGTGGCCCAGGGCCAGTCCGAAGGCGACGTGGATCCCCGCCTGCGCGCAGCGCTTATCGAGGCGGTGGAGAACGGCGTGAGTTTCGAGAACCGCTATGTGGCCCAGGTCTGGCTGATGGACATGAGCAGCCGGCTGGAGCGCATCCTGCCCGATCCGGACGAGCGGCTGCAGTTGCTGCGCATGGTGCATCAGGAGGCGTACCAGGCTGATCTGGAGCCGGAACTGGTGCTGGCGGTGATCGAGGTGGAGAGCGCGTTCAACCGCTTCGCCATTTCCAGTGCCGGTGCACGCGGTCTGATGCAGATCATGCCGTTCTGGCTGAACGAGATCGGCCGCCCCGAGGACAATCTGTTCCACACCCGCACCAACCTGCGCTTCGGCGCCACCATCCTGCGCCACTACCTGGACGTGGAAAACGGCAACCTCACCCGCGCCCTGGCCCGCTACAACGGCAGCCTGGGCCAGACCTGGTACCCCGAGCGCGTCTACAAGGCCTGGCAGAACAACTGGTACCCCCACTAGTCTCCCGTAAGGAAACACTGATCCATTCCCGCGCTCGCGTTACAGCCGGATTTTTCGCGATGCCAGGCGCGGTGCGCCGCGCAACGTTTGGGTTTGGGTGCTTCGTTCCGGCCGCCGACGGGATGTTTGCTTCCGGACACGCCGTGAACCCATCCATGGGGGCTTGTCGGCGAGGTCCCTCTCGCCGACAGTCCGGAAGCAAACATCCCGCCGGCGGCCTAGCAGGGGTGGCACTGCGGTATCCGGCCTCTGCCGGATTGGTGGATATCGGCTTCGCCTCCATCCACCCTACGCCGGAACCACCTCTTGAAGCGGCCACCGAAGCAAGGCCGGGTGTGGGGACATGCCTGCGGACTGTCGATCGCAGGGATGCGATCGTCAAGCCCCCAGGGATGGGTTCACGGCGTGTCCGCAGGCATGTCACCACACCCGGCCGGATTAAAACCCGTAAACCCAAGCGTTGCGCAGCGCTGTGCTCCGAGGACGGCACCACTTCGGCAAGGTTCTAGCCGGCCTGGATCCGGGTCCAACTGTCGCGGCAAATATGACCGTCGTTATCCAGTTCCGGGTATGGCAGCTTGTGGGCCTGGCAGTGGCGGGCGATGCGGGGGTGCATCCATTCGAACAACACGCGGGCACGGGTCGCCTGATCGACGCGGGGCGTGTCGTAGAGGCCGGCGTGCTGGCGCTGGCGTTGCGCCTCGTAAAGTATAATGGCAGCCGCCACCGAGACATTCAGTGATTCCGCCAGCCCCAGCATCGGGATGGTGATGTGCTCGTCGGCAGCGTCCGCGGCCTCCTCCGGCATACCCTCCAGTTCGCGACCCAGCAGGATGGCGCAAGGCCGGGTGTAATCCACCGCACGGAAGTCCACCGCACGACCGGACCAGTGAGCCGCATACAGCCGGAAGCCCTGCCGCTTCAGGCTGGCACACCCTTCCGCTACCGTATCGTGATAGCGCAACGGCACGCGCCGGCCGATGCCCGCCGAGGCGGTGCGACGGATCACCAGTCTCCCGTGCTGGCCCAGCGCATGCGCCTCCCACACGCCTACCGCATCGCAGGTGCGGATAACCGCGGACACGTTGTGTTCCTTGTGCACCCCGGCCATGGCCACGGTAAGATCGGGCTGGCGCTGGGCAAGCACGGTTTGCAGGCGCTGGTAGCGGGTTGCAGTCATAACGCATTCTTTACTGACGGAAAGCGGCCTATTGTAGAGCGGTCGGCTTTCCGGGCAAGCTAATGAGAGCAGGGCACCAATGGACACACTGCTGATCGCCGGCTGCGGAGACCTGGGCTGCAGCCTCGGGCAACAACTGGCCGGACCGGAACGGCGCGTGATCGGGCTGCGCCGTCACCCCCGGCATATCCCTGCCCCGATCGAGGCCTACCAGGGCGATCTCACCGATCCGGCATCCCTGGTGAAGCTGCCGCAATCCATCACCCAAGTCTGCTATATCGCCACACCCGGCGCCTTCGAGGACGACGCCTACCGCCGCGCTTACGTGGAGGGGCTCCGCAACCTGACCGAGCGGCTTCGACAGCAACCGGTACCGCCACGGCGCCTGGTGTTCGTGTCCAGCACCTCCGTGTACGGGGTGACCGACGGCAGTTGGGTGGACGAACTCACGCCTGCCGAACCCGGCGGGTTCTCCGGGCGGCGGATGCTGGAGGCCGAGCAACTGCTGGCCGACAGCGGCATTCCCGGGGTCAGCGTGCGTTTCGGCGGCATTTATGGACCCGGGCGGGAGCGATTGATCCGCAAGGTCCGGCAAGGTGATCCGGTGGTGGCGGAGCCGCCGCAGTGGACCAACCGCATCCACCGCGACGATGCGGTATCCGTCCTGCGGCATCTGCTGATGATGGATGCGCCGGAACCCGTCTACCTTGCGGTGGACAACGCGCCCGTTCCGATGCACGAGGTCACGGACTGGCTCTCCCGCAGACTCGGACTACCGAACTGCCCCCGGCAGGCGGGACACGCCGGCGGGGTTCGCGGCAGCAACAAGCGCTGCAGCAATCGGCGCCTGCTGGCCAGCGGCTTCCGGTTCCGCTACCCCGATTTCCGCCAGGGCTACGAAGCGATGATCCGGGCCGGGGAGCAACAACAGCAGCAATAGCCACCGGGAAGCCTTGATGGGTTCTCACGTTCGCGGGAATTGATCAGCGCTTCCCTCAGGCGGAATCCTTTCTTGCGGCCTCGTCGCCCGCCAGCCGGGCCAGCAGATCGAGCATGGCGTCGGAGGCGCCGACGTAATCCAGCAGCCGAATGGAGATCCGGGGATACTGCCGGCGCTTGGGTTCCAGATCCGCCGGGATATCCTCCACGACATGCCTGCCTGCCGAAAGGAAATACGGCAGCACCAGCACTTCCGTAGCGCCCGCCGCCACACATTGATCCACCGCCTCGCCAATGCCGGGCCTTGCCAGCTCCAGAAAGCCGCAACACACACCATCGAACGTCGACCCGGCTCGCGTCTCAAGTGCCCTGGTCAACGTGCGGATTTCATCATTGGACGCTTCTCGCCGGCTGCCGTGAGCAATCAGAAGCAGATAACGCATGCCGTCTCCCGTACACGATAATGCCCCACCAGCCACCATTTCGTGACCTGAGACATGATTTGGCGGCTCAAGGAAGCCTATCATAGCTGAATGACAAGACCCGCGGCGGGGCCGGGAGTTCTCGGCACGAGGGACCGACAGAACAGAGCGCCCCGCCTCCGAAGTGGATGGGGAGGTTTGATGTCCGATTACGCACCCGGCCAGGAGGAGGAATTGCTGCGCCGCTGCCTGCTGCGCGTCACTCTTGCGGCTCGTGGCCGCTCTGCCGACCTCGATCGTGCCCTGGATGCCATGAAGGACGCCGTCGTCAACCGTTCCGGGCTGGAATCGGCACTGGAGACGGTGAGCAACACCCTGCTGGCGCAGGATCAGCGGGAACCCCCCGCCGCCGCACCCAGGGAGGACGACCCGGCCAACGGCTCATGGCTGACCCGTCTGGCCGGGCTCAATGCGGCCAGACCACATAAAGGCGAGGCCTCCGACAACCTGGCAGAGGTCCAGCAGCAGTTGCGGGCGCTACTGGACGCCCTACCCGTCCCCTTGTGCCTGGAGCCCGAACTCCGGGAACTGCGAAAGGCGCTGGACCAGCCTCTGGAGTTGAGCGGACTCGCCCCCCTGCTGGCAAACGCTGCAGAGTTGATCCGGCAAACCGCCTCACTGGAAAATGCCAAGCTGGAAACCTTCCTCAACCAGATCGCCGGACAACTGGACCACATACACCGCTTCCTGCACGCCTGCGACGAGAACCATGCAACGGAGGATGACGAATGCCGGCAATTGAACGCCGACATCAACGTCCGCGTGGAGGCCATTCGCACCTCGATGAACAACGCCGGCGACCCGTGGGCGCTGCGTTCGGTAATCAGTGAACAGTTGAACGGCATCATCCAGCACCTGGACTACTACCAGCGCTGCAAACAGGACCGTCAGACGGTGCTTGCCGAGCAGGTCGCATCGCTGAATCGCCGGATCGCCAGTTCCGAGAGCGAACTGGAAACGCTGCGCGAGAACCTCGCCCTCGAGCAGCGGATGGCGGATCTCGACGCGTTGACAGGCCTGCCGAACCGGCACGCCTACGAGAGACGCCTGGAACAGGAAATGGAACGCTGCCGGCAAGGCGACGGCCCGCTTTCCCTGCTGGTCGGCGATGTCGATAACTTCAAAGCCATCAATGACCGCTTCGGCCACCAGACCGGCGACCGGGTGCTACGGAGCGTGGCGGGAATCCTCCAGGCGAATATCCGGCAAAGCGATTTGCTTGCACGGTACGGCGGGGAGGAGTTCGTGGTGATTCTACCCGGCGCGGACCCGTCCCTGGCCCGGCAACTGGCAGACCGGCTCCGCGTCGCCCTCTCCGAGCAACCCTTTCACGCGAGCAAGGAGCGTATCCCGATCACCATCTCGTTCGGTGTCGCAACCTGGCGCAAGTCGGACACCGCCGAGACGTTGTTCGGTCGCGGGGACCAGGCGATGTACCGGGCCAAGAGATCAGGACGTAACCGCGTGATGGTGGAGTCCGCCGGCGCAGCGTAGGGCCCGTCCCGGCAACCCTGCGAGCAGCGGCCGTCAGCGCATACGTGAACGGGGCCTCGCAGGCCCCGTTGTCCGATCGCACCGGCCCCGGCCGGGCAACTACTGGCGGCGCGGAACGTACAGCTCGCCTTCCTGCTGCGAGAACCAGGCGGCCAGATCGCGCTTGTCCTGCAGGGAGAGACCCTGCACCTGCTGCTGCATCAGCGCATTTTCCCGATCGCCGCGCTTGTAGGCGCGCAGCGCCTGGACCAGGTATTCGTGGTACTGGCCGTGCAGGCGCGGCCATTCCGGATTGTTCCGGACCGCATCGGCGGAATGACAGGCCATGCAGGCCTCGGCCAGCGACTCGCCCCGCTGCGGATCACCGCGCTGGATGGCGGAGGCCTGGCTTGCCGCGAATATCAACAGGCTTGCGATTGCAACAAGAAAAAACCGTTTCATGATAGTGCCTCTGTACCCGACCGTATGAGCGCCTAGCGTTCCTGCGCGAAGAACGCGGCGATATCACGCATTTCCTGCTCGCTCAGGCTGCCTGCCTGTGCCCGCATCGTGGGATGCGCCCGGGTACCCTCCTGATAGGCCACCAGCGAGTTGAAGATGTACTGCGCGGTCTGGCCGCCGATCTTCGGCACACGATAGGACGGGTAGGCATTGCGCAGCCCCTCCACCGCGTGACAGCCCATGCAGGTTTCGGCGAGTTGCTGGCCGCGGGTCACGTCGCCGTCGGCATCTGCCTGCGCCGCCCCCGTCACGGCCAGTCCACCCAGCATGGCCGCGCACAAGACATACTTAAATTTCATACGTCATTCTCTCGACAATTCTTCGTAAGCGTTTGAGACGCGCCGCCGCCTGGTGCCTGCGGTGAGGACCGCCTGCCCAAGGGAAGCGCTGTTCAATTCCCAAGAGCCCTGCGCCGGCCAAAATGCGCCCAATATGTTTCCATGGATCGAGCCGGGGGTAAAGGAAACACTGCCCGAATCCGTGCCCGGCGGCATAAAACCCCGGACACGACAGGCCTGCACGCTTCCCGTTGCCGGCAACGCCCGCTGGCGACGGGACTGCGTCTACCGGATTTCAAACCCCGACCCCGGAGGGGCGTACGACAAGCCCTCGCACTGCACGCGTTCCACCCTGGCCTGCGGCGTGCCCTGCCGCAACCAGTCCTGCAGGCGTTCCAGCGCCCGTTCCTCGCCGCAGGCCAGGACTTCCACCCGCCCGTCCGGCAAGTTTCGCGCATAACCCTGCAGCCCCAGGCGCAACGCTTCCTCCCGGGTCCCTGCCCGAAACCACACACCCTGTACATGGCCCTCTACAACGCAGCGCATACAGCGCTCGGTCATGGTTCTCCTCCTGCCTGTCGCGGTTCATCAACCGGATAGGGTGGCTCTCCCGGCCTGCCCCGATCCGACGGCGTGTCGGCGGACGTTTCCTCGGGCTTCCGCCGGAACACCTCCTTGACCGGCGTGGCCAGCGCCTCCTCGACGCCGGCCATCGCCTCGGCGAGCAACTCCGCCAATCCCTGGTTCCAGTGATCGCGCTCGGCGAGGGAGGACGGCAGCTTGCCCAGCACGAAGGGGTGATCGCGGTACAGGTCCAGGACCGTGTAGCTGGACGGATCACGCACCAGCACCCAGGCGCCGTCATCGGTACGGCGGATCACCCGCGCGTGCTCCAGCGCTTCCAGCGCCTGCGCCACCGCGGTTTCACCGGCATCCGGTTCCAGTCGGAGTATGTCTTCCCGCCGCAGGGCCCTGCCCTGCTGCTGCGCCTGCCAGAAATCGCCCGTCAGCCGCACCGCCAGCACCAGCGCCAGCCGCGGATCCGTGAATGTCCCCGCGCGCCCTACCCGGAAACCGCTCAGCGCCTGGGTGAATTCGGCACCCAGCAGGACGATCACCCAGGACAGGTAGATCCAGACCAGCAGGATGGGCAAGGTGGCAAGCGCACCGTAAATGGCCTCGTAGGTGGGGAAATTGGTCACGAACAACGCAAAGGCACGTTTGGCGAATTCAAACAGCAGCGCCGCGAACGCTGCACCGGCAGCGGCATGCCAGAGCGAGATACGCCGGTTCGGCACAGCGCTGTAGAGGAAACCGAAGGCCAGAATGACGGCCACGACCGGCGCCGCTTCCAGCGCCCAGGTCTGCAACTGGCCAGCATCCAGCGCATCGGTGTATTCGGCAAGCACGGTGACGTAGGAGGAAGCCGCCAGGCTGATCGCCACCAGCAGCGGTCCCACGGTGATCACCGCCCAGTAGACCATGAAGCTCTGCACCGGAGGGCGTCGGCGGGTCACCCGCCAGATGCGATTCAGCGTCCGGTCAATGGCTGCCATCATCAGTATGGCGGTCACCGAAATACCGACCAGGCCGGCCAGCGTCAGGCCCGCCGCCCGCCCGGCGAAACGCTGGATATAGTCCTGCACCACCTCGCCGGAAGCCGGAACCAGGTTGCGGATCAGGAATTCCTGTACCCGCTCGTTCATGTCTGCGAATACCGGAAAAGCGGTAAACAGCGCGAAGCTGACCGCGAACAGCGGCACCAGTGACAGCAGCGTGGTATAGGCCAGTGTGGCCGCGCTGTGCAGGCATTCATCGTCGATGAAGCGGCGAATCAGATAGCGCCAGAAGGCAACGAACTCGGTCAAGGCGAGCCGCACCTCCGCCGTCAGCGTCGGCCAGTCACTGAGCGCCTTGAACCTGGTGGCGAACGAGCTATTCATGGCGTGAATCCTGCCTGCAGCCTTGAACGATGAACCTCGGAACGGAGCAGGCAGCGGTCACCCCGGTGGTGTCCCCCTTGGGAAGGCCGCCATGCTGCCGTACAATTCCCGGCTCCAGCCGGCACCGAGTCCTAGCAGTTATGTCTATCAGAATCTACCACAACCCCCGCTGCTCAAAATCCCGCCAGACCCTGGCGCTGATCCGCGAACGCGGCATCGAACCCGAAGTGATCGAATACCTGAAGACCCCGCCCTCGGTGGAGGAACTCCGCGACCTGATGGGCAAACTGGGCATCGAGGCCATCGACCTGGTGCGCAGAAAGGAGCCGGATTTCGCGGTCTCCGGCCTGGACCAGGGTGAACCCGACGAGGCCCGGGTGCTGGAGGCAATACACAGCTATCCGAAGCTGATGGAACGTCCGGTCGTGGTCCATGGCGCACGTGCCGTCCTGGGTCGCCCGCCGGAGAACGTGCTCGACATACTCTGAGCGGAAACCACCATGCCAGCCAGCATCCTTGTTCTCTACTACAGCCGGACCGGAGCCACCCGGACGCTGGCCGAGCAGATCGTACGCGGCGTGGAAACCGTGGCCAGCGCCGAGGCCGTGCTGCGTACCGTGCCCCCGGTATCCCCGGTGAGCGAGCAGACGGCCCCGGAAATCCCGGAAGAGGGCCCGCCCTACCTGAGCCTGGACGAGCTGGAAAGCTGTGACGGGCTGGCGTTGGGCAGCCCGACCCGTTTCGGCAACATGGCAGCACCGCTGAAGCACGTGCTGGACAGTACCTCCGGACTCTGGCTCTCGGGCGCGCTGGCCGGCAAGCCGGCGGCCGTGTTCACCTCCACCGGCTCCCTCCACGGGGGACAGGAAAGTACGTTGCTCACCATGATGATCCCCCTGCTCCATCACGGCATGCTGATCACTGGCGTGCCCTACACCGAAGCGGCGCTGATGCGCACCCGCAGCGGCGGTACGCCCTATGGGCCGAGTCACCATGCCGGCAGCGAAGGTGACCGGCCGGTCACCGACGACGAAGCGGAGCTCTGCCGGGCGTTGGGCAGGCGTCTCGCCGAGGCCGCCGTCGCCCTGAAGAGGGGGCGCCGCGCGTGAGCCGGGAAATGCGTCTGGCCCATGGCCTCATCGTCAGTTGCCTGCTGGGCTTGATCCTGCTGCTGACGCTGTGGATTGTCTGGCTGTCGCCCCCCGCCAACAGCGGCTACGTGGCTCCGCTGCTGGTCTTGCTGGTGCTGCCGTTGCTGCTCCCGCTGCGCGGACTGCTGCACGGCCGCCGCTACACGGTTGCCTGGACCAGCCTGCTGTCCGTCCTCTACTTTGCCCACGGCGTGGCTGCCGCGTGGAACGAAGGCATACTGCGCTGGCTCGGAGGACTGGAAATCGCCCTGAGCCTCGGTCTGTTCGCGGGCTGTCTGCTCTACATCCAACTGGCCAAGCGGGCCGTTCAAACGTAATCGTCACCGGGTTGGTGGCTCGATCACCGTGCGCACGAAGGGAACGGTCAACCGCCGTTGCGCCGCAAGCGCGGCGCGGTCCAGCCGGTCAAGCAGATGGAACAGGGTCGATGCCCGCCGCGGGAAACGGCTGAGCAGGTAGCGGGCGGTCTCGTCGGGCAGTTCCAGGCCTCGCATCTCCGCCCGCTTCCGCAGCGCGTCCAGCAAGGCCTCGTCATCCAGCGGCTGGAGGCGCTCCACCAGCCCCCAGGCCAGTCGTGACCGCAGGTCGGGCAAGGCCCATTCGAGGTCGCCGGGACGCCTCACCGCTGCCATCAGCAGGCTGGTTCCGGAATCCCGCAGACGATTGAACAGATGGAAAACGGCTTCCTCACGCAGCTGGTCCCCGGCAATCGCGTGCAGATCGTCCAGGGCGACCAGACGCATGCTTTCCAGTCCTTCCAGCATGCCGGGGTGCCAGTTCTCGGCCGGAGCCAATGGCAGGTAGAAACCCGGCTGCCCGGACCGGCCGCAAAACCGGCAGGCTGCCTGCAGCAGGTGACTCTTGCCGACACCTTCCTCGCCGTACAGGTAGACAGCGGGGGCGCCGCGCTCGCCCAGAAGCTGGCGTACGGCCCCCAGCGCACGGGCATTCGGTCCCGCGACGAAATGCTCAAAGCTCGCGCCGTCATTCCAGCGGATGTTCAACGGCAGTTGGGCAGGCACGACGCTCTCAGTTGCTGGGAAACCAGGCCGCAAGTCTACTCATCTTCAGGCAGGTTACGCCACATTCCGCCCGCCCCGCCCCCTACCCGGCCGCCGTCGCCATCAGGAGCCGGGTTGCCTGTCACCCCCGGAACCTGTAGTAAGGTGCCTTTTGCAGTCAAAGAATCGTTTCCCGCATTCGGGCACGGGTGACCCCCCTGATCACCCGCCGTTCACTCACCACGCTGCGGTTTTCGCGACCGTGAAGGAGGATATTGCATGCCGCTTCGACGTCCCCTGGCCACAATGGCCCTGCTGCTGGCTTCCGCCGGAGTCGCCCAGGCCGACACTGTGGTCCTCGACAACGGCGACCGCATGACCGGTACCATTATCCAGGTTACCGGCGGGACCATGGAATTCCGCCCGGAAGCCACGCGTGCGGCCGTGACGATTTCCTGGCAACGCATCGCCACCCTGTCCACCGATGATGTGATCCAGGTACTGCTGCAGGACGGAACGGAAATCATCGGCCGAGCGGAAAAAGCGGATGACGGCCGGATCCGCCTGATATCCACCGATCTGGATGAGCCGGTGACGCTGCGTACGGCCGCCGTCTCGCAGATCCGCGGGCCCGACACCCCGGCACGGGACCGGGTCCGTACCACCGGCGGCCTGAACGTCGGCGGCACCCTGACCCGCGGCAATACCCGGACCGAGAGCTACAACATTAACGGCTCGTTCGAGGCCCGCACCAACGTCAACCGGTTCCGTCTCGACGGTCAGGCCAACCAGGCCAAGGAAGACGGCGAACTGAGCCGCGACAACGCCCAAGGCACTGCACGCTACGACCATTTCCTGTCCGAGCGCATTTACGCGAACTCCTACGTCTCGCTGGCCAAGGACCGCTTCCGCGACCTGCGGTTGCGCACCTCGGTCGGTGCCGGTTTCGGTTACCAGTTCTTCGATACCGCGCAGCGCCAGCTTTCGGCCGAACTCGGCGGCGGTTACGTCAACGAGGATTATTACGAGGCGGACAACGAGTCGAACCCGGCCGGACGCTGGGCGCTCGACTATGAAGAGCGGCTGTTCGGCGGCGGCATCCGCTTCTTTCATCGCCAGGAAGGGCTGGTCAGCCTGGAAGACGCGGACGACTTCGTGGTGAGCGCCCAGACCGGCGTCCGCTTTCCGCTGATGTTCGGAGTCACCGGCACCGCCCAGGTGAATGTGGACTACGACAACACCCCGCCCAGCGGCAACAGCAAGACCGACCAGGCCTATGTGCTGACCATGGGCTACAGCTGGTAGCGCCGGCGTCCCCGGCAACCGCCGGGGGCCGGTTAACGCCGCATGCGGAAAGCGTAATCCACCGCGCCGTCAGTGGGCTGGACGCGTTCCAGCCGGCGGTTGGTGCGCAACGCGCTGTCGAAACGCTCAGGATCACCGTCCAGGGTGACGCGCAGTTGCACTGCACTGTCACGTGCCCGGATGACGTCCACGGCCTGCACGCCGCGCATATCCTCGAGGAACTGCACCAGATAGCCGTAGTCGCCGACGCCGGCAACATCGTCGACATACAGCGTCACGGTACGGCGGTCGGCGGCGCTGGGCACCCTCGCCATCTGCCGCGCCTGCATGCGAGCACCCTCGTCAATACCGGCCTGCAGCGCCTCGGCCGCAGAATCCCCGCTGGAACTCCATTCCCGGGCGCCGCCGTTGTGGAACCAGAGCCAACGGGCGGCCCACTGCCCGGCGCCCCGCGAGGACAACCGCACCACCAGCACGGACTCCGTCCCGTAGCGATCCGAGGCATCCAGGATCGGCGCCCGGAAACCGCCCCAGACATCCGAGGCACTGAGGTTTCGCTGGTCTTCGAGATCGAGCAGCGGAAACAGCAGCTGCAGGCCGCGGCTGTCTCCTTCCCGCTGGAGCTGCTCCTGCAGATCCGGCCGGGTACCGCCGCCGATCAGCTCCCGGCTTCCCGCCTGATCCACCGCGAACCAGGTCAGAATTCTCGGCCGGTCGGCCCGCGCCCAATAGGGCACTTCCAGTTCGGACAACGTACGTTCCACGGCCACCCCGTCGAAACGTAGCTGCAGCCACAAGCCGCTCCCCTCCTGGTCACGGTCCGCATAACCGAACTGCTGCACGAAACGCTCGGCTCGGGAGATCAGACGCTCCCGCACGCGGGACTGCTCGACGGCCTCGGGGTTGCCGGTCAGGCGCAGCAGGACCTCTTCCATCCCCGCCGCGGCACCACGCGACCGCTCGGCAGCGGATTCCGAGTCCACCGCCGCCTGCGTGTCATACAGACCGGCCGAGGCGGCCGCCATGCCGAACACCAGTAGCGCCGCACCTGCCACGCCCTGCAAGAACTGTTTCAAACCCTTGTCCATGAATGCCTCGAGATCAATACGTTTGCCGATGGTACCCGCCCGCCTTCCGCCGTGCCAGATGTCGGGTTTGGGCGAATGTCTCGCCCTCGGCTATAGTATGCGCCGACCAGTCACCGCCCCGGCGCCCGACGCCCGCTTCAGCCTCCAGGAGGACCCCGCCTTGGCCCAAGATGATTCCCGGAAGCCAGGTTCCCTGACCTACCGCGATGCCGGCGTCGACATCGACGCGGGCAACAGCCTGGTCGACCGCATCAAGCCCGCCGTTGCCCGCACCAGCCGGCCCGAGGTAATCGGCGGGCTGGGCGGGTTCGGCGGCCTGTTCCAACTACCGGCAGACCGCTACCGCGAGCCGGTCCTGGTCTCAGGCACCGACGGCGTCGGCACCAAGCTGAAACTGGCCATCGAGACCGGCCGGCACGACGGTATCGGCATCGACCTGGTCGCCATGTGCGTCAACGACATCCTGGTCGCAGGCGCCGAGCCCCTGTTCTTCCTGGATTACTACGCCACCGGAGCGCTGGACGTGGACGTGGCCGCCACCGTGGTGGAAGGCATTGCCGAAGGCTGCAGGCAGGCTGGTGCCGCGCTGGTGGGCGGAGAAACCGCAGAGATGCCAGGCATGTACGCGGCCGGCCACTACGACCTGGCGGGCTTCTGCGTGGGCGTGGTGGAGAAGTCGGAGATCGTCGACGGCAGCCGGGTCGCGCCCGGTGATGCCCTGATCGCGCTCGGCTCCAGCGGCCCGCACTCCAACGGCTACTCATTGATCCGCAAGGTACTGGAAGTCTCCGGCGCCGGCCTGGACACCGACCTGAACGGCCGTCCCCTGGCCGACGCGCTGATGGCGCCCACGCGGATCTACGTCCGCGCCGTGCGGGAGCTGATGACATCAGTGGACGTACGCGCCATGGCCCATATCACCGGCGGCGGGCTGCCCGAGAACCTGCCCCGGGTGCTTCCCGACGGGTGTTCGGCCCGCATCGACCTCGGTAGCTGGGAGCTTCCGTTGGTGTTCCGCTGGCTGCAGCAGCAGGGGAACATCAGCCGGTCGGAACTGTTCCGCACCTTCAACTGCGGAGTCGGCATGGTGCTGTGCGTGCCGGCCGACCAGGCCGACCGCGCTGTGACGCTGCTGAACGAAGCCGGCGAGAATGCCTGGCGGCTCGGCCGTATCGTTCCGATGGCAACGGGCGAAGCGCGGGTTCAACTGCGGGAGGCCGAATGACGGCCGACTGTTCGGTGGTGGTGCTGATTTCCGGCGCCGGCACCAACCTGCAAGCCCTGATCGACGCCCACGACCTGCCCATCCGGATCACCGCCGTGATCAGCAACCGCGCGGGTGTGGAAGGCCTGGAACGCGCCAGGCGCGCCGGCATCCCGGCCCGGGTTCTGCCTCACCAGGACTATGCCAGCCGGGAAGCCTACGATCATGCCCTGGCCGGGCTGATCGACAGCCACCAGCCCGATCTGGTGGTCCTTGCGGGCTTCATGCGCATATTGTCGGCAGGTTTCGTGGAGCGCTACACCGGCCGGATGCTCAATATCCATCCGTCGCTGTTGCCGGCGTTCCGCGGACTGCAGACCCACCGCCGGGCGCTGGAGGAAGGTTGCAGGGAGCACGGCTGCAGCGTGCACTTCGTGACACCCGACCTGGATGCCGGGCCGGTTATCGTACAGGCAAAAGTGCCGATCCTGAGCGATGATACAGAGACGACGCTGGCCGCCCGGGTGCAGCAGCAGGAACACCGAATCTACCCACTTGCCGTGCGCTGGTACGCCGAAGGTCGCGTGAGGCTCGGCAACAACGGCATCCTGATGGATGGAACTCCGATGCAACAGCCGGTCATTCTCTAAGGAAGCCATGCGCCGGCTTCTGCTTGCCGCCGCCCTTCTCGCCCTGTCACCGCTTGCGCCGGCGGGGGCGGACATGCCCACCGGCTTCGAGGCCAGTTACCGGATCTCCAGCGGTATGCTCGGCGGCGGCTCCGCCACGCTTCATTTCGAACAGGCGGACGGCCGTTACCGACTTCATTCCAGTACCCGGGCCAGCGGCCTGCTGAGTCTGATCTACCGCAGTCGCCTGGACGAGCACAGCCGCGGCCGGGTAGGCGAGGACGCAGCGCTCATCCCCGAGCAGTACCTCTACCTGCGCGAAGGACGGGGCGCCCGCCGGGCCGAGCTTCGCTTCGACTGGGAGCGCGGCCAGGTGATCAACGACGTCGGCGGACCAGTCTGGCGACTCGCCATCCCGGAAGGCACCAAGGACCGCCTGCTGATGCAGGTGGCGGTCATGCGCGATCTGGCCCGCGGCAGGGAACACATGCTGTACCCGGTGGCCGACGGCGGCGAACTGCGGCGGGTCACCCTGCAGGTCGACGGCGAACAGGAGCTGGAGACCCCGGCAGGCCGCTTCCGCGCCGTCCGGGTCCGTCACGTCAGCGGGGAGAACGACGCGACGGGTGGCCGGACCACATTCTGGTGCGCACCGGAACTGAACTACCTGCCGATCCGCCTGGAGCACGAGGATCCCGACGGCCGGGACTATGTGATGGTGCTCACAGCGTATCGCTTCCCGGACCCCGTAGACTAACGCAGATTCGTTTTAGCCCCTCCGTCCGCGCACCAGGGCTCAGGATGCGCAGAGGCCAATCCGTACTGGGGGAGTCTTGCGCCTGAAGTACCGGCTTCGGATGATCTGCCTGATGACCGCAACTGTCTGGCTGACCGGGCCATCGGCCTTTGCCGATACGGTGCGGCTGCAATTACTGGGCGTGGACGGCGAGCCCCTGCGGCACGCCGTGGTCTACCTGCCCGGCGAGGTGGCCGAATCCGTCCCGGCGTCCCCGCCCCGCGCCGAGATCGACCAGCGGGACATGCAATTCCAGCCCCACGTACTCGCGGTGCACAGCGGAACGCTGGTCGATTTCCCCAACAGCGACCAGGTTCGTCACCACGTCTACTCGTTTTCCGAGGCCAAGCGCTTCGAGCTGCCGCTCTACCGCGACTCCCCGGGCGCCCCGGTGGAATTCGACCGTCCGGGTACGGTCATCCTGGGCTGCAATATCCATGACCATATGCTCGGGTACGTCCTGGTTCTTGACACCCCGGTCTTCGCCCAGCCGGACGAACTGGGCTGGGTGGAACTTCATGCCATCGCCGGGGACCGTCTGGACGACCTGAGGCTCTGGCATCCCGAGCTGGAGCAGCAAGGGGGCACCATCACCCTGGACCGCAACACCCTGGAAGCCGTCGATACCGGCTGGCGCGTCAGCCTCGCAATCGCCGACCAGGCACCCGCCGAACCCGCCGGGCTCGGCAGCCTGCGGCGCAGAACCGAACCGCGATTCCAGCGGCACGGCCGGGAGCATCATGGCGATTGACGAAAACCGGTGTCGAGCGCCAGCATGAGAATCCATCAGCGTTTTCTCAAGCGCTTCCGGACCCGCATTCTGTTGCTGGCCACCGGACTGCTCGCCACGGCACAGCTCGTCACGCTGGCCGCGGTGCTGCATGTGGCGGAGCGCAACCTGGTGCGGCAGACCACACAGGAACTGACGACCGCCGGGCGCGTGCTGCAGGCGCAGATGAAGGCCAGGGAACAGCAGTTGCTCAGTTCCGTCGGCGTACTCACCAGCGATTTCGGGTTCCGTGAGGCGGTCGCCACGGGTGATGACGCCACCATCCGCTCAGCCCTGCGCAACCACGGCGAGCGCGTCGGCGCCGATGCCGGCCTGGTACTCGGCCTGGATGGCGCACTGCTGGCCGGCGCCGGTGATGTGCCCGACCGCGGTCTGCCGACGACAGGCCTGGTAGAGCAGGCCAGGAGCCAGGGCTACGCGACCCGGATCAAGCTGCTGAACGGCATTCCGCATCAACTGGTGGTGGTACCGGTCAACGCTCCGCTGCCGGTGGCCTGGACGGCACTGGGTTTTCGCATGGACACGGGGCTGGCCCGGGAACTGGAGAGTCTGACCACCGCCGCGGTCAGCTTCTGGGCACCGGAGAACGGTTCGGGCTACCTGGCATCCACGCTCGCGGAACCGGACCAGATCCGACTGCGGGCGGCACTCGCACAGCAGCCGGCTCGCGGCGACGTGACGCTGCTGGAGCTGGACCGGGACACCTGGTACACCCTGCGGGTGCCCCTGGACCAGGGCCTCCAGACCCACGCGCTGCTGCAACGACCGGCCAGCATGGCACTCGCGCCCTACTACGAGTTGCGCAACCTGCTGCTGGGCGTGGGGGCGGCCACACTCGCGCTCTCGGTGCTGGGGGCCACCCTGCTCGCACGCCGTGTCTCCCTGCCGTTGCAGACCATGGCGCACGCCGCATCCCGCATCGCCGGCGGCGTTTACGACCGTCCGCTGCCCAGGCAGGCGGACGAGGAATTCGAGGCCCTCGCCCACGCACTGAATCACATGCAGACAGGCATCGCCGAACGCGAGGAACGCATCGTCCACCAGAGCAGCCACGACCTGCTGACCGGGCTGCCGAACCGCACCCGCGTTCAGGAACAGCTGGAACATCGGCTGCAGGAGAACGGCGACCAGGCGCCATTCGCGCTGTTACTGATGGATGTGGATCGGTTTCGCGAGATCAACGACAGCCTGGGCTACACCATTGGCGATGGCGCACTCCAGGCACTGGCCGAGCGCATCCGCCAACAGGCCGCCGAGGGCGCGCTGCTGGCACGCATGGATGGCAACGAGTTCGTGATGCTGCTACCAGGCTGCACCCGTGCCGGTGCGCTGGACCAGGGGCTGGATCTGCTTCGCCGCATCTCCGGGCCGCTGCGGGTGGCGGAACTGGAGGTCGCCATCAGCCTGCGCGGCGGTGTCTGCGCCTATCCGGAGGACGGCCGGCACGCCGGTGAGCTGTTGCGCCGGGCGGCCATCGCGCTGGACCGTTCGCGCCAGAACCGGACGCTGCTCAGCCTGTATCGCCCCGGCGACGACGAACAGCACCTGCGCCGGCTCGGCCTGGTCGGCGATCTGCGCGAGGCCGTGGCCAACGACGCACTGCACATGGTCTACCAACCGAAAGTGCGACTGGCGGACGGCGAACTGATCGGCGCCGAGGCGCTGGTCCGCTGGCAGCACCCGGAACTCGGTCCGGTACCGCCGGACGAATTCATTGCGCTGGCGGAAACCACCGGCCTGATCCGGGAGCTGACCGCGCGGGTCCTGCATCAGGCGATCACACAATGCGCCGCCTGGCGGGAACAGGTGCCCGATTTCACCATGGCCGTCAATCTGTCCGCGCTGGACATCATGGATGCGGCTTTGCCCGCACAACTGCAGGCCCTGCTGGAACGGCATGCGCTGCCCGGCGACGCCCTGGTGCTGGAGATTACCGAGTCGGTCCTGATGGACGACCGGCGCGCCGCCCGCCGGCAGCTGGATCAGTTGCGAAGGCTGGGGGCGCGCCTGGCCATCGACGATTTCGGCACCGGCTACTCCTCGCTGGCGCAACTGCAGCAGTTGCCGGTGCAGGAGCTGAAGATCGACCGCGGCTTCATCATACCGCTGCCCGGTACCGGCGCGGATCAGGCCATCGTCCGCAGCACCCTCGCGCTGGCCCACGATCTGGGGCTGGAGGTGGTGGCAGAGGGGCTGGAAACCATGGAAGCCTGGCAGTTGCTGGTTGCGCTGGGCTGCGAAAAGGGACAAGGCTACGGCATCGCCCGCCCGATGATGCCGGACGCCTTTCAGGGCTGGATGGAAAGCCGTACCGGCACCGACCGGACAACCACAAGAAGGAGTCATTGATGCCAAGTGTCCCGTTACACAAGCTCGTTGCCTTTGTGAGCGAGAGGGCCGGGATGATTCGACAGGCCGCATGCCTGATCGTGTTGTGCCTGCCGCTGGCCGCACAGGCGGGGGGCGGACGCCTGCTGGCGACCGGTGGGCTGATCCAGCTGGAAGGCTCCGCCGGCGGCGGCCTGGTGCCCTGGGCCGTGCTCTCCGGCTACGGTACCGCGGACGAGAGCGGCGGCACCATTGCCTTCAGCCATACAGTCCTGCCGGACTACAACCTGAGCATGCTGGGCCTGAGCTACACCTTCTTCAACCGCCTGGAGATCTCGGCAGCCCGGCAGATACTGGCACTGGACCTCGGCGGCGGCACCGAGGAAATCCGACAGGATATCTTCGGTGCCAAGCTGCGCCTGGCCGGCGACCTGATCTACGATACGCTGCCGCAGATCAGCCTGGGCCTGCAGTACAAGCGCAACCGTGACATGGACATCCCCGACCTGCTGGGCGCCGAGGACCGCGACGGTATCGATGCCTACCTGGCGGTGAGCCGGCTGTTCCTGGGCGTGGTCGGCGGCTACGACCTGCTGCTGAACGGCACCCTGCGCGCCACCCGCGCCAACGAGCTGGGACTGCTGGGGCACGGCGGCCCGGACAATGACAGCTACGAGCTGATGCCGGAGATCTCCGCCGCGGTGCTGCTGAACCGCGCCACGGCCGTGGGCTACGAATACCGGCGCAAACCCGACAATCTGGGGTTGGACGAACGCCACTGGCACGACATCTTCATTGCCTGGTTCCCCAGCAAGCAACTGGCGTTTGCCGCGGCGCTGGTGGATGCCGGGGAGGTCGGCGGTGCCGGATCGCAGCGTGGCCTCTATCTGAGCCTGCAGGGCAGCTTCTGAGGAACGGACATGAACCGATTGAAAACACTCACCATCGTTCTGCTCGGCGCCCTGCTCCTCGGCGCCTGTGCGAGCCACGGTCCGGCCCGGGACGACAGCCTCTATCGGGCGCTGGGTGAGCGCGAGGGCATCGAGATGCTGGTGGACGGCCTGCTGTTCCGCATCTCGGAAAACCAGAAAATCCTGCACCATTTCGCGGAGGCCGACCCGGCCCGCCTGCACCGGACGCTCACGGAACAGTTCTGCGAGCTGAGCGGCGGGCCTTGCACCTACAGCGGGGACGACATGGTGACCGTGCACACCGGCATGGAGATCACCGAGGCGGAGTTCAACTCCCTGGTGGAAGACCTGCTTGAGGTGATGGACCACCAGCGCATCCCGGTACAGGCCCAGAACCGACTGCTGGCCCGGCTGGCGCCGATGCGGGCGGAGATCATCGGTCTCTGACTCGCGCTCGCACGATCAGGAGCGCGGCAACGTCACGCCGCGCTGGCCCATGTATTTTCCGCCGCGGTCCTTGTACGAGACATCGCAGATCTCGTCGGACTGCAGGAACAGCATCTGGGCCACGCCTTCGTTGGCGTAGATCCTGGCCGGCAGCGGTGTGGTGTTGGAAAATTCCAGCGTCACATGGCCTTCCCACTCCGGTTCCAGCGGGGTGACGTTGACGATAATGCCGCAACGGGCGTAAGTGCTCTTGCCCAGGCAGATGGTCAGCACGTCGCGGGGAATGCGGAAATACTCCACCGTGTGCGCCAGGGCGAAGGAGTTGGGCGGAATGATGCAGACATCCGACTTGACGTCGACGAAGCTGCTCTCGTCAAAGCTCTTCGGATCCACCACGGCGGAATTGATGTTGGTGAAGATCTTGAACTCGTCCGCGCAACGCACGTCGTAGCCGTAGCTGGACGTCCCGTAGGAAATGATGCGCCCGCGCTCCGTCTCCCGCACCTGACCGGCCTCGAACGGCTCGATCATGCCGTGCTCGAGCGCCATGCGCCGAATCCACTTGTCCGCCTTGATAGCCATGCACTCGCCCCCGAGATGGTTGGATGTCCCGGACACCGCTCCGGCGTCGGGACTGGCTGATTTTACACACACTACCGACACTCACAAGCTGCCGGCCTTGCCATGGGCCGGGCCCGTCCCCATGCTGGTGGCATGTGCGAGCAACAGCCGAAGCTTCCCCCACGTCCGAACCCGCCGGAGCCCGACGAATGCTGCGGCGGGGGCTGCATTCCGTGCGTCTACGACCTCTACGAGGAGGCGCTGGAGCGCTGGGAGCAAAAGGTGGAAGCCATTCGAAACGCGTCCGGGCAAGGAAGCGCTGATTAATTCCCGCGTTCGCGTTACGATCAGAAATGGAATCAAACCGATAACGATAAGTCGCCGGCTATCAGGCGACAGGCCCGTCGACGCCGCCCCTCATGGGAATCGCGCTCCGTCGTCTGCGGCTGTGGCGTTCAGGAGGAGCCTTTCCAATGCGGGGAGTGGTCAGTTTCATCAACGAGGAATTCGGCCTGGTCGCCGTGGAAACCGAACACGGCGAGTTCACGGTGTTTGGGCTGATGGACGGCAATTCGGTGTCACTGGGCGATGTGATCAGCGGCGAGCTGGAATCGCTGGATCACCAGACCCTGGATAACGAGACCCGCCGCTGCCAGATCACCGTGTACGTGGAGGACACGGAACTGTCGCTGGAGGATGCCCGCGCCAAGGTCAGCTAGGGAGACACTGATTACTAATCTTTAAGGTTAGTAATTCCTGAGGAACCAACAGCGGTGGATGCGCTGATTGCGCTGGAAATCCCTGGGGATGGACCAGGCGCTGCGGTCCTCCGCCTGCAGGCCTTCCAGGGCATGCTCGTCCAGCTTGAAGCGTCGCAGATTGGTCGAGAACACCAGCAAGCCGTCCGGGGCCAGGGCACGGGCGGCATAGTTGATTAGCGCCGCATGGTCCCGCTGCACATCCAGCGTGCCTTCCATGCGCTTGGAATTGGAGAAACTGGGCGGGTCGAGGAAGATCAGATCGTAGGGCCTGCCGCGGTAGCGCATCAGCCAGTCCCGGCAATCCGCCTGCAGTAGCCGGTGCGCCGGCCCCGCGACGCCGTTCAGTCGCAGGTTCCTTTCCGCCCAGTCCAGATAAGTACGGGACAAATCCACGCTATCGGTCTCCGCCGCGCCGCCCACGGCCGCATGCACGGTGACCGCCCCGGTATAGCAGAACAGGTTCAGCACCCGTTTGCCTGCTGCCTGCCCGCGCACGTAGTCCCGCACCGGCCGGTGATCCAGGAACAGGCCGGTATCCAGATAGTCGGTCAGGTTCACCCATAGCAGGCACGGCCCCTCGCGCACCTGGAGAAAACGTCCGCTATCGGACTGCCGCTGGTATTGTTCACTGCCCTTCTGGCGCTTGCGCACCTTGTACACCATACGTTCCGGCGGTACGTCCAGCGCCTCCGGAATAGCGGCCAGCGCTCCGCGCAGCCGTGCCTGGGCGTCCCTGGGGTTGACCGTGCGCGGCGGCTCGTACTCCTGGACGTGCAGCCAGTCGCCATGATCGGTGCCGTAGACGTCGATGGCCAGCGCGTATTCGGGAATGTCGGCGTCGTAAACCCGGTAGCAACTGACCCCGCTCTGTTTCAGCCACGCCGCCAGGGAGCGCCGGTTCTTGCGCAGGCGGTTGACCAGATCCTCCGCCTTGCCGCCGCCCTCTCCGGCTACTTGTTCGCCGACGCGGAACAGTTCCAGTCGGCACTGGATCGGCCCGTTGTACACCGTCCACCGACGTTCGGGCTTCAGGCCGATCTCCAGCGCCGCCCCGGTGAGCATCACCGCCTGCCAGCCGGCGAAACGGCGCTTCAGTGTCTCGCCCAGCCGGGCATAGAGCGGCAGCAGCGAACGGTCGGCTTCGAGCCGCTCGCCATACGGGGGGTTCACCGCCACGAGCCCCGGCGCGCGTGCCGGCGGCGCCTCGGCATCGGCCAGCTCACGCTTTTCCACATGCACGACGCCGGTCAGCCCGGCCCGCTTCACGTTGGCGACAGCGGTACGCACCGCCGCCGCCTCCCTGTCATAGCCGACAACCGCCGGCACCCTGCCGGCGCCGGCTTCCTGGCGCCCCAGCGCCTCGTCGACGAGGCGTTTCCAGACGGCATCGTCGTGCCCTTTCCAGCCCAGAAAGCCGTAATGGGTCCGCAACAGCCCAGGCGCCACGTCGCCGGCCATCCAGGCGGCCTCGATCAGCAGCGTGCCGGAACCGCACATGGGATCCACCAGCGGCCCGCCTGCCGCGGCAATCTGCGGCCAGCCGGCCCGCATCAGCACAGCCGCCGCCAGGTTCTCCTTCAGCGGGGCGGCCACACCGGGCTCGCGGTACCCGCGCCGGTGCAGGCTTTCCCCGGACAGATCCAGCGCCACGGTGGCCTGTGTCTTGAGCAGATGAACGTTGATGCGTATGGAGGGCCGCTCGGTATCCACCGAAGGGCGTTCGCCGCAGCTCTCCCTGAACTGATCCACCACCGCGTCCTTGACCCGCTGGGCGGCATAGCGGCTGTGGCCGATGGCGGCCTGGACGCCGGTGACGTCCACCGCCAGCGTACCCTCTGCACCCAGATGCTCCGACCAGTCCACCGTACGTACCCCGTGGTACAGCGCATCGGCATCCGCCGCCTCGAAAGTGGCCAGGGGCAGCAGCACGCGATTGGCGATCCGGGACCAGAGACAGGCCTTGTAGGCCATCTCCAGATCTCCCCCGAACACCACCCCACCGCGCCGCTCCCGCACGTCCACCCCACCCAGCGCCCGAAGTTCATCGGCGAGCAGGTTCTCCAGCCCTTTGGGGGCGGTGGCAAATAAACGGTGGGCAGCGGCCATGCGGGAGACTCCGAGGGGGGAACTGGCGGGCATTCTACTAACCTTCTCGAATGTATTGCCATGTCTCAGCGACGGTGCGGTGGCTTCGATCCGACCGTCGCCGGGAGGGTGACTTCCGGACACGCCGTGTCCGCAGGCCAGCCTCCACCCCCGGCCGGAACGAAACCACCATACTGGTGCGCACTCGGAGGGAACGTAGGATTCCGGCACCTTCCGCGCCCTCCTTTCGCTATCCTGCCGCCGAATCTGGCATAATTTCCGGCTCGCCGTGCCTGCCGGACGGTTTCCGACGATCTTGGACGAGGACCCATGAGCCGAAAAATCCTGGTAACCAGTGCCCTGCCCTATGCCAATGGCCCGATCCACCTGGGTCACCTGGTGGAGTACATCCAGACCGACATCTGGGTGCGCTTCCAGAAACAGCGCGGGAACCAGTGCATCTATGTCTGCGCGGACGACGCCCACGGCACGCCGATCATGCTCAAGGCCCGGCAGGAGGGCATCAGCCCTGAGGAACTGATCGAGCGCATCGGCCGCGAGCACCAGGAGGATTTTGCCGAGTTCCTGATCGATTTCGACAACTACTACTCCACCCACTCGGAGGAGAACCGCTACTACTCCGAGTTGATCTACACGCGCCTGAAAGAAGCCGGCCACATCACCAGCCGCATCATCAAGCAGGCCTATGATCCGGTGGAGAACATGTTCCTGCCGGACCGTTACATCAAGGGCGAGTGCCCACGCTGCGGCGCGGCCGACCAGTACGGCGACTCCTGCGAGGTCTGCGGCGCCACCTACACGCCGGCAGACCTCAGGAACGCCGTGTCGGTGGTCTCCGGTGCCACGCCCATCGAGAAGGAATCCGAGCACTATTTCTTCCGCCTGCAGGACTTCGAGGACATGCTCAAGGCCTGGGCCGCCGGCGGCCACGTGCAAACGGAAGTGGCCAACAAGCTCAACGAATGGTTCGACGAGGGCCTGCGGGAATGGGACATCTCCCGGGATGCGCCCTACTTCGGCTTCCGTATCCCCGGCACCGAGGACAAGTACTTCTACGTCTGGCTGGACGCGCCCATCGGCTACATGGCCAGTTTCCGCAACTGGTGCGACCGTCACGGCGCGGACTTCGACGAATACTGGAAGGCCGATTCCGAGGCCGAGCTCTACCATTTCATCGGCAAGGACATCGTGTATTTCCATGCACTGTTCTGGCCGGCCATGCTCGATGGCGCCGGCTTCCGCAAACCGACCAGGATCTGCGCCCACGGCTTCCTGACCGTGAACGGCCAGAAGATGTCCAAGTCCCGCGGCACCTTCATCATGGGGCGCACCTTCCTCCGGCACCTGAACCCGGAGTATCTGCGCTACTACCTGGCCGCCAAGCTGGGCAGCTCCGTGCATGACCTGGACCTGAACCTGGACGATTTCATCCAGCGCGTGAATTCCGACCTCGTGGGCAAGCTGGTGAACATCGCCAGCCGCAGCGCCAGCTTCATCAACAAGCGCTTCGACGGGCGACTGGCCGACAAGCTGGAAGACCCGGCCATGTACCGCGAATTCGCCGCCCGCGGCGAATCCATCGGCGAGGCCTACGAGCAGCGCGAGTTCTCCCGGGCGATCCGCGAGATCATGCAACTGGCGGATCAGGCCAACCAGTACTTCGACGACCGCAAGCCCTGGGTGCTGGCCAAGGACGCGGATACCCTGCCGCAGGTGCAGGCCATCTGCACGCAGACGCTGAACCTGTTCCGCGTGCTGATGAACTACCTGAAACCGGTGCTGCCGAAAATCGCCCGCGACGCCGAAGCCTTCCTGCAGTTGGAAGAACAGAGCTGGGATGCGGCCCGGCAGCCACTGCTGGGCAAGACCATCGCGCCGTTTACCGCACTGGCCACCCGGGTGGAGCGCGAAGCCGTGGACGCCATGCTGGAGGAGTCGAAGGAAACCCTGGCTGCCGCCGCACCGGCGGGTCCGCTGGCCGACGACCCGATCGCCGCGGAGGTGGAAATCGGCGATTTCGGCAAGGTGGATCTCCGCATCGCCCGCATCGAGAACGCCGCCTACGTGGACGGCGCCGACAAGCTGTTGCAGTTGACGCTGGACCTCGGCGGCGAGAAGCGCAACGTCTTCGCCGGGCTGCGCTCGGCCTACGAGCCGGAGCAACTCAAGGGCCGGCTGACCGTCATGGTGGCCAACCTGAAGCCGCGCAAGATGCGCTTCGGCCTGTCCGAAGGCATGGTACTGGCGGCCGGGCCGGGCGGAAAGGATCTGTTCATCCTGGAGCCGCATGAGGGCGCGCAGCCGGGCATGCGGGTCAAGTAGCGTTTCGGAACGCCGATGACCGAACTCTCCCTGATCCTGATCAGCACGGTCCTGGTCAACAACTTCGTGCTGGTGAAGTTTCTCGGACTCTGCCCGTTCATGGGCGTGTCGCGCAAGCTGGAAACGGCCATTGGCATGGCCATGGCCACCACCTTCGTGCTCACGCTGTCCTCGGTGGTGAGCTATCTGGTACACAGTTGGCTGCTGGCACCGTTGGGCCTGGAATACCTGCGCACCATCGCGTTCATCCTGGTGATTGCCGTGGTGGTACAGTTCACGGAAATGGTGGTGCACAAGACCAGCCCGCTGCTGCACCAGGTGCTGGGGATCTTTCTGCCGCTGATCACCACCAACTGTGCGGTACTCGGCGTGGCGCTGCTGAACGTGCAGGAGCAGAACAGCTTCGTGCAGTCCGCGTTCTTCGGTTTCGGCGCCGCCGCGGGGTTCTCGCTGGTGTTGGTGCTGTTCGCCGCCATGCGGGAACGGCTGGCCGCGGCCGATGTGCCCGAGCCCTTCCAGGGAGCCGCCATCGCCCTGGTCACCGCCGGCCTGATGGCGCTGGCGTTCATGGGCTTCGCCGGGCTGGCCTGATCGGACATTCGACACTGATGAACGACGCTCATGATTGAAGCCTTGCTGGTCAGTGGCGTGCTGGCAGCCCTGTTCGGGCTGCTGCTGGGCTATGCGGCCATCCGCTTCCGCGTCCAGGGTAACCCGGTGGCGGACGAGATCGACGCCCGCCTGCCCCAGACCCAGTGCGCCCAATGCGGCTACCCGGGCTGCCGCCCCTATGCCGAAGCCATCGCCGAGGGACGGGCCGACATCAACCAGTGTCCACCCGGCGGCGAGGCCACCATACTTGCCCTGGCCGACCTGCTTGATCGCGAACCAAAGCCGTTGAACCCGGACAACGGCGCCGAGAAACCCACGCCCACCGTGGCGTGGATCGACGAGAGTGCCTGCATAGGCTGCACCCTGTGCATCCAGGCCTGCCCGGTTGACGCCATTCTCGGTGCCCACAAACACATGCATACGGTCATCCGGCAGGCCTGTACCGGCTGCGACCTCTGCGTGGACCCCTGCCCGGTGGATTGCATCCATATGATTCCGGTGCCGGCGCGGCCGGACAACTGGACCTGGCCCCGGCCGGTCCGGGACGAACCGGAGGCCCTCACACGATGAGTGCGCAGCAATTGTTCGCCTTTCCGGGCGGCCTGGCGCTGGCGGGCCGGAAGGTGAAATCCGACGGCCCGCTGCGGCAGGCCCCCTTGACGGACGAACTGGTCATCCCGCTCCAGCAGCATCAGGGCACCGCGGCCGAAGCGCTGGCTCCGGTCGGCGCCACCGTGGCACGCGGCGAACTGCTGGCCCGCGAGGACGCCCCCCTGGGGGCCAGCATCCATGCGCCGACCTCCGGTGTGGTGGCGGCCATCGAGCCCCGGCCGGTTCCTCACCCGTCCGGCCTGCCGGCGCCTTGCATCGTGCTGCGGCCGGACGGGGAAGACCGCTGGACGGAACACGGTCTGCCACCCCTGGACGACTGGGCCAGGCTGGAACCCGCTCTGCTGCGGCAGCGGGTGCGCGATGCCGGCATCGTCGGGCTTGGCGGCGCCGGATTTCCCGCCGCCGCCAAGCTGGAAACTGCCGGCGCACCGCCGGTCCGGCTGCTGATCGTCAACGGGGTCGAATGCGAGCCTTACATCAGCTGCGACCAGGCGCTGATGGAGCAGCGGGCGGATGCGGTGGTCACGGGCGCCTGCATGCTTGCCCACGCCGTCCAGGCAGAACGCACGGTGATCGCACTCGAAGACGACAAGCCCGAGGCCGCGGCGGCACTGCGCCAGGCGCTGGAGCAACGTCCCGAACCCCGCCCGGCGCTGACCCTGGTACCGGCACGCTACCCCGCCGGCGGAGAGCGCCAGTTGATCCGCACGCTGACCGGCCACGAGGTGCCCACCGGCGCCCACCCCACCGATATCGGCATGCTGTGCCAGAACGTCGGCACCGCAGCCGCCGTCTACCGCGCCGTTGCGTTCGGGGAACCGCTCACCAGCCGGATCGTCACCGTGGCGGGGGAAGCATTGCAGAGCCCCTGCAATGTTGAGGCGCGTATCGGCACGCCGCTGAGTGCCCTGGTCGCCATGGCCGGTGGCTATTGCGCGGATGACTGTCATCTGATTCTTGGCGGCCCGATGATGGGCTACACGCTGCCGGACGACAGCCTGCCGGTCACGAAGACCAGCAACTGCGTGCTCGCTCTTCCCGCGATGTCCCGGCCGTCCGGCGGCAGCATGCCCTGTATCCGTTGCGGCTTCTGCGCCGAAACCTGTCCGGTATCGCTGCTGCCACAGCAGCTCTACTGGCACAGCCGGGCAAGGGATTTCGAACAGGCCGAGACGCACGGGCTGTTCGATTGCATCGAATGCGGCGCCTGCGCCCCGGTCTGTCCCAGTCACATACCGCTGGTGGACTACTTCCGTTACGCCAAATCCGAACTGCGCCGGGAGCAACGGGAGCGCCGCCAGGCGGAACTGGCCCGGGAACGCTATGAACTCCGGCAACAACGGCTGGCCCGGCAGCAGCAGGAGCGGGAGCAGCGCCGGGAACGCAAGAAGGCCGCACTGCACAAACCCGCCCGGGGCGAAGACGCGGCGGCAGCGAAACAGACCGCCATCCAGGAAGCCATCCGGCGCGCGCGACAGAAGAAGCAGGCCCGGACCGGTTCCTCCGGTGGTGGCGACGACACTAGCCGGCAGGCATGACAGTTCCACGATTCCAGCAGGCAAGCGCACCGCACGTACCGCCCGTGAACCGCGTCTCGCTCGTGATGCGGCGGGTACTGTACGCCCTGGTCCCGGGCACCCTGGGAATGCTCTGGCTGTTCGGCTGGGGCGTGCTGATCAACATCCTGCTCGCGGTCACCACGGCGCTGGCTTGCGAGGCCGCCATGCTCCGGCTGCGGGGCCGCCCGGTGCGGCGGTTCCTGGAGGACTGGAGCGCCGTCGTCTGCGCCGTGCTGCTGGCACTCTGCCTGCCGCCCCTGGCCATGTGGTGGCTGCCGGTCGTCGGGGTAGCCTGCGCATTGGTCCTGGGCAAGCATCTCTACGGGGGCCTGGGCTACAACCCGTTCAACCCGGCCATGGTCGGTTACGCCGTGCTACTGGTGTCCTTCCCGGGGCACATGGCACTGTGGCCTGCACCGGATGCCTCGACCGGGCTGATCCAGGCTGTGCAACTGGTTTTCACCGGTTCTCTGGCCGACGGCACCTCGCTGGATGCGATCACCCGGGCAACACCGCTGGATCATGTGAAAACCGAACTGGCGGCCGGCTGGACACTGGGCGAACTGCGCGGGGGGCCTGCCTTCGGTCTGGTGGCCGGAGCCGGCTGGGAATGGATCAACCTGCTGTTCCTGGCCGGCGGCGCCTGGCTGTTGCGGCAACGGGTCATCGCCTGGCAGGTCCCCGCAGGCGTGTTGCTCGGGTTGGCCCTGCCGGCGTTGCTGTTCTGGCTGGTGAACCCGGACCAGTTCGGCTCGCCGCTGTTCCACCTGCTCGGCGGCGGCGCCATGCTGGCCGCCTTCTTCGTCGCCACGGACCCGGTTTCCGCCGCGACAACGCCCCGCGGCAGGCTTTACTATGGTGTCGGTATCGGCACGTTGGCATACGTGATCCGCACCTGGGGGGGCTATCCCGACGGCCTCGCGTTTGCGGTGCTGCTGATGAACATGGCGGCACCCCTGATCGACTATTACACCCCGCCGCGTATCGAGGGTCACGCGCGGCGCCGGGAGCAGGACGGGGAGTGAATCTTGAACCAGCAGGGTAACGCGATACGCGACATGCTGATGGCCGGCGCTATCCTGATGGCGGTGGCACTGGCCGGTGTCGGCGCGGTGGCATACACCTACCACGGTACGCTGGACCGCATCGAGGACAACCGGCGCCTGGCACTGCTGAAAGAATTGCAGGAAGTGGTACCGGCCGAGCGCTATGACAATGCGCCGGAGCGCGACACGCTGGAGCTCCCGGGGGCGGCCCTGCTGGGCACCACCACCCCGGCCACCGCCTACCGGGCACGACTGGGCGACGAGCCGGCGGCCGTGGTGCTGCCGGCGGTGGCTGCCGACGGCTATTCCGGACCCATCCGCCTGCTGGTCGGGATCTACGCGGACGGCAGCCTGGCCGGTGTCCGGGTCGCCTCGCACCAGGAGACCCCCGGGCTGGGCGACGGCATCGAGGCCCGCCGCGGCAACTGGATCTTCCAGTTCAACGGCCGATCGCTGGAAGATCCCGAGCCGGAGAACTGGCTGCTGCGGCGCAGCGGCGGCGAGTTCGACCAGCTCACCGGCGCCACGGTCACATCCCGCGCCGTGGTCCACGCGGTCCGCAACGCCCTGCTGTATTTCCAGGAGCACCAGGAGCTGCTGTTTACCGCGAGGCCGACGCTGGAGACCGCCGCGGAAGCCGAGGCCGAACACGAGGACACGGACGGCGGCGAGGACGAAGAGAGCAACGGCAATGACGGCTGATCACCGGCAGATCATCCGTGACGGACTCTGGGTCAACAATCCCGGCCTGGTCCAGCTGCTCGGTCTCTGCCCGCTGCTTGCGGTCAGCAACACCGTGATCAACGCACTGGGGCTGGGGCTGGCAACCCTGATGGTGTTGCTGCTTTCCAATGTAACAGTGTCGCTCACGCGGCACGCCGTGCGACCGGAAATCCGCATTCCGGTCTTCGTGCTCATCATCGCCTCCTTCGTCACCGTGGTGGAACTGGTGATGAGCGCCTACTTCCATGAGCTGTTTCTGATCCTGGGCATCTTCATTCCGCTGATCGTCACCAATTGCGCCATCCTCGGCCGTGCGGAGAGCTTTGCATCCCGCAACCCGCCGGGCCGCGCCGCGCTGGACGGGCTGATGATGGGGCTCGGCTTCGCCGCCGTGCTGGTTGCACTGGGCGCCATGCGCGAACTGCTGGGCCAGGGGACGCTCCTGAGCCAGGCCCACCTGATGTTCGGCGGACCCGGCGGGCAGCTGGAATGGGTAGTGCTGCCCGGCTACGACGGCTTTCTGCTGGCCGCCCTTCCGCCCGGCGCCTTCATCGGGCTCGGGCTGCTGCTGGCGCTGAAGAACCTGATCGACCGGCGGCTGGCGCAACGCGCTGCCAGCGTGCCGGCCACCCCGCTCCCGACTTCCGCGAAACAGGCATGAACAAGCAAAAACGCCAGGAAATCTTCCAGCGCCTGAAGGACGCCAACCCCAACCCGACCACCGAACTGAACTACAGCACGCCGTTCGAGCTGCTGGTGGCGGTGGTCCTCTCGGCCCAGGCCACCGACAAGGGCGTCAACAAGGCTACTGCCAGACTCTTTCCGGTGGCGAACACCCCCGAGGCCATCCTGACGCTGGGGGAGGAAGGTCTGAAGGAGCACATCAAGACCATCGGCCTGTTCAACAGCAAGGCCGCCAATGTGATCAAGCTGTGCCGCATCCTGATGGAGAAGCACGGCGGCCGGGTACCGCAGGATCGGGCGGCGCTGGAAGCCCTCCCGGGGGTCGGCCGCAAGACTGCCAACGTGGTGCTGAACACCGCTTTCGGCCAGCCGACCATCGCTGTGGATACGCATATTTTCCGCGTGTCGAACCGCACCGGCATCGCCAGGGGAAAGAACGTGAAAGAGGTGGAGGAGAGGCTGCTGCGTCATGTGCCGGGGGAATTCCGGCAGGACGCGCACCATTGGCTGATCCTGCACGGCCGCTACGTCTGCCTGGCCAGGAAACCGCGCTGCGGGGCCTGTACCATATACGACCTCTGTGAGTACAAGGCAAAGACCGAATAGGCCGGACATACGATGTTTTCCTCAGATCGCGACAATCTGCGCCGACAATACCTGCTGGCCTGGCGCAAGCACCGTAACGGCGAGATCCTGACCCCGTTGGAGACGAGCATCGCCCAGGTGGTTGCCGACCATCCGGAATACCAGCCCCTGCTCGAAAGCGAGGATCGCGCCCTGGGCCGCGAATACCTGCCGGAACAGGGCGAGACCAACCCGTTTCTGCACATGGGCATGCACCTGGCCCTGCGCGAGCAGATCCAGACCAACCGGCCCAAGGGAATACGCGCGGTCTACCAGGAACTGCTCCGCGCGGGCCGAGAACCGCTGGAAGCCGAGCACCTGATGATGGACAGCCTGGCAGAGAGTCTCTGGGAAGCGCAGCGCGACGGCACCGCGCCGGATGAACGCACCTACCTGAAACGGCTGCGGAAACTGGTCAAACGCCGCGGCTGACCGCGGCGCAGGTCACGAGTGAGGACGATGGACGGAATCGCGTTGCAGCACATCACCGCCTGGTTCAGCGCCAACCAGACAGTCTCCACCCTCATCCTGGTGACCGTATTCTTCCTGCTGCGCGCGCTGGCCAACCGCCTGCTGCGCGGCGAGGGAGATTTCGTCAACGAGGACCGCCGGCGGCTCATCTCCTATACCAAGAATGTGCTGATCCTGTTGCTGCTGGTCGGTCTGGCCATGATCTGGGCCCCGGCCCTGCGCACGTTCGCCCTCTCGGTGACCGCCTTCCTGGTGGCGTTGGTCATCGCCACCAAGGAACTCATCCTGTGTATCACCGGCGGCATACTGCGCACGTCCAGCGGGGCGTTCAGTGTCGGCGACTGGGTGCGCATCGGCGAGCAACGCGGCGAGGTGCTGGACCAGTCCTTTCTGTCGGTGACGCTGCAGGAACTGGAACCGGCAGGCAAGGGCCACCAGTTCACGGGCCGTACCGTCACGCTGCCCAACAGCATGTTCCTGACCACGTCCGTGATCAATGAGAACTTCTACAAGAAATTCGTCTATCACACCGTCGATATCGTGCTCGGCGACAAGGACGACCCGATTGGCGCGGCGCAACTGATGGAAGCCGCGATGACCCGCGCCATCTCGGAAAGCCGCGAGGTCTCGCGGCGCTACAATGCGCTGATCCGGCGCCAGGCGGGCGTGAGCATGCCCTCCACGGAACCGTTGACCCGGCTTTCCACCACGCCGGAGGGCAAGGCCCGGGTTGCCGTCACGGCCTTCGTCCCCACAGGCGATACCGGAAGGATCGAACGCAGTGTCATGCAGGAGGTGATGGCCGCACTGCACCAGCAGCGCGCCATCCCTCCCGAGGCTGGTCAGCCCACCTGAGGAAGCCCTGATTAGTTCCCATAGGAAAGCGCTAACTGCCGTTATTACAAAGAGTTCTTGGCGCTTTCGCCTTTGCGGGGTTACCATGCGCGGTTCATTTACGTTTCAAAGGTATTCCCCATGCAGATCGCGAAGGACAAGGTCGTTGCCATCGACTACACCCTGAAGGACGATGACGGCAGCGTCCTGGATACGTCGGAAGGCAAGCAGCCGCTGGCCTACCTGCACGGCAACGGCAACATCATTCCGGGCCTGGAAAAGGCGTTGGAAGGCAAAAGCGCCGGTGAAGAACTGAGCGTACGCATCGAACCCGCGGAAGCCTATGGGGAACGCCGGGACGAACTGACGCAGGTGGTTCCGCGCGAGATGTTCCAGGGTGTGGACAACCTGGAAGTCGGCATGCAGTTTCAGGCTGGCGGCGGGGACGACGGCGGCCAGATCGTCACCATCGCCGCCATCGAAGGCGAGCAGGTGACCGTGGATGCCAACCACCCGATGGCTGGCGTGGCGCTGAATTTCGACGTGAAGGTGGTCGAAGTCCGGGATGCCACGGATGACGAAGTGGAGCACGGCCACGCGCATTGAGAAAGCGCTGCCAATGCTCGCTATCGCGTCATGAAGCGGGACGGAAGCCGGTGCCGGCCGGTCTCCGTCCCGTCGTTCAGCGAATGAAGCGCGGCATCACCCGCCGGAACACCTCGGTGTCCGCCCTGCCCAGCCATTCGAAGGCCACCATCTCCCGGCTGACCACCTGCGCGCCCTGCCGCGCCATGCGCTGAAGCGCCAGATCGGCGTCGACCGCCCGCCGGCTGGATACTGCGTCGGCCACAACGAACACCTCGTAGCCCTCCTGCAGCAGTCCCAGCGTGGTCTGCAGCACGCAGACGTGCGCCTCGGTACCGGCAATGACGATCTGCCGCCGTCCCAGCGAGGCCAACTCCCGGCGGATATGATCGGAGGCCATCGAGGAGAAGTGGATCTTCTCCAGCAGTTCCTCGTCGAGCACCAGCGACCGCACGGCCGCGACAGTCGGGCCCAGACCCTTGGGGTACTGCTCGGTCAGGCGGATGGGCACATCCACCTCTCTGGCCACCTTGATCAGCCAGCCGGCGTTGTCCACGACCCGCTCACCTTCGTGAATAGCCGGCGTCAGTCGCTCCTGGACATCCACCACCAACAGGCAGGATGAGCCCGCATTCATCAGCATCACATCGACTCCACGCGTTCTTTTCCGTTGTATTACTGATGAGAACACAGTTGGGAGGACGGAAAAAGAACAACCGATCCTCCCGGCCAGTCATCGTGCCGGGAAGGCAGGCGGCGTGGCGGTGCCGTCGCTCAACCAGCGGGCGGCAACCGCAGCGGCACCGGAACGGGTCCGGCAGTAGGTGAGACGGCCGCGGCGCTTCCGGATGCCCGCCCGCCGCAGCTTGACGATCTGGCGGGGCGTGAGACCCGCAAAGATCAGCGAGATCCCATGCGCGTGCATATCGTCACTCAGCGTTTTCAGCGCGGTGAGTGCGGTGCCGTCGATACTGGGAACATCCACCATGTCGAGGATGATGAGGCGGATGCCGGGATCCACCACGCGCATGGAGGACACGGCCTTCTCCGCCGCACCAAAGAACAGCGGGCCGTTAACGTCGTAGACCTCCGCGCCCGGCGGGAGGCGTTCCATATCCTTCCGACCGTCGGGCGCCAGACGGCTGGCATGGGTGAACTGCGCCATTCGCCGGATGAACAGCACGCTGGCCAGGCCGATGCCCACGGCCACGGCCAGCACCATGTCGAAAATCACGGTCAGCAGGAAACACACCAGCAGCACAGCCACATCCCCCGGCGGCGCGGAGCGCAGGGTCTGCAAGACATGACGTGCCTCGGACATGTTCCAGGCAACCACGAACAGAAGCGCGGCAAGCGCGGCCATCGGCACCAACCCCAGGAGTCCGGCCAGACCGACCACCGCAAGCAGCACCACCAGCGCATGGATTACCGCCGCCAGCGGTGAACGGGCTCCGCTTCGCACATTGGTGGCCGTGCGGGCGATCGCCGCCGTCGCGGTGATGCCGCCGAAAAACGGTACGACGATATTGCCAAGGCCCTGTCCGATCAGCTCCGCATTGGGATCATGCCGGGTCCGTGTCATGCCGTCGGCGACCGTGGCGCAGAGCAACGATTCAATCGCCGCCAGCATCGCGATGGCGAACGCTGGCCCGATCAGCGCGCTGATGAGCCCGAAACTGACCTGCAGAGGCTGGCCGTCCGGACCAGGCAACTGCCAGGGGATAACCAGGGAAGGCGCCACCGGCCGCACACCCGAGCCGGTGACGCCGTCGATCTCCCAACTGAAGCGCGAGGCGATGGTCTCCACCGTGCCGACGCCCTCGCCAAGCCACAGGTTCGCCAGATAGGCCGCCATAGCACCCGCCAGCAGTCCGACCAACGGCGCGGGTACCGGCAAGCGGAACCTTGGCCAGGCCAGCAGCACCACGAAAGTCAGCGCGCCGATCGCCAGTTGCAAGGGATCCACGCTGCCTGCCGCCGTGACGATCGCCACAACGTTCTCGATATAGTGCTCACCCTGATGCACATCCCGCAGACCAAGAAAATCGGGAATCTGAAGCGTGGCGATGACCACGGCGATGCCGGCGGTGAAGCCCAGCACCACCGGATAGGGAACGAACTGGATCAGCGCGCCGAGGCGGGCTGCTCCCAAGGTCACCAGTATCAGGCCCGACATCAGCGTGGCGATCAGCAGCCCGCCCAGGCCGTACTGCTGCACGATCGGAATCAGGATGACGACAAAAGCGGCCGTTGGCCCGGAAATATTGAAGCGGGAGCCTCCGGTCACGGCGATGATGAAACCCGCGACGATCGCCGTGTAGAGCCCGTGTTGAGGCGGGACGCCAGTGGCAATGGCCAACGCCATGGCCAGCGGGACCGCGACGATGCCAACCGTCAGCCCGGCCATCAGGTCCTTGCGCAAATCAGCCCAGCCGTACCCCTCCCGCCAGGCGTCGATGAGTCCCACGCAGAATCTGGACAAAATCGTTACCGTCCCCGGATCAGCCCCCTGTTCCCGGCCAGTGTCAGGCCTCCTCGGGCATGCGCATGCGATATACCTGCGGAATCTCGTCCGGTCGTGAGACGCTGACCTTGAGATCCTTGACCAGGCCGTCCTCCAGGCCGTAAACCCAGCCGTTCACCGTGAGTTCCTGGCCGCGCGCCCAGGCGTTCTGGACGATGGTGGAATAGCAGACGTTGTAGACCTGGGCGACGACGTTCAACTCGCAGAGGCGGTCGACCCGGGCGCTCTCGTCGCGGATCGGATCCAGCGCCTCGCGATGGCGGAAATACACGTCCTTGATGTGACGCAGCCAGTTGTCGATCATGCCGCGCGGGGTAGCCCCCATGGCCGCCCGGACACCGCCACAGCCGTAATGGCCGCAGACGATGATGTGCCTCACCTTCAGCACCTCCACGGCGTACTGCAGCACCGACATGCAGTTCATGTCCGTATGCACCACGACATTGGCGACGTTACGATGCACGAACAGCTCACCCGGCAGCAGGCCGACGATCTCGTTGGCCGGCACCCGGCTGTCGGAACAGCCGATCCACAGGTATTCCGGGCTCTGCTGGCCGGCCAGCTTGCGAAAGAACTCCGGCTCTTCCTCGCGCAGTTGCTCCGACCATTTGCGGTTGTTCTCCATCAATCCGGCCAGCGGCGATCGGTGTTCACCATCGCACATCCTGACAGTCTCCCTTGGCTGGTGGTCCCGCGCGAGCTGCATCGCGACCCTATGACACGTCTCGCCTGGCGGGTACTTCCTCATCGGGCTGGGTAGATTCCGCCTTACCGTCATCCCCCAGCCACTGCACCTGGAAAAGGTCCAGGCGGCGATCCTGATAATTCCGAACGGAGCCCTGATAGCGCAGTTCGCGCAGCTTTTCCAGATCCAGATCCACCACCAGCGTCATTTCCGTGTTCGGCGTCGCCTCTGATACCACCGCATCGTGCGGGAACGCGAAATCCGACGGCGAGAACACGGCAGACTGGGAGTACTGTATGTCGACGTTCTCCACGTTGGGCAGGTTGCCGACACTGCCGGTGATGGCCACGTAGCATTCGTTCTCGATGGCCCGCGCCTGGGCACAGCGGCGAACGCGCTGGTAACCGTTCTTGGTGTCCGTCCAGAACGGCACGAACAGGATCTTGATACCCTGCTCCATCAGCACGCGGGAAAGCTCTGGGAACTGCACATCATAGCAGACCAGAATGCCGATCTTGCCGACGTCGGTGTCGAAGGCCTTGAGGCTGTTGCCGCCGCGCAGGCCCCAGTAGCTGCGCTCGTCGGGGGTAATGTGCAGCTTGTGCTGGGAATCCCAGGTACCGTCGCGCCGCAGCAGGTAGGAAACGTTGTAGAGCTCCTTGCTGGCCTCGTCATAGACCGGCATGGAACCGGCGACGATATTGATGTTGTAGCTCACCGCCAGGGACAGCATGGCTTCGCGGATCTCGTCCGTGTACTGGGACAGGCCGCGCAGCGCCTCGGCCGGATTCTCCTGGTTGAAGTTCGACAGCAGCGGTGCGTCGAAGAACTCCGGCAGCAGCAGGAAGTCGCAGTTGTACCCCGCCAGCGCGTCGACAAAGAACTCCACCTGGGTGATCAACTGCTCAACGGAATGCATCGGCCGCATCTGCCACTGGACGGTGCCGACACGCACCGATGTCTTCTGGCCGCCGATCAGCGAGGTCTGCTTGTCCTCGTAGAAGATGTTGTTCCACTGCACCAGCGTGGCAAAGGCGCGGGACTCCCGGTCGTCCGGCAGATAGTCGGTAATCACCCGCCGCACGTGGAAATCGTTGGCCAGCTGGAAGCTCAGTATCGGGTCGTACACCTCGTGCCGCTTCACCAGTTCGATGTACTGCTCCGGAGTCATCTCCTTGGCATGCTGCTTGTAACCGGGAATACGGCCACCGGCGACGATGGAGCGCAGGTTCAGGTTCCGGCAAAGCTCCTTGCGGGCATCGTACAGCCGTCGTCCCAACCGCATCCCGGAGTATTTGGGACTGACGAACACGTCCACCCCGTAAAGCACATCGCCGTTCGGGTCATGGGTCGTGAAGTAACCGTTGCCGGTGATCTGGTCGTAGGTGTGCTTGTCCCCGAACCGCCGGTAATCCACGACGATGGTCAGCGCCGCGGCCACCACCTTGTCGTTGTCCTCGATGCAGATCTGGCCTTCGGGAAAACGGTTCAACTGCGCAGCAAACTGCTTGCGGGTCCAGGGTCCCATGGTGGGATAGACCTCATCCATGATTTCCTTGATATCCGCGTAATCCTCATACCGCAGGTTGCGCAGCTTGAGATGGTGCTCATCACCATCCTCCTGCTGCTCGCGCTGATCCTGGTTTTCACTCATTGGCGATTGTCACTCCCGAATACATGCTGGTGGCAATGCAGTTCCGGACGTCGGCACCGGCCTGGCCGGCGCAGACGTCCGGAACAACGTCACTTCAAAGCTTAGCCAATGCCGCTGCGTAATCCGGTTCATGGGCGATCTCGGGGACCAGTTCGGTGTGCACCACCGTCCCCTGCTCGTCGATCACCACGACGGCGCGTGCCAGCAGCTTCCGCATCGGCCCGTCGACGATCTCGACGCCGTAGCTGCTGCCGAAATCCGCGCTGCGGAACGTAGAGGCGTTGACGACGTTGTCCAGCCCCTCGGCGCCGCAGAAACGGGACTGCGCAAAGGGCAGGTCCGCGGACACACAAAGCACGACGGCATCCTGTATCCGGGACGCTTCCTCGTTGAACGTGCGCACCGACTTCGCACAGGTTGGCGTATCGATGCTGGGAAAGATGTTCAGCACCACCTTCCTGCCCTTCAACTCATCCAGCGTGACATCCGCCAGGTTGGTGCCGGTGAGGGTAAAGGCCGGTGCCGGCCGGCCCACCGGGGGCAGGTCGCCGATCGTGTGCATCTCGGTCCCGCGACGGGAAATCTTGGCCATTCGGGGTTCTCCTCGAGGTTGTTGGCTTGGTCTTCACTCAACATGTGGGACAGCAGGGGGACGCAGATCCATTCCCTGGCGATCAGAAACGGCTCCACGCCTTTCGAAAGCCTTCTTCCAGATCCTTCCACGCCGTTTCGGCCTTGACCCGGAACTCCTCCCAGGCCTTTTCACCGGACTGTTCCAGCGCACGGTACTGCTCGCGCGCCCGGTCGCGACGGCGGCGCAGTTCCTGCAACTGTTCGTCGTAGTCCGCCTGCATGTCCGCCCCGGCCTTGCGGGCCTTGGCCTCCAGCTTGTCCAGTTCGGCGTTCCACGTGTCCAGTTGCGCCTTGAACTTCTCCAGATAGGCATCGCGCTTGCTCATGGTTCCGCTCCTCCCGACCGCTTTCGGTTTCCGTAGGTTATGCGACTGCCCGCCGGTAGGGTCACTAACCAGCCAGGCGTTCCAGCTCCTTCAGTTCCTGCTCGGAAAAACCCGCCTTGAGGCGGGCATCCACGTTGAACGGACCTTTCAGGCCGCCGCGCATGTACTGCTGCAGCAGTTCGCGGAACAACGGCTCCGGCGCCAGCCCCCGTTCGGCGCAGCAATGCCGGTACCAGTGGGAGCCGATGGCCACATGCGCCTCCTCCTCGCGGAGAATCACCGACAGACAGGCAACAGTCCGGTCGTCACCGGCCCGGCGCAGCCGCTCCATCATACCCGGAGTCACATCCAGGCCACGGGCCTCCAGTACCCGTGGCACCAGCGCCATGCGCACCATCACGTCATGCGCCGTCTCCCGGCACATCTCCCACAATCCGTCATGGGCGGGGAAATCACCGTAGTCGTGCCCCAGCTCGCGCAGGCGCGTCCGCAGCATGCGGAAATGGCCGGCCTCCTCGGCCGCCACCCGCAGCCAGTCAGTGTAGTAGGCTTCCGGCATTTGCCGAAAGCGGTACACGGCATCCAGTGCCAGGTTGATGGCGTTGAATTCGATATGAGCCACGGCATGGACCAGCGTGGCGCGGCCGGCATCCGAGTTCAGCTTGCGCTGTAGCAACTGCCGCGGCGGCACCAGGGCCGGGCTGGCCGGACGGCCCGGTTCGCCGATCGGCTCCGGACCGGCCGCGGCACTGCGGTCGAGCCGCCCGGCGTCCCAGGCCCGGCGCAGTTCCACCGCCTTGCGGCACTTCTGCTCCGGATCGCGGGTGGCAATTGCCGTGGCGGCGAGCGCGTATAAGGAATGCGTCATCATGCGGCCGTCCCGTCAGTGCGAGCCGCCGGGGCGGCAGGCAATGAAGATGTCCATCACGTTGGTGCCGGTAGGGCCGGTCTGCAGGAGATCACCGCTGGCCTCCAGGAAGCTGCCGGCGTCTGCCCGCTGCAGGCAGTCATCCGGGCACAGGCCGCGGGCCCGGCCGCGGGAGCAGGTTTCGTGATCCACCAGCGCGCCGGCATCACTGCCGGGTCCATCGGTACCATCCGTTCCCGCCGCCAGCAGCCAGGCCGGCCCGCGATGTTCGAGCCTCCGGGCGACGTGCAGCGCAAAGGCCTGTGCCCGCCCGCCGCGGCCGGGTTCTGCCGGCAGGCGCACGGTGGTCTCGCCGCCCCAGACCTGGACGCCTTCGGGCCCATCGACGATGGCATCGGCCACCGCTTCTGCCACCTCCGCAGTCTCCCCTTCCAGCAGCTGACCATGTACACGAACAGGGACGCCGCGCTCGCGCGCGGCCGCGGCGACAGCCTCCCGGGCCATTCGGTTGGTGGCGACGATCTCCAGCTCAATGGCATCGAACACCGCGGGGTCTGGCGCCGGCGGCGCAGCGTCGATCATGGCAAGGATTCGCTCCGGCAGGTCGGCGGGCATTTCACCGGCGTTGTTCGGCCGCACCAGCGGCCCGGAGCCGATCACCGCGGGATTGTCGCCGGGCACATCGGAAATGAGCATGACCCGGCAGGGCCGGTTGGCGACATGAACCGCCAGGCGCCCGCCCTTGATGGCGGACGTGGCGACGCGCACCCGGTTGATGCGGGCGATATCCAGCGGCTGACCCAGCAGCCAGCGGTTCATTGCCGCGAGATCCTGCTCGGTGAACCCCTCGGGGAGGACTTCAACCAGACTGGACGCACCGCCGGAATACAACACCAGCACGGGCAGCCCCGCGGGCAGCGCGCCCAGGAAATCCAGCACGGCCTGGCCCGCCCGGAGGCTGCTGGCGTCGGGAATGGGATGGGACGCCTCCAGGCACTGCAGGCGGTCATGGCGACGGCAGGCGGCCGAGAGGTGTCCGTGCTTGGTCACCACCAGGCCCTGGACCACTGCATCGCCCAGCGCATCCAGCGCGCCTTCGGTCATGGCGGCGGCGGCCTTGCCGATCGCAAGCACGGCCAGCGGCCCGGCAAGGGGCCTGCGTTCCAGCGTCCTGCGGACCGCAGGCCGTCCCGCCACGGCATCGAGCGCGGCGGCATAAAGCGCATTCAGCAGCTCCCGGGGAGGCTGCGCCATGGATACCCCCAGCGTTAGCTTGGCAATCGGTCAGGCCTGGGTGAGTGCGTGCTCCAGATCCTGCTGCAGGTCGGCGACATCCTCCAGGCCCACGGAGAGTCGGATCAGCCCTTCGGTAACACCGCAGGCAGCCCGTTGCTCCGGCGAAATCCGCCCGTGCGTGGTCGTGGCCGGGTGGGTAATCGTGGTCTTGGCATCGCCCAGGTTGGCCGTGATGGACACCAGTCGCGTGCCGTCGATCAGCCGCCAGGCGCTCTCCCGGCCCCCCTCCACCTCGAAGGAGATGATGCCACCATAACCGGTCTGCTGGCTGCTCGCCAGCGCGTGCTGCGGGTGCGCCGCAAGACCGGGGTAATTGACCTGACGCACTTTCGGCTGATGCTGTAGCCAGTCGGCCAGCGCCAGGGCGTTGTCCGAATGCGCACGCATGCGCAGACGCAGCGTTTCCAGTCCCTTCAGGAACACCCAGGCGTTGAACGGACTCATCGTGGGGCCGGCGGTACGCAGGAACGCCAGTACGTCCTCGCCCACGGTCTTCCGGTCGCCGACCACCGCACCGCCGACGCACCGTCCCTGCCCGTCCAGGTATTTGGTGGCGGAATGGATGACCAGGTCCGCCCCCAGTTGCAGCGGCCGCTGCAGCGCGGGGGTGCAGAAACAGTTGTCGACAATCAGCAGACAGTCGTGCGCGTGCGCCAGGTCCGCCAGCCTGGGGATATCCGCCACCTCGGTCAGCGGATTGGACGGCGTTTCCAGGAACAGAAAGCGGGTCTTCGGCCCGATGGCGGCTTCCCAGGCATCATAGTCGGTCAGCGGCACGAAGGTGGTCCCGACCCCGAACCGGCTCAGGACATTGCCGAACAGCGAGGTGGTGGTGCCGAACAGGCCGGTGGACGCCACGACATGGTCGCCGGATTTGAGCAGCGTCATGGCGGTGGCCAGGATGGCGGACATACCGGACGCAGTGCCCACGCAGGCCTCACCACCCTCCAGCGCGGCCAGCCGTTCCTCGAAGGTGCGCACGGTGGGGTTGGTGAAGCGGGAATAGATATTGCCGTTCTCCTCGCCGGAGAAACGGGCCGCCGCCTGGGCCGCACTCTCGAAGGTGAAGCTGGAGGTCAGGAAGATCGGTTCCGACTGCTCCATCTCGCTGGTGCGGTGCTGGCCCGCCCGGACCCCACGGGTGCCCAGGCCATACTCGTCATAATCCTGTTGCGACATCTGCGTCCTCACCTGAAAGCACCAGCCTTTTCGAACGTACTGGAAACACTGAGACAGTCACGCTGCCGCGTTACTACGATACGTTCGAAAAGGCTGGAATGACGGGCATGAAAAAACCCGCTTCCGGCCAAAGCAAGAAAGCGGGTTCCTCTCTCGCTTTAGCTGCATTTATTAAGCGCCCGCAAGCTGAAGTTCAAAT
This sequence comes from Ectothiorhodospiraceae bacterium, assembly GCA_050485425.1. GTDB lineage: Bacteria > Pseudomonadota > Gammaproteobacteria > Nitrococcales > Aquisalimonadaceae > LSCE01. Next base: position 47,205 of record JBJHBJ010000001.1, on the reverse strand, counting down.
CAGCGCTATGCCGGAATGCTATGCCCTGCTCTCCCGGCTGTCAAACCGGGAACGGGGGCAGATTCCTGTTCAGCTGCGGTCGAGGGTCTGGTAGAGGTCGGTGGCTGCCGACGTACCCTGCTCACGCCCGCCCTTGGCATCGTCGGAGCGCCGCAACGCCAGTTCGTCCAGATAGTGCTGGCTGACGTCGCCGGTGATGTACTCGCCGTTGAAGCAGGAGGCGTCGAAGGTGGTCAGGGCCTTGTTGCCCTGCCTGACGGCGGCGGCCAGGTCTTCCAGGTCCTGGTAGATCAGCCGGTCGGCACCGATCATGGCAGCCACTTCTTCCTCGGTGCGGTCGTGGGCAATGAGCTCGCGGGGGGACGGCATGTCGATGCCGTAGACGTTCGGGTAACGGACAGCCGGCGCTGCAGAGGCGAAATACACCCGCTTCGCGCCTTCGTCGCGGGCCATCTGGATGATCTGCTCGCAGGTGGTGCCGCGGACGATGGAATCGTCCACCAGCAGAACGTTCTTGCCCTTGAATTCCAGGCCGATGGGATTGAGCTTCTGGCGCACCGATTTTCGCCGCTGGGCCTGCCCCGGCATGATGAAGGTCCGGCCGATATAGCGGTTCTTGATGAAGCCTTCCCGGTAGGTCACGCCGAGTGCATGGGCCATCTCCAGCGCCGAGGTGCGGCTGGTATCCGGTACCGGGATGATCACGTCGATGTCGTGATCGGGCCAGGTGCGCTGGATCTTCTGCGCCAGCCGTTCGCCCATGCGCAACCGTGCCTTGTAGACGGCAACGCCGTCGATGATGGAATCGGGCCGGGCCAGATAGACGTATTCGAACAGGCAGGGAGCGTGCCGGGGATTGTCCGCGCACTGGCGGCTGTGCAGGTGTCCGTCCAGGCTGATGAACACTGCTTCCCCGGGAGCGAGCTCCCGGTTCAACGTGAACCCCAGGGTATCCAGCGCCACGCTCTCGGACGCGACCAGATACTCGGTCCCGGTGTCGGTATGCCGCTCGCCGAAGCACACCGGCCGGATGCCGTGCGGATCCCGGAAAGCCAGTACACCGTAGCCATTGATCATGGCCACCGCCGCGTAGCCGCCGGTGCAGCGGCGATGCACCTGAGCCACCGCATCGAAGATGTCGTCCACATCGATGCGCAGTTTGCCCGGACGCGCCAGTTCATGGGCGAACACGTTCAACAGGATTTCCGAATCCGACTCGGTGTTGATGTGCCGCAGATCCTGCACGAAGAGTTCGCGTTTCAGCTCCTCGGCGTTGGTGAGATTGCCATTGTGGGCGAGGCTGATGCCGTACGGCGAGTTCACATAGAAGGGCTGGGCCTCGGCCGAGCTGGAACAGCCCGCCGTCGGGTAGCGCACGTGGCCGATGCCGACATTGCCGCGCAACTGCTCCATGTGTTCCTGGCGGAACACATCGCGGACCAGGCCGTTGTTCTTGCGCAGACACAGCCTGCCGTGATCGTAGGTCATGATGCCGGCGGCGTCCTGGCCCCGGTGCTGCAGCACTGTCAGGCCGTCGTATAGCGCCTGGTTCACCGGACCCTGGCCCACCATCCCGATAATGCCACACATAACACGTCTGCCCTCAATGCGGACCGGGCACGAGCCGGCCCGGAAAGTTGCGCTCTGCCACGTCCTCAGGACTGCTGGACGTCGTCGCAGAACTCCTGCCAGTATTCTGGCGCAGGCTTCCCGGCTGCCTCTTCTTCCTCGCTGACCAGTGGCGCATAGACACTCATGCCCGTGAGCCACTCGTCCACGCCCACCCGGCAGACCCACGGCTGGATCTGCCTGACCATCATCGATTCCTGCCACCAGGGTTCCCGCGGCAACGCGGTCAGTCCGGCGGCCAGCATGATCACCGCCACCACCACCAGGCCGCGGGCGACGCCGAACAACACGCCGATGAAGCGGTCGGTGCCGCTGAGACCGGTGCGGGTGACCAACTGTCCGGCCAGGTAGTTGATCACCGCCCCCACCAGCAAGGTGAGCACGAACAGCGCGGCGAAAGCCGCGCCCAACCGGATGGTGGGCGAGGCAATATACTCCACCAGATACATGGACAGCGGCTGGGAGAAACGGATCCCGACCCAGAACGCCAGCACCCAGACCAGCAGCGACAGGACCTCGCGTACGAAGCCACGTACCAGGCTGATCAGGGCAGACAGGGCGATCACTGCGAGAATGGCGTAATCAAGCCAGTTCATCGGATTCCGGCGTGGTCCGGCAGGCGGCCAAAACGAGCGCAGATGTTAGCAGACGGGAACCCCGGGCGAAACCGTTCGGGCGACCGCAACGCCGGATGTCAGGGGTGGGAAACCACCAGGCCATCCAGGTTCTCCTCCTGCTGCAACCGCCGGGCCAGTTCCCGTCCTTCGTCGCGATCCATGACCGGCCCCACGCGCAGGCGGTATATGGCGCCCTGCTCCCGCTGTGCCTCGTCGACGAAGGCGGAATACCCCTTCTCGCGCAGCTTGTCCCGCAACGCGAACGCGTTGTCCCGGCGGCTGAAGCTGCCCACCTGCACCGCGTAGCCCTCGACCACCGGGCTGGCGGGCTCCTCCCGGTCCGGCTCGGCCGTCTCGGCGGCGCGCTCATCGGCAGGTGCGGGTTCCGGGGCTTCACGGGGAGGCACCTCCTCGTGCGGCCGCGCGCCGGCAGCGGAGTCCTGCTCGGGTTGTTGCACGGGAATGCGGTCCAGTGCCGCAGGCGGCCGGCCGGAGTCGGGTGAACTGCGGGCAGGCGCGGTGGCCTGGCTATCCGGCCGCGGCGGAATTTCAGCGGGCACGCTGAGGGTACGGTTTTCCACCGGCCCCCGCAGCAGCATGGGCAGGAAGATGATGGCCAGGGCTGCCACGACAATGGCACCAATAAGCCGTTGTTTATGCCGCTGTTGCATCAGGCTGCCACCGAGCGGCTGCGATAGCGCAGCGCTTCCTCCACGGTTCGAAACGAGCCGAAAACCACCAGTTGGTCCCCGGGCCGCAGGGCAGCATCGACTCGGGGGAGCAGTTCTTCCGTGGTACCGGCATCAACAACGGCCTCCTTGCCCAGGTAATCGGCAACCTCCCGTGCCGGCCGGGCACCGGTGTCGGGCAGATCCAGCAGGAACCAGCCCTGGAAAAGCGGCCGCAACGGCTCGATCACCGGCGCCAGTTCCTTGCGCGCCATCACCGCGAACAAGGCCAGCCGGCGTCCGCTCGGGGGCGCCGCCGCCAGGTTCGACGCCAGCGTGACCGCGCTATCGGCATTGTGCGCCACATCCAGCAACCAGTCCACGGGACCGGGCATGTGCTGCATCCGCCCGGCCAGCCGGGCCTGGCGGAGCCCCTGGCGAATGGCGTGTTCGTCGAGCGGAAGGCGCGAGGAGAGCAATCCCAGTGCGCACAGAACACCGGCGGCGTTGCCGTACTGGACGTCACCGATCAAGCCCGGCGCGGGAAGTGACCCCAGGGTGCCACGGGTATCCTGGTACTCCCAACTGCCGTCCCCGTGCCGCTGCCAGCGGAAACCGGCACCGGGCCGGTAGAGTTCCGCACCGACTGTCGCCGCGGTTTCCGGGATGCTCTCGGGCATGACGCCGGAGGCGTAGACCGCGGGGCGCCCGGCGCGGAAGATGCCTGCCTTCTCGCGGCCGATCTGCTGCAGATCCGTCCCGAGCCAGTCCGCATGATCCAGGCCGATGGAAGTCACCAGGGCCACGCTGGGGTCCACCACGTTCACCGCATCGAGCCGCCCTCCCAGCCCGACTTCCAGGATCAGCACGTCGGGCGCGGCGCGCTTGAACAGCCATAGCGCGGCCAGCGTGCCGAACTCGAAATAGCTGAGGGTTTCCTCCCCGCGGGCGCGATCCACCGCATCGAAGGCCTCCAGCAGGGCCGGTTCGTCCACCGGACGGCCGTCAAGGTGGATGCGCTCACTGTAATGCAGCAGGTGAGGAGAGGTGTAGCTGCCGGTCCGGTAACCGGCAGCAAGCAGGATGGACTCGGCGTACGCCACAGCCGAGCCCTTGCCGTTGGTGCCGGCCACCGTGAGTACCGGACAGGCCGGAGCGAGCAGGTCAAGCCGACCGGCTACGTGCCGGACGCGTTCCAGCCCGAGGTCGATGGCCTTGGGGTGCAGGTTCTCCTGCCAGACCAGCCAGTCTTCCAGGCGCTGAAACCGCATGCCCTGCTCCGGCGTCAGGCCTGCTCCAGGCGCTTGACCTGCAGCGAGGGCTGATGGGTCATGATGGCCAGGATGCGCCCCAGGCGTTCACGCATGTCGCGACGGTCGACGATCATGTCGATGGCGCCGTGCTCGACCAGGAATTCGGCACGCTGGAAGCCTTCCGGCAAGGTCTCGCGCACGGTCTGCTCGATCACCCGCGGGCCGGCGAAACCAATCAGGGCGCCGGGCTCGGCCACGTTGACGTCGCCAAGCATGGCCAGGCTGGCGGAGACACCGCCCATGGTCGGGTCCGTCAGCACCGAGATGTACGGCACGCCCTCGTCCTTCAGCCGGCGCAGCACCGCACTGGTCTTGGCCATCTGCATCAGCGAGAACAGTGCCTCCTGCATGCGCGCGCCGCCGCTGGCGGAGAAACACACCAGCGGGATCCGCTCGGCCAGGGCGATGTCGGCCGCGCGCACGAAGCGCTCACCCACCACCGACCCCATGGATCCGCCCATGAAGTCGAACTCGAACACGCAGGCAACCAGCGGCAGGCCGCCGACGGTGCCACGCATGGCCACCAGCGCGTCATCCTCGCCCGTGGCCTTGGTCGCCTGGGCGAGGCGGTCCTTGTACTTTTTGCTGTCCCGGAACTTGAGCAGATCCACCGGCTTGACGGTATCGCCGATTTCGGCAGTGGTGCCCTCGTCCAGGAAGCCCTGGAGCCTGGCCCGCGCGCCGATCCTCATGTGATGGGAGCACTTGGGGCAGACCTCCTGGTTGCGTTCCACCTCGGGCCGGTAGAGCACGGCGGAGCAGCCGGGGCATTTGGTCCACAGTCCCTCGGGAACGCTACGGTTTTTCGCCTTCTCGTCCGAATCGGTACGAATCCGGGAGGGCATCAGTTTTTCGAACCAGCTCATGATCTCTGTTCCTGTCGCTATCAGGCGGTCTGAGTCGCGTTTTCCGCGTCCATGGCGCTGCGCATCGCGCGCAACAGGCCGGTGACTTCCCGCACCACCGCCGGGTGGTCATCCGCATGCATTTCAATCTGCTTGACCAGCGCGCTGCCCACCACCACCGCGTCGGCCACGGTGCTCATGCGGGCGGCTTTCTCGGCACTGTCGATGCCGAAACCGACGCCGACCGGAAGACCGGTCATGCCGTGGATGCGGTCGACGCGCTCGCCGACGGCATTCTTGTCCAGCGTGCCGGACCCGGTCACGCCCTTCAGGGAGACATAGTAGATGAAGCCCCTGGCGTGATCACAGATCGTCCGCATGCGCTGCTCGGTGGTCGTGGGCGCCACCAGGAAGATCGGATCCAGGCCGCTGGCCGCCAGGCAATCACTGAGTTCGCCCATCTCCTCGGGGGGCATGTCCACCGTCAGCACGCCGTCCACGCCGGCCGTGGCAGCAGCCTCGGCAAATCCTCGGTAGCCCATGATCTCGATGGGGTTCATGTAGCCCATCAGCACCACCGGTGTCTGCTGGTCGCGCTCACGGAAACGGGCCACCATCGCCAGCACGTCACGGATACCGGTACCGTGGGCCAGGGCCCGTTCGCAGGCAAGCTGGATCACCGGACCGTCACCGATCGGGTCGGAAAACGGCACCCCCACTTCCACCACGTCGGCACCGGCGTCCACCAGTGCGTGCATCAGCTCAACGGTGAGTTCAGGGTGTGGGTCGCCGGCAGTGATATAAGGGATCAGCGCCCGGCGGCCGTTGTCCTTGAGCTGGCGGAAGCGTTCTGCCAGACGGCTCATAGTTCGATTCCTTCACGCGTGGCCACGGTGTTGATGTCCTTGTCGCCGCGGCCGGAGAGATTCACGATGATACGCTTGCCCGACCCCAGCTCTGCCGCCAGCTTCTCCGCGTAGGCCAGGGCATGGGCGGTTTCCAGCGCGGGAATGATGCCCTCGCTGCGGGTCAGCTTGTGGAAAGCGTCCATGGCCTCGTCGTCGGTAACCGAGACGTAGCGGGCGCGGCGGATATCCTTCAGCCAGGAGTGCTCGGGGCCCACACCCGGGTAATCCAGGCCGGCGGACACGGAGTGCGTGCCGATGATCTGGCCGTTCTCGTCTTCCATCAGATAGGTGCGATTGCCGTGCAGCACCCCGGGCTTGCCGGCGCAAAGCGGCGCCGCGTGCTGGCCGGACTCGATGCCGAAGCCGCCGGCCTCGACGCCGTACATGGCCACATCCGCGTCGTTGAGGAACGGGTGGAACAGGCCGATGGCGTTCGAACCGCCGCCGACGCAGGCCACCAGGGCATCCGGCAGAGCGCCGGTCTTCTCCAGCATCTGCCGGCGGGCTTCGCGGCCGATGATGGACTGGAAGTCCCGCACCATCATCGGGTACGGGTGCGGGCCTGCCACGGTACCGATGATGTAGAACGTGTCATCCACATGGGTAACCCAGTCGCGCATGGCCTCGTTCATCGCGTCTTTCAGTGTGCGCGTGCCGGAGGTCACCGGAACCACCCTGGCGCCGAGCAGGCGCATGCGGTAGACGTTCGGGGCCTGGCGCTGGATGTCCTCCGCGCCCATGTACACCACGCACTCCAGCCCCAGCCGGGCGGCAACGGTGGCACTGGCGACCCCGTGCTGGCCGGCGCCGGTCTCGGCGATCAGCCGGGTCTTGCCCATGCGCGAGGCCAGCAGGGCCTGGCCGATGGTGTTGTTGATCTTGTGCGCGCCGGTATGGTTGAGATCCTCGCGCTTCAGCCAGATCTCGGCACCGCCGACCTTTCTGGTCCAGCGCTCCGCCAGGTAGAGTGGTGAGGGCCGGCCGACGAAATCGGCGCAGTCCCGGTCGAATTCGGCCAGGAACTCCGGGTCGTTCCGGTAGCGCATATAGGCTTCGGTGAGTTCGGCAAGCGGCGCCATCAGCGTCTCGGGCACGAACCGCCCGCCATAGGGGCCGAAATGCCCATCGGCATCCGGGAACAGGGAGTAGTCGACGGCGTCCTGCACGGCATTGCTATTGGACACGTTGCACCTCGTTGATGAATGTTGCGATGGCCTGGGCGTCCTTGATGCCGGGCGCCGACTCCACCCCGCTGCTCACATCCACGCCCCAAGGGCGGTAACGCCGAATGGCCTCGCCCACGTTGGCGGCATTCAGGCCGCCGGCGATGATGAGCGGGCGCCCGAGATCGGCGGGAATCGCCCGCCAGTCGAACGCCTTGCCGGAACCGCCCGCACCGCCCGGCATGTGGCTGTCCAGCAGAAAACCCGACGCGTACCGGTAGCGCGCCGCGTAGGCTGCCGGATCCTGGCCGCCGCCCATCGGCACAGCCTTGATGTAGCGACGACCGAAAGATTCGCAGAAAGCGGGAGACTCCTCCCCGTGGAACTGCAGCAGATCCACCGGCACCGTCTCCAGCACCTGCCGCACCAGCGCTTCCCCCGGGTTCAGGAACAGCGGTACCACGCTGACGAACGGGGGCAAGGCCCGGGCGATATCCGCTGCCTGCTCCGGGCGCACAGCCCTGGAACTGTCCGGGTAGAATACCAGACCGATGGCGTCCGCCCCCAGCCGGCAGGCCTCGACGGCATCATCCACACGGGTCAGGCCACAGATTTTGACGCGAGTTCGCAACGATCGGTTCTCTGCCACGGGACTGGATGTCGGGAAAAGCACTCGATAGTAAGGAACATGGCCGCCGTTGTCACGATTACCCGTCGTTCAGGCAGCATGCTCAGGAGCTGAATAGCGGCGGTCGTGGGGGTCTGGGCAGGCGATACTCCTCGGGATAGTGCGCCGAGACCAGGTAGAGCCCGCCGGCCGGCGCCGTTACCCCGGCCTGCGTGCGATCCCGTGCTGCCAGAACCTCGCCGATCCATTCCACCGGCTGCTCACCGGTACCCACCGCCATCAGGGCACCGGCGATGTTTCTCACCATATGGTGCAGGAAGGCGTTGGCGGTGATGTCGAGATAGACAAAGTCACCCTGGCGCCAGACCTGGACGCCGAGTATCCGGCGCCGCGCGTGTGTCGCCTGGCAGGCCACGGCACGGAACGAGGTGAAGTCGTGCTCCCCTTCCAGGACCTGGGCGGCCAGGTGCATGGCATCGGCATCCAGCGCTTTCCAGGTCCACGATACCAGGCCGTCCAGCATGCCCGGCCGCACCGGCCGCACCAGGATGGCATAGCGATAGCTCCTGGCAGTGGCGCTGAAACGGGCGTTGAAGGTGTCCGGCACAGGCTGTGCCCAGTGCACGGCAATGTCGTCCGGCAGGTTGCTGGTGGCACCAAGCCGCCAGCCGTGCGGTGTACGCACGGATTCAGTATCGAAATGCACAACCTGCCCCAGTGCATGCACGCCGGCATCGGTGCGGCCGGCGCAGACCACCGACACCGGGTGGTCTGCCACCTGTGCGAGGGCGTGCTCCAGACGTCCCTGGATAGAAGGCGCGTGCCGCTGCGTCTGCCAGCCCGCGTAGGCTCGGCCGTTGTATTCCACGCCGAGTGCTATCCGCATCGATCACCCTCTCCATGCAGCCGCCGATCATCGCCGGCCCGGCCGGAAGCATACCCCCGAAAAGCATCTGGCCGGGCTGAGCCCGGCCAGATGGTACCTCGAAGTGCGGCAGGCCGCAGCCATCAGGCCTGGGCCATCAGCTCCTGCGCTTCCCGCTTCTGCGCGTCGTCACCCTCTTCCAGGACCTCCTCCAGCAGGCTGCGCGCGCCTTCGGCGTCGCCCATGTCCAGGTAGGCCTTGGCCAGGTCGAGCTTGGTGCTGTTCTCGTCGGCACCGCCGAACAGATCGTCATCGTCGTCGCTGTCGCCGGCATGGGCAGCCGCAGCAGCCGTGCGATCGCCGCTGTCGTCCAGATCCAGCGCATCCTCTTCCAGGCCGGTATCGTTGTCGAGATCCAGCCCTTCCAACGCCTTGTCGACGTCCAGTTCGTCCCCGGTGGCGGCAACGCCACGGCTGTCCACGTCGAAGTCCAGGGACAGGTCGTCGCCCTCGTCCTCATCCAGGGCACCTCCGGCATCGGCGGCTTCCTCTGCCTGGCGACGCGGTTCCGGCTCGCTGTCCAGATCGAAGTCCAGGCCGAAATCATCGTCCCCGGTGTCGGCAGCCGCAGTCTCCCGGACCGGCTCGTCTTCCGAACGCTTGTCGTCCAGCGAGAACGCCAGGTCGCTCAGTTCGTCGTCCAGGCCGTCGAACTCCATGTCACCGATGTCGGCATAGCTCTCGGCTGCCGGACGCGGCGCCTCGGGGGCTTCGACGTCGCCGTCGGCGTCAAGATCGAAGGTTTCGTCGAGCAGGCTGTCGCTGCCGCCATCGGCCACGGAGAACAGCGGGTTCTCCGGCGCGATCTCCGCGCCCATCTCTGCGGCACGCTGCCAGACCGGATCGTCCGAGCCGTCGACATGCCCGTACAGGACCTGGGCCTCGGCCTCGAATTCGGCACGGTCGTGATTCAGCGCGTGAATCTCCATCAGCTTCAGGCGCAGGTGCTTGTTGTCGGGGTCGGTGATCAGACCCTTCTCGATGACTTCGCGTGCCTGATCGTACCGGCCGTAACCCATGTACTCCTCCGCTTCCTCCAGCGGATCAGCCTGGGTCTGCGGCTCGTCGGCCAGAGCAGCCGCAGCGGCTTCGTCCCTCAGGTCGTCATCCTCGACCACACCGCCACCCGCAGCCAGCGGGGCGCCGGCCACCGCGGCGGCCGCCTTGCGCCGGCGGCGCATGACCAGCAGCAGCAGGGTAATCAGGGCCAGGATCACGGCAGCACCCAGGCCCAGCAGGCGGGGATCTTCCCACGGTGCGGGTTGCTGCGGCTGCTGGAAGTCGGGCACCTGCGCGGGCTGGGCCGGCGCGGGTGTCGTCTGCGGCGCGGCGGCGACATCGTCCTGCAGCTCGGCCGCGGCAGGATCTTCCACCGCCGGTTCGCCGGCACCGGCCACGGCCGCTTCGTCATCCTCGGCGGCAACGGCTTCCTCGTCGTCCACGAGCAGTTCGTCGTCCAGCCCCAGCAGATCGGTCTCCGGCAGCTCTGCCGGTTCGTCCGGCGCGGCAGCGACCGGGTCTTCCGGCTCCAGCAGGTCCGGCAGGGCTGCCAGCGGATCATCCGACGGCGTACCGGTCACGCCCGGCTGCATGTCAAGGTCGACCAGGCGCTCCAGCGCTTCCACGCGCTGACGCATCTCCTCGGTCATGCGCTGCAGTTCCTGGTTCTGGGAGCGCAGGTCGGCGGTTTCTTCCTGGCTGGCGAGCAGCTCGCGCCGCATGCGGGCCATGTTTTCGGGAGTGGCCTCCAGATCCTCGTCCAGCACCGACGCGGTGGCGTCGTCGCCGTCGCTCTCGCCAGCGGCCATCACCTGCAACCGGCCGTCATCCTCACGCTGGGCGACCGCTTCCTCGGAGGGAGGCTCGGCCGCCGGCGCCGGGCTGCGACCGGCGCGCCATTCATCCACGTGGCGGGCAAACTCGCGCCGGGACTCGGCGGCGCTCATGGACTGGATTTCGGCACGGTCCGGCACACGCAGGATGGCGCCGGCACGGAGGTTGTTCACGTTGCCATCAATGAAGGCGTTGGGATTGGCACGGACCAGCGCCATCATCATCTGATGCACGGTAACGGAGTCGTCGGGCCGGGTGGCCAGGGCCACGTCCCAGGCGGTCTCGTTGCGCTGTACCGGGCCGTACTCGCTGGCCCGTGCGGGCACTTCGGCGACACGATCGCGCGTGGCCGGACGGCCGGGAGCGGTTCCCGGGCCGGGGCGTTCGGCGGGTTGTTCGACACTGGGCGCGGGGTCGGCCATACGCGGCGGCGGAGCCGTTTCACGCGGCGTGTGGACCGGCGGATCCAGCAGCATGGTGTATTCACGCAGCAGGCGACCACCGGACCAGCGCACCTCGACCAGGAAGGCAATGAACGGTTCGCGAACCGGATTCTGGGTACGCACCCGGATATAGGGCTGGGGGCCATCGTCGGTGACGACATCGAACGTGAGCTGCGACAGGTGGAAGGGGCGGTCCAGGCCGACGCGTTCGAAGGCCTCGACCGGTGCCAACCGGACCTGCAACGATTCGATATCGTCGGAACGGGCGGAAATCAGCGGGATTCGAGCATCCAGCGGCTCATTCAGCGCCGATCGTGTTTCGATATTACCCACCCCAAGAGCTGAAACCAGCGACGGAAGCAGGAGACATACGAAAGCAGTCACTAGAGCCAGTCTGCGTACCATGGCATTCCCTTAATCGTCGTGAGCGCCGCCGTTTGGCATTGTCCATCGGCGCAAGCTGCACGTTATGGTTTTGTTCTGATTTCACCGACCCCGCATGGTGCCCTGCCCGCCGAGACAGCCGAAAGGCGTCACGACCAACCGTTTTCCGGAACGGGATTGACGTATCTATCGGCACATTATCCGCCGCAACCCCTAAATTCAAACGCTATGCGCCGTTTTGTTAACCCGTTCTCTCATTAGTGCCGGTTTCGCGTGCCGGCAGTCTGCCAGCACGCGAAACCCACTGGCCCTCCCGATGTCCGAGAGGGCCAGTACGAAATAGCGACGGGAGAGAACTGCGGGGTGTTTCCTCAGCCGTCCTGCAGGATACGCAGCATCCGGCGCAGCGGCTCCGCGGCGCCCCACAGGAGCTGGTCGCCCACGGTGAAGGCCGAGAGATAATCGCCACCCATCGCCAGCTTGCGCATCCGGCCCACCGGAATGGTCAGCGTACCGCTGACCGCCGCCGGGGTGAGTTCCCGCAGGCTGTCTTCCTTCTCGTTGTCGACCACGCGCACCCAGTCGTTGGACTCGCCGATGACCTGGCGGATCTCGCTCAGCGGCACATCCCTGGTCAGCTTGATGGTCAGTGCCTGGGCGTGGGAGCGCATGGCGCCGACGCGCACGCAGAGACCGTCGATCGGAATCGGGTTCTGGCTGCGGCCGAGGATCTTGTTGGTCTCGACGCCCGCCTTCCACTCCTCCTTGCTCTGGCCGCTGTCCATCTTCTTGTCGATCCAGGGCAGCAGGCTGCCGGCCAGCGGGAAGCCGAAGTGCTCGGACGGATAGCCGTCGGAGCGGATCGCCTCGGTCACGGCACGGTCCAGTTCCAGGATCGAGGTGGACGGATCCAGCAGGTTCCGGGACGCATCGTGGATATACCCCATCTGCGAGACCAGCTCACGCATGTTCTGGGCACCGGCACCGGACGCCGCCTGGTAGGTCATCGGGCTGATCCATTCCACAAGCCCCTGGCGGAACAGGCCGCCGATGCCCATCAGCATCAGGCTGACCGTGCAGTTGCCGCCGACATAGGTCCTGATGCCCTTGTCCAGGCCCTGGCGGATCACGTCCAGGTTGACCGGATCCAGGATGATGATGCTGTCGTCGGCAATGCGCAGCGTGGAGGCGGCGTCGATCCAGTAGCCGTCCCAGCCGGTGCTGCGCAGCTTCTCGTAAACGGCAGTGGTGTAGTCGCCACCCTGGCAGGTGACGATGGCTTCCATCTCCCGCAGGGCCTCGATGTCATTGGCGTCCTGCAGGGCGGGCACGTCCTTGCCCACGTCCGGCCCGGGCTGCCCCGCCTGCGAGGTGGAAAAGAAGACCGGATCGATGTCGCGGAAATCGTTCTCCTCCTGCATGCGCTGCATGAGCACGGAACCCACCATGCCCCGCCAGCCGACAAAACCTACGCGCTTCATTGCGTTACCTCTCTGCTTCTTCAGAGTGAATTCGGGTGACGGTCAGGCGCGTAGCGCTGCCACCACGGCGTCACCCATCTCGGTGGTGCCGACCTTGCGCGTTTCCGGCGTATGAATATCCGGCGTACGCAGCCCCTGATCGAGCACCTGTCCCACGGCGGCCTGCAGACGTTCGGCCAGCGCGGGTTCGCCCAGCGAGTAGCGGAGCATCATGGCCACGGACAGGATGGTGGCCAGGGGATTGGCCACGCCCTGCCCGGCGATGTCCGGCGCCGAGCCGTGGATCGGTTCGTACATACCCCTGGAATCCTTGTCCAGCGAGGCAGACGGCAACATGCCGATGGAGCCGGTGAGCATGGCCGCGCAATCCGACAGGATGTCGCCGAACATGTTGGTGGTAACCAGCACGTCGAACTGCTTCGGCGCGCGCACCAGTTGCATGGCGGCGTTGTCCACGTACATGTGAGACAGCTCCACGTCGGGATAATCCGCAGACAGACGCGTCATCACCTCGCGCCACAGCTCGGTGACCTCCAGCACGTTGGCCTTGTCCACCGAACACAGCCGCTTGCCGCGCTTGCGCGCCGTCTCGAAGGCGAGCCGGCCGATCCGCTCGATTTCCGACTCGCGGTACACCAGGGTGTTATAGCCCTGCCGCTCGCCGTTCTCCAGCGTACGGATACCGCGCGGCTCGCCGAAGTAGATGCCGCCGGTGAGTTCGCGGACGATCATGATGTCCAGCCCCGCCACCACATCCGGCTTCAGCGCCGAGGCGCTGGCGAGCTGCGGATAGAGAATTGCCGGACGCAGATTGCCGAACAGCTCCAGCTCGGCGCGGATCGCCAGCAGGCCGCGTTCGGGCCGAAGCGGGCGGTCCAGCGTGTCGTACTTCGGCCCGCCGACCGCTCCCAGCAGTACCGCATCGGAGGCCCTGGCCAGTCGCAGGGTTTCGTCCGGCAGCGGCTTGCCAGCCGCATCATAGCCGGCTCCACCGATCAGGCCCTGCTCCAGTTCAACGTTCAAACCATGGTGCTGACGCAGGCACTCCAGCACCTTCACCGCCTCGCCGACGATCTCGGGGCCGATACCGTCACCGGGCAGTACCAGAATCTTCTTGCTCATCGGAGAATCCCTTGTCGTTGTCAGGCCCGGAACAGCCAGGGCGCCTGCTGCCGGCGCTGTTGCTCGTACGCGCGGATGTCATCGGCGTGCTGCAGGGTGAGGCCGATCTCGTCCAGCCCCTCCACCAGCATGTGCTTGCTGCCGGCGTCGATATCGAACGGGATCACGTTGCCGTCCGGCGTGGTGACGGTCTGCGCCGGCAGGTCCACGTCGAGCTGGTAGCCGGGCATTGCCTCCACGTCCTGGAACAGCTGGTCGACAACATGCTCGTCCAGCGCGATCGGCAGCAGGCCGTTCTTGAAGCAGTTGTTGAAGAAGATGTCGGCGAAACTGGGCGCGATGATGGCGCGGAAGCCGAAATCCTCCAGCGCCCAGGGCGCATGCTCACGGGACGAGCCGCAGCCGAAGTTGCGGCGGGCCAGCAGGATGCTCGCGCCCTGGTAGCGTTCCTGGTTGAGCACGAAATCCGGGTTCACGGGGCGCCGGCTACAGTCCTGCCCCGGTTCACCGTGGTCCATGTAACGCCATTCGTCGAACAGGTTCGGACCGAAGCCGGTACGCTTGATGGACTTCAGGAACTGCTTGGGAATGATGGCGTCGGTGTCCACATTCGCCCGATCCAGCGGTGCCACCAGACCCCGATGCTGAGTAAACGCGCGCATGCTCAGAAATCCCTCACGTCGACGAAGTGACCGGCAATGGCCGCGGCCGCTGCCATGGCGGGACTGACCAGATGGGTGCGCCCGCCCTGCCCCTGGCGCCCTTCGAAGTTGCGGTTCGAAGTGGACGCACAACGTTCGCCGGGTTCCAGCCGGTCGGCATTCATGGCCAGGCACATGGAGCAGCCGGGCTCGCGCCATTCGAAGCCGGCGTCCAGGAACACCTTGTCCAGCCCCTCTTCCTCGGCCTGGCGCTTCACCAGACCGGAGCCGGGCACCACCATGGCCAGCTTGACGCTGCCTGCCTTCTTCCGGCCCCTGATCACGGCGGCGGCGGCACGCAGATCCTCGATACGCGAGTTGGTACAGGAACCGATGAACACCTTGTCCACGGCAATCTCCGTGATCGGCGTTTCCGGCTGCAGCGCCATGTACTCCAGCGCCCGGGACATGCCCGACTTGCGCACCGGATCGTTCTCCTTGAACGGATTGGGAACCCGGCCGGACACCGGGGCAACCATCTCGGGCGACGTACCCCAGCTCACCTGCGGTTCGATAACGGCCGCATCCAGTCGCACCACCCGGTCGAATTCGGCATCGTCGTCACTGCGCAGCGTGCGCCAGTAGGCCACGGCCTGATCCCACTGCTCGCCCGTGGGTGCGAACGGCCGGCCACGGAAGTATTCGATGGTGGTCTCGTCCACCGCCACCATGCCGGCCCGGGCACCCGCCTCAATGGCCATGTTGCAGACGGTCATGCGGCCTTCCATGCTCAGCGCGCGGATGGCCTCGCCACCGAACTCGATGGCGTAGCCGGTGCCGCCGGCGGTGCCGATCTCGCGGATGATGGCCAGCACGATGTCCTTGGCGGTCACGCCCGGCCCCACCTGCCCGTCCACGCTCACCAGCATGGACTTGCTCTTCTTCTGCACCAGCGTCTGGGTGGCCAGCACGTGCTCCACCTCGGACGTGCCGATGCCATGCGCCAGCGCCCCCATGGCACCGTGGGTGGAGGTATGGGAATCGCCGCAGACCACGGTCATGCCCGGCAGCGTCGCCCCCTGCTCCGGCCCGATCACGTGCACGATCCCCTGGCGCGGGTCGTTCATGTCAAATTCGGTAATGCCGTAAGTGCGGCAGTTCTCGTCCAGCGTGTCCACCTGAAGCCGGGAGACGGGATCGGCAATGCCGCGGCTGCGGTCGGTAGTGGGCACATTGTGATCGGCCACGGCCAGATTGGCATCGGTACGCCACGGCTTGCGGCCCGCCAGCCGCAGGCCTTCGAAAGCCTGTGGGGAGGTGACTTCGTGCACCAGGTGGCGGTCGATGTACAGCAGCGCCGTGCCATCGTCGTTCTGCCGCACCACATGGGCGTCCCAGAGCTTGTCGTACAAGGTTTTCCCGCTCATAAGCCTCTCTTTCCCGGGAGCGATTCCGTCATTGAGCCGGCCATTATAACGGAATCGGCAAGCCATGATGAACGACCCTGGCCGGGACCGGTAAAAAGCCGGTTGCATCGAGGCGCCGCCCCGGCTAGAGTTTTGCAACTGGTTGCATACATCATCATGCGGCCGCCTCTCAGGAAGCCGCCAGCCGGAGAATCAGCATGCGCACAAACACCCTGTCCGACGCGGCCCGCCAGACGCTGGACACCTGGCACCGGCTGCTGGAACGCAACGCGATGGAGGAACTGGACCCGCTACTCTCCGACGACATCGTGTTCCGTTCACCGGTAGCACACACGCCCTACCCCGGGCGCGAGGCCATCAAGCTGGTCCTGAAGACGGTCAACACGGTATTCCAGAACTTCCGCTACCACCGCTTTTTCGTCAGCGACGACGGCAGCAGCGCCATCCTCGAGTTCAGCGCCGAGGTGGAGGGGAAAGCACTGAAAGGCATCGACATGCTCCGGTTCGACGCCGACGGCAGAATCAGCGAATTCGAAGTCCTGGTACGGCCCATGAGCGGCGTGCAGGCCTTGTCCGAAGCGATGGGCAAGCGCCTGGCCGCACACAAGGCCGTGCTCACCGGAGAAACGGCGGCCCAGCGCTGAGCCGTCACCACTTGTCAAACCGGAGGTTTCCATGCCCGTTCCTTCCGTCCTCACCGAGCGCCTGTCACTGCCTGTGGTGTGCGCGCCGTTGTTCATCATCTCCAACCCCGATCTGGTCATCGCACAGTGCAAGGCCGGCGTCATCGGCTCGTTCCCGGCCCTGAACGCCCGGCCGGCGGCGCAACTGGACGAATGGCTGGACCGGATCACCAGCGAACTGGCCGATCACAATGCCAGGCACCCGGACCGGCCGGCCGCGCCGTTCGCTGTGAACCAGATCGTGCACAAGTCCAATGACCGGCTGGAACACGACCTGGAGATGTGCGCCAGGTACAAGGTGCCGATCACCATCACCTCGCTGGGCGCGCGGGAGGAAGTGAACCGGTCCGTTCACGACTACGGCGGCATCGTGCTGCACGACGTGATCAATGATCGCTTCGCGCGCAAGGCCATCGAGAAGGGAGCGGACGGCCTGATCGCGGTGGCTGCCGGCGCCGGCGGTCACGCCGGCACGCTGTCTCCATTCGCACTGATCCGCGAGATCCGGGAATGGTTCGACGGCCCGCTGCTGCTGTCCGGGTCCATTTCCCACGGCAATACCATCCTGGCTGCACAGGCCGCAGGCGCCGACCTGGCCTACATCGGCTCAGCCTTCATCGCCACTGAAGAGGCCCGCGCGGTGGACGGCTACAAGCAGATGATCGTGGAGAGCGGCGCATCCGATATCGTCTACTCCAACCTCTTCACCGGTGTGCACGGCAACTATCTGCGCCAGAGCATCGTCAACGCCGGCCTGGATCCCGCCGACCTGCCGGAATCCGACCCCTCGAAGATGAATTTCGGCTCGGGCGGCGGCAGCAAGGCCAAGGCCTGGAAGGATATCTGGGGTGCCGGACAGGGGGTGGGCACGGTCAAGCAGGTGCTCCCGGCGGCGAAACTGGTCGAGCGGTTCGCGGCCGAGTACCGCGAGGCCCGCGAACGGCTGGGCCTTGCCGAAGCGGCAGCGCCACAGGCACTGAGGGCCTGACCATGCCGGAGCCGGTGCCGCCTGCGGCACCGGCCCTATCATCCGGAATCAATCAGCCATTGTCCGGGGCGAGCAGCGGCGCGACCTCGTCCGCCCAGGCCAGCCAGGTTTCCTCGGCCATGATCCCGCAGCGCAGCACCGCGTGCTGCAGTCGCTGCGCGCTGCTCATGTCCGGCTCCGAGAAATCCCGCTGCTCGATACGGCGGTAGACGGCCAGCCGTTCCCGGTGCTCGTCCACCAGCCGCTGCAACTCCTTCCCCAGCACCCCGGAACGCACCACCGCCTCGGCCCGGACCTTGACCATGAACACGCGGTTCTCGTCGACATCGACGCCGGGCTCGGACACCCAACGCGCCAACTCCTCCCGGCCTGCCGGCAGCACGTGGTACACCTTGCTGGGACGGCCGCCGCCGTTGCGGTTCCGTTCCGTCTGCGCCTCCACCCAGCCGGCCCGGGCCATCCGGCCCAGTTCACGGTAGATCTGCTGATGCGTCGCGCGCCAGAAGTAACCGATGGAGCGGTCGAACCGGCTGGCGAGACCGTAGCCGGTGGACGGCTTCTCCAGCAGCGAGGTGAGCAGGGCGTGTTGTATCGACATGGCGGAATTCTAACGACCCGCCGGGGGGTGTCAAAGCGGAAGCGCTATACCGCTGCGGGCTCCTGCCTGTAACCCGGCAGGCTGGTAACAGCGGCGACTGCAGCCACCAGCGCCACCGCCGCGGCGATATGGAAGGTGGCGGCGCCACCCACCTGGTCCCACAGCAGGCCGGCTGCCAGGCTGCCCACGGCGACGCCGGCCCCGAAGGTAATGCTGCTGTACAGCGCCTGCCCGCGCCCCTGGTTCCGGCCGGTGAAGTAGCGATTGACCATATAGATGCCCACCGCATGGTAGACGCCGAACGAAGCGGCATGCAGCGCCTGGGCAAACAGCAGCACGGCCAGGTTCTCCGGCAGCGTGCCGATCAGCACCCAGCGCAGGCTGGTCAGCAGGATGGCCGCCGTCATCAGCACCCGGGGCCCGAATGCCGGCAGCAAGCGGTGCATGAACAGGAACAGTACGATCTCGGCCAGCACGCCCAGCGCCCAGAGCATGCCGATCATCGCACCACTGTAGCCATGGCCTTCCAGGTAGATGCTGAAGAACGCATAGTAAGGCCCGTGCGTCGCCTGCATCAGGAAACAGGCCAGGAACAGGCCCAGCACCTGCGGTTTGAGGATGACCTGCAGCAGCGCCTCGTGCCGCCGGTCCCGCTGGTACTGCTGCGCCTGCGGGGTAGCCTGCCCCGCCAGCCAGAGCCCGATGAACACCGGCAGCATCATCCATGGCAGCAGGCCGACGCCGAACCGGTCGATCAGGTCGCCGAACACCAGCACAGCCAGGATGAAACCCACCGAGCCCCACAGGCGAACCCGGCTGTAGCGATGCGCCTCCGCCCCCAGATGGTTCATCGTGTTGGCCTCGAACTGGGGCAGCGCCGCATTCCAGAAGAAACTGAACACGGTGATCACGGCGGCCAGCCACCAGTAGCCGCTGCCCAGCAGCACGCCGCAGAAGCTCAGCATGGCGACCAGGGCGCCCAACCTCACCACCGCCATGCGGCGCCCGCTGCGGTCGGCGATCCAGCCCCAGACGTTGGGCGCGATGATCTTGGTGGCGTGGAGAATGGCGATCAACTGGCCGATCTGGACGGCAGAGAAGCCCAGATGATCCAGGTACAGCCCCCAGTACGGCGCCAGCCCGCCCAGCACGGCGAAGAAGAACAGGTAAAAGGCGGACATCCGCCAGTAAGGCAGGCTGTGCGCGGTCATGGGCCTCCGGCCGCCGGGTCGCGGTGGATATCAGTCGCTGGCGGAACCGGGAATGGGCGCCAGCGGCGGTTCCACGTCGGCGTTCTGGGCACGGTGACGCAGCGCGTGATCCATCAGGACCAGCGCCATCATGGCCTCGGCAATGGGCGTGGCGCGGATGCCCACACAGGGGTCGTGCCGCCCCTTGGTGACCACCTCCACCGGTTCACCGGCCTCGTTGATGGTGCGGCCGGGCGTCATGATGCTGGAAGTGGGCTTGAGCGCAATGCTGGCTACCACGTCCTGGCCGGTGGAGATGCCCCCCAGCACGCCGCCGGCATTGTTGCTCAGGAAGCCGCCGGGGGTGAGTTCGTCCCGGTGCTGGGTGCCGAGCTGGCTCACCGCCTCGAAACCGGCGCCGATCTCCACGCCCTTCACGGCGTTGATGCTCATCAGCGCATGCGCCAGGTCCGCGTCCAGCCGGTCGAATACCGGTTCGCCCCAACCCGGCGGGCAGCCCTGCGCCACCACGGTCACCTTCGCGCCCACGGAATCGAGCTGCTTGCGCAGCTTCTTCATGTAGTCTTCCAGCTCCGGCACGCGGTCGGGGTCGCCGCAGAAGAACGGGTTCCGCTCCACTGCCTCCCAGTCCTTCAGTGCCAGCGGGATGGGGCCGAGTTGCGAGAGATAGCCGCGCACAGTGACGCCGTAGCGGTGCGCCAGCCACTTCCTGGCGATGGCGCCGGCCGCCACCCGCATGGCGGTCTCACGGGCGGAAGAGCGGCCACCACCACGGTAGTCGCGAAAACCGTATTTCTGCGTGTAGGTGTAGTCGGCGTGCCCGGGGCGGAACTTGTCGGCGATCTCCGAGTAGTCCTTGGATTTCTGGTCGGTATTCTCGATCAGCAGGCCGATGGGCGTCCCGGTCGTCCGCCCCTCGAACACGCCGGAGAGTATGCGCACCTGATCCGGTTCCCGGCGCTGCGTGGTGTACCGTGACTGGCCGGGCTTGCGGCGGTCCAGATCCCGCTGCAGATCCTCTTCCGTGAGCGGCAGGCCCGGCGGACAGCCATCCACCACCGCGCCCAGTGCCAGGCCGTGGCTCTCGCCGAACGTGCTTACCGTGAACAGTTTGCCGAAGCTGTTTCCTGACATGATCTACCCGTTGCCTTCCAGCGCCGCGCGAAATTGCGGCGTGTATTCACGCACCTGGTCCGCGGTCAGCAGGAATACCCCGTGGCCGCCGCGCTCGAATTCCAGCCACAGAAACGGCACATCCGGCCAGGTGGCCTCCACCGCTTCCTCGCTGTTGCCCACCTCCACCACCAGAATGCCGTTGTCGCTGAGATACTCCCCGGCCTCGGCCAGCAGCCGGCGCACCACGTCCAGCCCGTCCTCACCGGCCTCCAGCCCCAGTCTCGGCTCCAGCCGGTACTCGGGCGGCAGCATCGCCATATCCTCGGCATCCACGTAAGGCGGATTGCTGACGATCAGATCGTAACGGCGCCCGGCCGGCACCCCCCCGAGGACATCCGACAGCACCGTCTGCACCTGGTCTTCCACCTGATGCCGCAGAATGTTCATGTCAGCGACTTCCAGCGCTTCACGCGAGATATCGGCCGCATCCACCCGGGCCAGCGGAAAGACGTGCGCGCACGCGATGGCAATGCAGCCACTACCGGTGCCGATGTCCAGCACGCGCTGTACATCCTCCACCTTCAGCCACGGCGCGAATCCGGCCTCGATCAGCTCGGCGATGGGGGAACGCGGCACCAGCACGCGTCGATCGACAAAGAACGGCAGGCCGCAGAACCAGGCCTCATGCGTGACGTAGGCCAGCGGCAGCCGCTCCTCCACACGCCGGCGGACCCGTGCCACCACGGCCTCGGCCTCCTGGCGGGTCAGGCGTGAATCCCAGTAGGCGTCCGGAATGACCGGCGGCAGGTGCAGCGTATGCAGGACCAGCGCGGCGGCCTCGTCCAGCGCATTGTCGGTACCGTGCCCGAACACCAGCCCGGCCTCGCGGAACCGGCTGGCGGACCAGCGAACGAAGTCGCGCAGCGTGTGCAGATTATCCAGGGCGCCTTGGGTATCCAGCATGGTGGTCAACGGATTGCTGTGGAAAGCCGCATAGCATACCCGATTTCCGGCCTCTCCGAGACCAGCGGACAACAGCGGGTGCGTGGCACGGAAGGCTGTGGCAAAATCTGCCGCCATGAGCGAAACACAACCGTCACGCCTGCCAACCTCCCTGCTGATCAGCCTCGCGGCAGTCGCCGCACTCGGGCTGGGTATCTGGCTTGCCAGCCAGTTGTTCGCCCCGCAACGACTGGAAAGTGAAAACCTGCACGGCACCTATCTGGAAGGCGGGCGCGACGTCACCGAATTCAGCCTGGTGGACCACAACGGCGAACCGTTCGGCCGCGACCGGCTCGAGGGCGCCTGGACGGTGATGTTCTTCGGCTTCACCAACTGCCCGGACATCTGCCCGATGACCATGCTGGAGCTGGGTCAGGCCATGTCCCTGGTGCGTGACGAGGGCACGGACAAACCCATTCGCGGCGTGTTTGTCACCGTGGACCCGGCTCGCGACACCCCCGAACGACTGGCCAGCTACGTGACCGCCTTCGACCACGACTTCCTCGGCCTGACCGGCTCGCTGGACGACATCGACGTCCTGGCGCGGGACCTGGGCATTGTCCACGTCCGTCACGACGAGGACGACGACGAGGACTACATGGTCGACCACGGCTCGGCCGTTCTGCTGATCAACCCGGAAGGCCGCCTGCAGGCACTGTTCCAGGCGCCGCACCGGGCCCAGCCCATTGCCGAGGATCTGTCACGGATTCTCTCCCACCACGGAGACATTTGAGCCTTCATGGATGAACAGCCGGCTCGTTATCTCGAACAGCGCGCCTCCGTCAGCGACTGGCTGAAGAGCCTTCCGCTCTATCCACTGCCCCACCACGCCATCTCCCGGATCGTGCACCGCCTGGTGCGGGTACGCGCACCGTGGTTCCGCAAGCCCTTCGTGCGCTGGTTCGTGCGCAGCTTCGGTGTGGACATGACCCAGGCCGTGGAAACGGACCCCACCGCCTACCCGGATTTCAACAGCTTCTTCACCCGCGCGCTGCGCGCCGACGCCCGCCCCATGCCGGCGGCGACGGATGCCATCTGCTGCCCGGCGGACGGCACGGTCAGCGCATTGGGACCTCTCCGCGATGACCGAGTGATCCAGGCCAAGGGCCACGGCTATTCCCTGACCGCCCTGCTGGGCGGCGACGAGGCGCGGGCCGCCCCGTTCCAGGGCGGCAGTTTCATCACCGTGTATCTGTCGCCGAAGGACTACCACCGGGTCCATATGCCGCTGGGCGGTGAGTTGCGTGAGATGGTGCATATTCCCGGCCGCCTGTTCAGCGTCGGCCGCCACACGGTAAAAACCGTGCCCGGGCTGTTCGCACGCAACGAGCGGGTCGCCTGCCTGTTCGAGGGCGAGTCCGGCCCGTTTGCCGTCGTGCTGGTGGGCGCTATCAACGTCGCCAGCATCCAGACGGTGTGGGCCGGCGAGATCACGCCACCGCGAGGCCGGGCCATCCGCCACTGGAATTACGAACCGGCCCGGGTGGTCCTGCAGCGGGGCGAGGAAATGGGCCGTTTCAACATGGGTTCCACGGCCATCGTGATCTTCCCGCCCGGCATGGCGCGACTGGATGCATCACTCCAGGCCGATCAGATGGTGCGCGTGCGCGAAGCCATCGGGACCATGCAACAGGCGTGACCCCCGTTGCCGCACCCCGCCTTCGGCGATAGGCTGGAGGACAGGCCAGGCAGGAACAGGGAGAGCTCCCCGGCAAAGAACAACAGGCTGGAGGAGCCCATGTCCCTTGACATCACCCGACTGTCCGCCGAAGAACTGCGCCAACGGTACACCACCGGAGAACTGGATCCTGTACTGGTCACCAGCACCGTGCTGGATCACGCCGAGCGACTTGAGGGCAGACTCAACGCATTCAGTCTGATCGACCGCGAGGCGGCACTCGCGGATGCCGGTGCATCCGCAGAACGCTGGCGCCGGCAGCGGCCGCTCAGCAGCCTGGACGGCGTACCGATCAGCATCAAGGACATTGTCGCTGTCAGGGGCACCAGCACCCGCAGCGGCTCGCTGACCACCGACCCGGACGCGATCAGCGATGAGGATTGCCCTTCCGTGGCCCGGCTGCGCGAAGCAGGCGCCGTTCTGTTCGGCAAGACCCACACCCCCGAGTTCGGCTGGAAGGGCATCACCGACAGCCCGCTGCACGGAGTCACCCGCAACCCCTGGAACACCGACCATTCGCCGGGCGGCTCCAGCGGCGGCGCCGGCGCTGCGGTGGCCGCGGGCATCGGACCGCTGGCGCACGGCACCGATGCCGGCGGCTCGATCCGGATTCCGGCCAGCTACTGCGGGCTGTTCGGTATCAAGCCGACATTCGGCCGGGTGCCGCACAGCCCCAATGACAGCCCCTACTGCACGCTCACCAGCAATGGCCCCATCGCCCGCACCGTGCGGGATGCCGCCCGCATGCTGACCGTGCTCAGCCAGCCGGATCCGAGGGATTGGTATGCAGCCGCACCCCAGGGCATCGACTTCGAGGTGGGACTGGAACAGGGCGTGCGCGGTCTGCGGATCGGCTGGAGCCGGGACTTCGGCGCCACCAGGCCCGATCCGGAGATCGCCAGCCTGGTGGAGGCTGCCGTTCGGAAACTGGAAGCCCTGGGCGCCCATGTGGAGGACGTCGGCCCGGTCATCGATCCGCTGCGACCGGTGTTCGAGGATTACTGGAAGGCTGGCTTCGCCAACACCCTGCGCGGCATACCGGAGGGTCGCCGGGAACTGATGGACCCCGGTCTGCGGCGGCTGGCCGAGGAAGGCCTGTCCGTGGGCATCGAAAGCTATTACCAGGCGGTGACGGCGCGGGCACGGCTCGGCGTCCGGATGGAACAGTTCCACCAGCAGTACGACCTGCTGATCACCCCGACCATGCCGACCACGGCCCCGACCGCGGACACCGTCTATCACACGGCGTCCTTCGACCGCTGGGAACATGCCGTCCCCTACACGGTACCCTTCAACCTGACCGGTCAGCCGGCAGCATCCATCCCGGTGGGCCTGGCCGCCAACGGCCTGCCGGTGGGCATGCAACTGGTCGCGGGCCGCTTCCGGGAGCCGCTGATCCTGCGGGCCTCCCGGGCCTTCGAGCAGATCGCGCCGTTCACGCTCACGCCCCCGGACCCGGAGCGGGGTCAATAACGCAATGCAAAGGCGAGCACCGCGCCCAGGGCCACCAGCGTGATGGTCGAGAACGCCAGCAGCGCCCGACCCGCGCTTCCCACCCGTGCGCCGAAGCTGTAGCGGAAACGCTCGGAGCAGACCTGCTCGGGCGGCACCCGGAACTGCCGGTCGAGCACGGCTTCGACGGTATCGATCATGGCCGCCGGGCCGCAGACGTAATACACGCTGCCCCTGCGCTGCTCCTCCGGCACCAGGGTGGTCAGAGCCTCCGCGCCCGGCATGCCGGTCAGCCCGGCCCAGCCCGTCGGTGGCTCGGACAGCATGTAATGCACCTGCAGCGACATGGACCGTTCCATATCCGCCAGTTCGGCACTGTAGAGAATCTGCCCCTGGTGGCGGTTGGCCTGCAGCAACAGCACCTGGCGCCGGCTGCCCGAGGCCTTGAGCTGCCGCAACAGGCTCATGATTGGCGCCATGCCGACGCCGCCGGCAATCAGCACCAGGGGGCGCGTATCGTCCCCCTCCAGCGTGAAGTTGCCATAGGGGCCGTCCAGGTAGGCCCGGGCGCCCAGCGGCACCTCACCGATGCGGCCGGTGAAATCCCCGGCCTCCTTGATAGTGAACTCCAACTGGCCACCGGCAGCCGGTGCCGAACTGATGGAAAACGGATGCTCGGTAATGCGGAACAGTGCCCGTTCCAGTTTCAGCCAGGCAAACTGCCCGGCCCGGTACGAAAACGCCCGACCGTCATGGCCTGCCGCCTTGTCCGGCTCCAGTTCCAGCACCCAGGTCCGGTCGGCGGCGCGATCCACCGAGGTCACCCGGTACGGCCGGCTGCGCTGGCGCAGCGGGGTCCAGACGTGGACGTGCAGCAAGGCCAGGACAGCCAGTGCGGTTGCCGCCCACCAGAATGCGGCCAGCAGCGGTTCCTGGCTGTAGCGGCCCACCGCCAGCGTATGGTGAAGCGCGAACAGGGCGATCAGCAGCGCTCCGAAACCATGCCAGAAACGCCAGGCCTCGTAGCGGAACGGGAGCGCGTCCCGCGCCACGGCCAGAAACACCAGCAACCCCAGCCCGATCCAGGCCAGCAGGCCGGTGATCCCGGGCCACAGCGGCAGGCTCAGCCAGGTGGCCGCATCCGGCTCGCCATACGGCTGCACGTTCATGGGCAGGCTGTAGAGGAACGGGTGGAAAAGCAGGAACAGCAGCAGCATGTGCCCCATGAACTGGTGAAAGCGCATCACCACGTCCATGCCCACGTGGGCAGACAACCGCCGGGAGCGCCCCGACAACAGGAACTCCGCCAGCAGCATCGCAAACCCCGCCATGGCCAACCCCGACGCCAGGTCATCCCGCCAGGGGCGAGGCTCCCGCCCCTGCAACGCGGCGAGAATCACCGGCAGCAGAATCAGGAAGAGATACAGCAGCAACAGGAAAACGCCCAGTCTCCGGGAATCGCCACGGGATTGCGCCATCGGTCGGCTCCTCGTTCTGTTTATTCTTTCAGCAGCATAGCCGCTAGACCGTCCCGGGGCCGTTGATCCAGATCAGGACCACGGGCTTCGGCCGCACGGCACGCATGCTAGAATCCGCCGCTTTGTCGGCGGCGAAGGGCAGAACGCAACATGCTGGACCCGGATCAGGCGAAAGTGGTCGCACACGAACAGGGACCCGCGGCGGTACTCGCCGGTGCGGGTTCGGGCAAGACCCGGTGCACCACGGAGCGTGCCGCGCGACGCCTGACCGACAGCGGCCTCACCGGCGAGGCCATGGTGCTGCTGACCTTCACCAACAAGGCAGCGGCCGAGATGCGCGAGCGACTCTCCGCCCGCCTCCCGCCGGGAACCGGCCTGCCCTGGATCGGCACCTTCCACAGTTTCGGCAACCAGCTGCTCCGCAGCCACGGCAAGCTGATCGGCGTGCCGCGCAACGCCACGCTGATGGACGGAGAAGACGCACGCCGCATGCTGGACGCAATGCTGGCCGGCCCGTTCTCCGACAAGGCACGGCGCCAGCAGGCCATGGCGCTGAACGAGGTCATCCTGGCCAACGGCCTGGACATCACCGCGCATGCCGACCTGCTGGCCATCAAGGACCTGATGGACCAGGCCGGCTTCGGGCCGGTGGCCGCCTCCCGCTTCATGCAGCGGCTCCGGCGCTACGACAAGGAAAAGCGCGAGGCGGGCGTGCTGGACTTCAGCGACCTCATCCTGCTTCCGGCCCGGCTGCTGCGCCAGGAGGCCACGCTGGCCGACGAACTGCGCGGCCGCCT
Source organism: Ectothiorhodospiraceae bacterium (assembly GCA_050485425.1). Lineage (GTDB taxonomy): Bacteria > Pseudomonadota > Gammaproteobacteria > Nitrococcales > Aquisalimonadaceae > LSCE01. The sequence continues at coordinate 20,175 of JBJHBJ010000001.1, read as the reverse complement.
GCAGGATGTCACCGTGGACGAGGCGCAGGACACGGATGGCGCCCAGTTCCGCCTGCTGAACCTGCTGATGCCCGAGAACCGCACGGTGCTGCTGGTGGGCGACGACGACCAGGCCATCTACGAATGGCGGCACGCCCGCCCCGAGAACATGCGGGATTTCATCGAGCAGAACCAGGCCACGGTCTACCGGCTGGAGCGAAACTACCGCTCGACACCCGCCATCGTCTCCAGCGGCGCGAACCTGGTGCGCAACAACGTCAACCGCCTGGAAAAGAACCCCTATGCGGTACGCGCGGCACCGGAAGCCGACCAGTTGCAGCTGCACATCCACGAAGACAGCGAAGCCATGGCGGAAGCGGTGGCCGAACAGCTCCAGGCGGCGCTGAATCAGGGTGCCAAGCCGGACCAGCTCGCCGTGCTCTACCGCAAGAACCGCCTGTCGCGGACTATGGAGAGCGCGCTGTTGCGGCGGAGCATCCCCTACCGGATCAAGGCCGGGATGGACCTGCTCAGCTTCGCCGACGTGCGCATGATGCTGGCAGCCGGCCGGCTGGCCGCAAACCGGCGCGACGTCCGCGCGCTCTCGCGCCTGGCCGACCTGGTGCCGGGGCTGGGCAGCCGCGGCGTAGGCAAACTGATGGACGGCTCCCACGACCCGCTGGCCAATGCCTGGAAGCTCTCGCCCCAGGCCGCCGCGGCCGTCGAGAAACTGGCCGCGGCGGTCAACGACCTGGCCCGCCGGGGGCCCACCCGTCTGATGGACTGGTGCCTGCAGACGCCCTTGTTCAACGACTGGCTGGTGAACCGCGCCCGACGCAGCCTGCAGGCCGGCAGCGCACCGACCGGGCGCGATGCACTGAACCAGGCCATGCGCCCGGCCCTGTCCCGCATGAGTGCCGTGCAGCGCGCGATGACGCGGCGCGCGGAAAGCCTGCCAGCGGACGTTCCGGATGAAACGCGCTGGGGCACGGCGCTGGAGGTGATCGCCGCCGGCACCGAAGAAGCCGACCCCGACCAGGCCATGATCACACTCTGCTCCATTCACGCGGCCAAGGGGCTGGAATGGTCCGGGGTGCACGTCTTCGGCTTCAGCGAGGGGCTGATGCCGATGGAGCGCGACGGCGTGGTGGACAACCTGGCCGAGGAACGCCGCCTGGCCTACGTGGCGATCACCCGTGCCCAGTCCTCGCTCAGCCTGCACCATGCCGAACGCATCGACATGGGCAGCGGGCGCGGAGAACAGGCCACCGAGGTCTCGCGTTTCCTCGATGAACTGGGCGACGTCGTCGTGGAGCGGATCGATCACCGGGGCGCACCGGGAACGGCCCCCGAGGCACCGGGCAAGGCACGTGACTGGCTGGCGGAGATGCGCAAGACGCTGAACGGCTGAAAATCACGAAAACTTGATCTGGATGAAGGTACTTCCCGCCGGTTTTGCCATGCTTGGTGTGGATGGCGACACACCATGAAGGGAGAGAGACGTACCATGCAACAGATTCTGGTTTCCACCGACGGCACCGGCTATTCGCTGATGGGTCTGCGTCTTGGCCAGACGCTGGCCCGGCAACTGGGCATGCCGGTCGGACTCATCTCCATTGTCCCCGACACGCAGGCCGTGGACGACCGGCGGCACGCCATCGAGCGTGCGCTGGAGGGTATCGACGGCGAACCGCGGCCAAGCATTGAAGTGGTGCCTGACGCATCGCCCGCCAGGCATTTGTGCGATGTGCTGGTGGAGGAACCGGGCACCCTGCTCTGCATGACTACCCACGGCCGCCGGCCGGTGGCCGAAGCACTGCTCGGCAGCGTGGCCTCGCACGTCGTGCGGGATTGCGACCGGCTGGTGTTCCTGGCCGGGCCCCGCTTCTCGGAGCAGTGGAACGGCCCGGTCAACCGCCTGATCACCTGCCTGGACGGCTCACCGCTGTCCGAGGACATCCTGCCGCTCGCCGTGGAACTGGCGCAGATGCTGAAAGCCCAGTTGCAGTTGGTGCATGTGGTGGAACCCGGCGCGCTGCCGGGCAGCGGCGGGCACCACAGCATCACTGGCGATTTCTCCCGCACCGGCGTCACCACGCCGGCGGCCAGTGACGTTTCCGAGTCGGCCTACGTGCAGAACATCGCCCGGCGGCTGAAACAGCAGCACGGCATAAGCGCGGACTGGGACGTGCTGCATGGGCAGGACCCGGCCGAGGCGCTATCCAGTTACGCTGGTGGACTGTCAGGCGCGATGCTGGTGATGAGCACCCATGGCAGGAGCGGCCTGGGCCAGATCGTGCTGGGCAGCGTCACCCATGGTGTGCTGCATGCCGCCCGTTGCCCGGTGGCCGTGTACCGGCCACAGGACTAGCCAAAAATGACCATGGTCTGCTGGCTGACGGCCAGCAGCCGGCCGTCCGGGCTCCAGATGCAGGCCCGGCCCTGGCCGTAGCCATCGCGGGCCTGGTCCACCTCCGCTCGGTAAAGCAGCCAGGCGTCGGACGGCAGCACGGGCATCGGCTGCACGAACTCCATGGCCCAGCTCAGCGAGCTCGCCGGTGCCCGTTCCTTGAGCATGGGCAGGGTCACCGGCGGCCAGGTATCCACCAGGGCCAGCAGGTGGGCGTCGGTCAGGCGCTCGCCCTGGGGCTCGCGGAACCGCATCCAGCCACCCATCTGCCGCTGCGTGCTGCCGGAGAACGGCAGATCGCCGAACACCCAACGCATCTCCAGATGGCGCGTGAAGGCGGGCGAGACGCCCTCGACAAAGGGCAGTACCCGGCAGTCATCGGCAGGCGGCGCCTCGGGCATGGCATGCCCCGGAGCGACCACCGCCGATTCGCGACCGGCGCCGAAGCTGGCCAGCGCCACCGCCATGGTCTCGCCTCCCTGCAGCAGTCGCGCCTCCATCTGCGTCACGGCCTTGCCCGAACGCAGCACCTGGGCCTGATAGGTCTGCTCCCCGGGCCCGGCCGGACCGACGAAGGACAGGGCGAATGACCGGATCAGCCGCTCCTCCGGAACCTGCTTGCGCATGGCTTCATACAGCAGGGCGGCCACCAGGCCGCCGAACGTTGCCCTGCCCTGGGCCCAGGTCTCGTCGACGCGGGCCATGGCGGTGCCGGATTCACGGAGTTGCTGCAACAGGGTGGTGAACTGCACGGACATGTCTGTTCTCAGTGACGGAAAGAGAACGGCAATGTCCCTGTAAACCGCCGGCAGGTCAAGTAAGCGCTCAGGCGCGCAGCTCCAGCCATTCACCCGGACCCAGGCCGTCCAGCGTCCACGAGCCGACCCGGTAGCGGATCAGCCGCAAGGTAGGATGTCCCACCGCAGCCGTCATCCGCCGGACCTGCCGGTTCCGACCCTCGGAAAGCGTCAGTTCCAGCCAACTGGTGGGAATATGCCGGCGCTCGCGGATGGGAGGGCTGCGGGGCCAGAGGCCATGCGGCTCACCCATGCTCCTGGCCCGGGCGGGCAATGACATACCATCCTTCAGCTGCACTCCCTCGGCGAGCAGTCTCAGCGCCTCCGCCCCGGGCTCGCCTTCCACCTGCACCCAGTAGGTCTTGGACATCTTGTGGCGGGGCTGGCTGATGCGGGCCTGCAGACTGCCGTCGTCCGTCAGCACGACCAGCCCTTCGCTGTCCCGGTCCAGACGGCCCGCCGGGTAGACCTCGGGAACCGGGACGAAATCGGCCAGCGTGGCACGACCGCTCTGGTCGGTGAACTGGCAAAGCACGTCGTAGGGTTTGTTCAGCAGGATGATGGTGGCCATGGGCGCTAACGATACTCCTAACCCATCCCATGATCTTCCCTGTCATGGTTCCTCGGGCAATCAGTGCAATGGATTCAGCCAGGCGGCGCCGCGCACGCCGCTGGAGTCGCCGTGCCGTGCCTGAACCACGGGCGTGGCGCATTCCCCGCCCAGCACCAGCTCCGGCAGCAGGCCCGGCAGGTGCTGGTAGAGCCGGGGGATGTTGGACATGCCGCCGCCGAGCACGACCACGTCCGGGTCCACCACATTGATCACCGCCGCCAGCCCGCGGGCCAGTTCCTCCACATAGCCGGCCAGCACCCGGGTCGCCAGCAACTCCCCTTCATCGGCCAGGCGGGCGATCTCGCCGGTACTGCGGCGGCGGCCGCCAGCCAGTTCGTAGCTCAGCGCCAGGCCGGGCCCGGACAGGAACGTCTCGGTGCAGCCGAACCTGCCGCAGAAACAGGGCCGCCGACGCAGCTCGGCTTCCGGAGTCCAGGGCAGCGGGTTGTGTCCCCACTCCCCTCCCAGTCCGTTGGGGCCCTCCAGCGGCCGGCCGTCGACCGCGATTCCCGAGCCGCAGCCGGTCCCGAGAATCAGCGCCAGCACCACGTGACAGCCCTGACCGGCGCCGTCCACGGCTTCGGAAACCGCAAGGCAGTTGGCGTCGTTGCTGACGGCAACCGGGCGCTGCAACAGGTTCGACAGATCCCGCTGCAGCGGCTGTCCGTTCAGCCAGGTTGAGTTGGCGTTCTTGACCAGACCGGTGACGCGGGACAGGCTGCCCGGGATACCCACCCCGACGGGGACACCGGCCACCCCGGCCACGCGCTCGGCGCGCTCCACCAGGCCGGCGATGGTCGCCAGCGTACCGTCGTAGTCATCCCGGGGAGTCGCAACGCGTTCCCGAAAACACTGCCGGCTGTCATCCCGCAGCAGGATGCCTTCCGTCTTCGTGCCGCCTACATCGATACCGATCCGGTAAGCTGTCATTCTAGTGTCCCGTAAGTAACCGGACGTTCTGAGCGTCGCATCGCGTTTCTGGCAAGGCAAGTCAGGACAATCCCCGGCATTTGGCAAGCACCCCGATGGACGAACAGCAACAGCAACAGCGACTATTCCTGGCATTGCAGCCGCCGGCAGAGGCGGCCGGCGAACTGTACAGGCTGGCGGAGGGACAGGGACTGACCGGAAAGCCTGTGCCGATAGCGAATCTGCACCTGACGCTGGTTTTCCTCGGGCTGTGCGACGCCCGGCAGCAGGCCGTCGTGGAGGGCGTTGCCGGCGAAACCCGTGGGGAGACGATAACGCTGACACTGGATCGGCTTGAGTACTGGCACCGGCCGCGGATCCAGGTGCTGTGCCCCTCCGAACCGCCGGCAACGCTGCTGACGCTCCAGTATCAGCTCCAGACCGGCCTGGAGCGGGCGGGCCTGCAGGTGGAGCGGCGCCCGTACCGCCCGCATATGACCCTCTCCCGCAAGGCCCGGCCCGTGGAGAACGGCGACGTCCGCGGGCCGCCGCTGCAATTCAGGCAGTTCCACCTGTTCGTGTCCCGCTCAGGCGCCGACGGCGTGCGCTACACGCCGTTGCGGAGCTGGCCGCTGGGCTGAGCTTACGCCGCCCGGGCGAACAGCGCCTTCACTCTCTCGTATCGCTCCGACGCGTGCTCGGAGAGGTCTCCGCTGGCCGCGAGAACGTGCTCCAGATGCTCCAGGTGCTGTTCGATCTGCTTCTTGCTCTGACCGGCCAGCAGTTGCGGGATGGCCTCGAGTGCCGCCTCGCGGTCCAGCCGCAGGATGAAGAACTGTTCGCGCACCAGGCGCTTGAACGCATCCAGTTGGGCTTCGGGCTCCAGCTCGGCCCTGGAGGCCCGCAAGCGCTTGAAGTTGCGCTCGTCGGTACCGGGCGCCCCGCCCAGCACGTAGATCACGGCCCGCATCACCGCTTCGTGACTTCCACCATCGGAGATCTTTGCCCGCAACTCCTCGGCACGCCGCTGCAGGAACCGGCGGTGCTCCGGTTCGGCTCCGGGCCTGCGGCGCTGGACGTGGGCGTCGCCGTACAGCCCTACCAGTGCCTGCAGCAGGGGTTGGCCGTACAGGGCGAGGAACAGGTTTTCCGTGACTGCATCGCGCTGGCTCCGAAAACTGTCCAGGCTGCGTGCAATCTGCTTCGACATGGTCTTTTCCAGCTTCAGGAAGACGTTGTCCTCCGAAACCGGATGACGGTCGGCGCGCACTTGTTCCGCCAGCGCAGGAATATTCCGCATCAGCGGGCCACGATCGGAGAACACCCGGTAGCCAACCCGCAGAGGGTGCAGCTGCCGGACCCACTCGGCGATCTCCGGTGTAACCGCGGCCCGTACCCAGGGTTGCAGGAACAGGCGGTACAGCCCCAGGTTGATCTCGGAGATCCGCGCGACAGTGGCGAAACGGGTGTCGTCCTCGGGCCGGTGCTGGACGTATTCATCCAGTTCCTCGATGGTGCGCGGCGTGAATTCCAGCAGGTAATCACGCTCGGGACGAGCACCCTTCTCCAGTTCGGAGGCGGAGCGCACGGTGGTCTCGTACAGGCCGGGAGGCAGCACGTCGATGTAGTCCATGTTCGCGGTGAACTCGGTGTGCTCCTTCCGCGAGACGCTGCCGGACACGAAGATACCCAGGTGGCCGCTGCTGTCGTGAACGCAGTAGACGATGGTCTGGTCGTTGGCGGTGATGTCGTCCACGCCTTCATAGAGGTCGCGGATCCAGCCCAGGGCCTGCGGCGGCGGTGTGATGTTGTCTCCCTGGGAGCAGAACACCACCACCGGGGAGCGCAGGTTACGCAGGTCGATGCGGCGACCGTCCCGGGTGACCAGCTGCGCCGTGGACAGGCGGTTGCCGACGAACAGGTTGTCGACGATGTACTGGATTTCGTCCGCCCCCAGCAGCACGTGGCCTCCCCACCAGCGTTCGAACTCCAGGTAACGCGAGGATTCCTTGTCCACATTCGCGTAGAGCTGGTACTGCTTGTTCCACAGGGTGTTCGCCGGATTCAACCGCTCGAAGTTCTGCACCAGCCAGGCGCCGTCGAACATGCCGTTGCCGAGGTCACTCATCAGCGAGGTCACCCAGCTGCCGCCGCTCATGCCGCCGGTGTAGCGCATCGGGTTCTTGCCGCGCTCCCCGGCCCAGTAGGACAACGGCGAGCCGGCGATCAGGATGGGCCCGAAGCAATCGGGCTCGAGGGCGGCCGCCATCATGATCTGCCAGCCGGCCTGGCAGTTGCCCACCACCATGGGCTTTTCCGAGACATCCGGGTGGCGCTCGATGACATGCCCGAGGAAGGCGATCTCTGCATCGATCACGTCTTCCACGGTCTGGCCCGGCTCGGGAAACGGCAGAAAACCGATGAAGTAGCAGGGATGCCCCGCGCGCAAGGCCACGCCGACTTCGCTGTCGGGCTTGAAACCGCCGATCCCCGGCCCGTGGCCGGCACGCGGGTCGACCACCACGAACGGCCGCTTGCGCGGGTCGATGGTGACGCCCTCGGGCGGCTTGATCCACAGCAGCTCGTAGTTGACCGGGTGGGGCAGTTCCCGCCCGTCCATCAGTACCTCGGACTCGAAACCCAGCACATTCGGCTTGGTTTTCTCCATGTGCTCCAGGTACTGGTTGCCCCGCTCCCGCATGACGTCCATGTAGAGCACACCGCGCTCCATCGCGTCGCGCCAGTATTCCTCGGCGGCGCGAGCGAAACCGAAAGGATCGAACAGGGGCTGGGCAGCAGCCAGAAAAGGCGGCGTCATGGCGAACTCCGTACATCCGGGTGAATGGTAACAGTGCTCAAAATCGTAACAGGATATTGTTGCACCGCAATATAGTCGAGTACAGCGTTATTTCCACCCTGGCAGGGGGCAACACCACCCGGCTGCCCGCTCCCCGGACGCTACGCGCCGGCCGTCCCGCTCTGCCTGCGCACGGCAATGGCCGAGAGGTCGGTGGCGGGGTCACGGCCCGGGCCGGCGGCCTCCCGGCGCTCCGAATAGCGGTCGGTCAACCCGACGACATGCGGCCTGAGCAACACCGTGAAGCGCACCAGTTCCTCCATGACGTCCACGATGCGCTCGTACAGCGGCGAGGCCCGCATGCGGCCATTCTGGTCGAACTCCTGATACGCCTTCGGCACGCTGGACTGGTTGGGAATGGTGAACATGCGCATCCAGCGCCCCAGCAACCGAAGGGTATTCACGGCATTGAACGACTGCGAGCCCCCGCTGACCTGCATCACCGCCAGCGTGCGGCCCTGGGTGGGACGGAGGCCCCCCATGCTCAGCGGCAGGTGGTCGATCTGGGTCTTCATGACGCCGGTGATCTGGCCATGCCGCTCCGGGCTGCACCAGACCTGCCCTTCCGACCACATGGCCAGTTCCCGCAGTTCCCGGACCGCCGGGTGATCGTCGCCGGTCACCTGGTCCGGCAGCGGCAGGTCGGAGGGATCGAAGATCCGCGGCTCGGCACCGAAGTAGCGCAGCAGGCGCGCGGCCTCCTCCACCGCGAGCCGGGAGTACGAGTGCGGTCTGAGTGAGCCGTACAGCAACAGGATCCGCGGCGGATGGCCAAGCGGGTCGGAGAGCCCCGCCGCCGGGCGCCGCAAGGCAAACGTTTCATTCAGCGCCGGAAAGTGATCGGGGTCGGGTAGATCGCGGAGTCGCATGATCAATTCCTTGTGGTTGAGCGTTGGAGAATGGAAAGCGCGAAGAAGGCCGTGAGGCCGAGCAGCGCGGAGAACACCAGTGTTGAAGGGCCGAAGCGGTCGATGAGCAGGGCGAACAGGAATGGCGCACAGGCCTGGCCGAACCTTGCCGGCACCATCAGCAGGCCCTGCCGCAGCCCATAGCCGTGCGGGCCGAACACCACCAGTGGCAGCGTCCCCTTGGCGATGGTCAGGATGCCGTTACCGGCCCCATGCAACAGTACGAAGGGGGTTGCAGCGGGCGCGCCGGCGACAAGGAGCCCCAGGGCGCCCAAGGGATGCGCCACGGCCGCCATGCGCGCGGAGAAGAACGGGTGCATCCGCTGCAAAAGGGCGAATTCCAGCAGGCGCCCGGCCACCTGGGCCGGTCCGACCAGCGCGGCGGCGGCAATGGCGGCGGCCGGCGTCAGCCCCGATTCCTGCAGCAACCGTGGCAGGTGTGCCGCCATGGCCGTACTGATGAACCAGGTGACGGCGAAGACAAAGGCCAGCAGGACCATGGTCAGCACCGGCGTCGGGACACCGTCGGCATGGCGGCGCGCCGTCGGCGCAGGTGATGGCTGGGTACGCCTGGGAATCATCCAGCGGTTCAGCGGCAGGCCGATGAACAGGTGCACGGCCGCCCAGAACAGGCAGGCACCGCGCCAGCCCAGCTCCGCATCCAGCCAGCCGGTCACCGGCCAGGCCACCGTGCTGGCGAATCCGGCAATCAACGTGATACCGGTAATGGCGCCCCGGGCATCCCGGCCATAGATGCCGGTCAGCGTCGAGAAGGCGGATTCGTACAGCCCCATGGCCATGCCCACGCCGATCACCAGCCAGCCCAGCCAGAGCATGGCCGGGCCGGTCGCCAGCCCCAGCATGATCAGGCCGGCAGCGAAGATCAGGTTGGAAAACACGAGCACGTCGCGCCCGCCGTACTGGTCGATTCTACGGCCGGCAGCGGGTCCGAGCACCGCGGTGACTATCAGCGCCAGTGAAAACGCGGCGAACACGTTGCCGGTGGTGATACCCAGATCCCGCGCCATGGGCCCGGCCAGGATGGCCGGCAGGTAGTAGGTGGACCCCCAGGCCAGCGTCTGGGAGACACCGAGCGAAAGCACCACACGGGTGGACGAAGGCATGGTTAGCCGGCGCCCCCGGTCGGGACCGATGCGGAATGGCATATACATCCAAGATCAATGCATCGATCATCGATGTATAAAGTGCAAAAAAATTCATTCATGGTCGTCATTGCCCGCTCGCATCGCACTGTCGCTGGCCACCTTGCTGGCAATGATGCAGCTCGTGGCCTCCAGCCATGCATCCACCGCCACCTGGAATGCGTGCCGCCCTTTCCCGGTCACCGAATACACCTTGCGCTCCCGTCCGTGAACAACCGAAACCTTCGATGTAAGGTAGCCGCCGGCCTCGAACTCGTTGAGCATGGGGTAGACCGTCCCCTCGGAAGGGCTGCAGCAGCCATTCGTGGATTTCTCCACCGCCTGCACCACTTCATACCCGTGCATGGGCTTGCGATGAAGCACGCTGAGCACGAAGAACTTGGACAACGACATCTTGATGGTGCCGCGCCAGTACGCGGGATCACTGTAATCGGGCACCCGCCGGCCGCCCGCCCTGCCCTGTCCGGAAACCGTTTTCATGGGGAGCACAGTATACCTCGATGATCGATGCGTCAATTCGCATCATGCCACCTATCCATCCGGAGAGGCCCAATCGCGACCGGAATTGGCTTACCATGGGAACAGGTGGGCACGCGAATCTGCAGGAGAGACAAAACCATGCGTCCTGGCAGAACGATCTTGCTGGCACTGGCTGCATCCGCGGTACTGTGGCTGTCCCAGGCCAATGCGGACAACCGGATCAGCATCGTCATCGAACCCTGGCCGCCCTTCGCCGATCAGGAATTGCCCGGCAAGGGGTTCCTGACCCAACTCACCAAGGCGGCCTTCGAGGCTGCCGGCTATGAGCCTGAAGTGCGTTTCGCGCCCTGGGCACGCGCGCTGCACGAGGTTGCCCACGGGCACCGCGACGTGCTCATGGGGCTGTTCCATAGCGAGGAGCGCGAGGAACTCTATCGTTACAGCAGCCCGGTCTACGAAGTCGAAGTCGGGCTGGTGGTGCGACAGGATTTCGAACGTGAGGCCTATTCTTCCATCGAGGAACTCGCCGGCTACCGGATCGGCGTGGGGCGTGGCTTTGCAAACAGCCCGGACTTCGACCGGGCGGTCGATGACGGCACGCTGAACGTCTATGTTGCAACGGACCATGCCACGCAGATCCCCATGCTGTTCGCCGATCGGCTGGACATGATCGCGGGCACGGTGGACGCCATCATGCATGCGGCCCAGCGGGCCGGCCGCGACCGCTCGGAACTCCGCGTGCTGGAACCTCCCTTGAAGGTGCACAACATCCATATCGGTGTCTCACGCGTGATCGACGACAGCGAACGGATCCGCGACGACTTCAACCGCGGCCTTGCCACCATTCGGGAAAACGGGCTCTATGACCAGATCATGGCCAGCTATCTCGCCGGTGAGTGACGCCGGAAGCAACGATCCGCCATTGGACGCCAGTGCTTATCCCGTTACACTGTCGGAATCAGAAACAGCCTGGCCACGGTAACATCGGCCGGGCTCCCGGACGGAGCGGTACGACGATGGCACAGGCCTGCCACCTGCACGACTTCGACGACACCGGCAACGACGCACTGTTCGTCGCATCCGGGCTGCTCGCGGCCACCGCGGCGCTGATGCTGCTGGCGCTGAGCACGGTGCATCTGAACGCATCGTCCAGCGGCCTGTTCACCGGGGCCCAGCCGCCCATCATCGACCGGGTCATGGAATGGCGACCGCAAGGTCCGCCACCCGCATTCGACGTGGACCAGCTCACGCCTGAAGACGTCGAGCAGCCTGCCCCGGCCACCGTCTCCGCAGGCAGCGTCGAAATGACCGGCCGCGACAGCGGCAACCTCCGCGCGCGTCCGGAACGATAGCCCCGGGCAAATCAGCCCGGGACACACTCCTGACGCGCCCTCCCCCGACAGCCCGACCAGACCGATGGCCGGAGAACTGCCCGGCTACCGCTCACTCCAGCGGCCTGGCGAAGCTCAGTTCATTGCCATCCGGATCGCGGATATGAAAAAAGCGCTCGCCCCAGGGCGCGTCGCGCGGTGCATTCTCCGGCGCCAGGCCTGCCTCCGTCGCCCGGCGATACACGGCATCCACGTCGGCCACGTGGATGATGATGCGCCCCCACAGGTGCCGCGGCACGGTGCCTTCCATCAGGTTCAGAAAACCCGACCCCACGTGGAAACTGGTAAACGTCGCCTCCGGCCCGCCATAGCGCATGGCAAACCCCAGGGTTTCGTAGAAGCTCACGGCACGCCCCATGTCGCTGGTGAAGACCGTCACCGCGCTGATTCCGGAGAACTCGTCGTTGGTGCCCATGCCTGTGCCTGTTCCGTTACGCCGAAACACCCCACCTTACCATCGCCCGGGGACAGGGACGCCTGCGGAAGCACGTGCGATTCGGAAAATACGTAGCGCAAACGGCCGTTTCCTGACGCAGACTGCCGGGACAGCCGGGCACTCGTGTCCCGGCAGATCTTCAGGGAGTACAGCAGATGCTTCGTTTTCGTTACCTTGCCTCGGCCATGCTGGCACTCTGTCTTGCCGTTCCGGTGCCCGCGCTTGCAGACCCGGGATTCTTCACCCGGAAGGGTTACGCCATAGGCGGGACCGATCCGGTGGCCTATTTCACGGAAGGCAGACCAAAGCAGGGCTCGCCGGACTACGCATTCGAGTGGCGGGATGTGACCTGGCTGTTCACCTCGGCCGAGCACCGGGAGCTGTTCCGGGAAACGCCCGAGGCCTACGCCCCGCAGTACGGGGGCTGGTGCGCCTGGGCGGTGGCCCAGGGTTATACGGCGTCTACCACGCCGGAAGCCTGGAAGATTGTCGACGGCCGGTTGTACCTGAACTACAGCCGGGGCATTCAGCGCCGCTGGGAACGCGACATCCCGGGGTTCATCGAGGCTGCCGACGCCAACTGGCCCGGGCTGATTGAATGATCCGAGGGCGCTCAGGAGCCGAACGTCACCTCGATGGGCGGTAGCGCCAGTCCCTGGAACGTTGCCCGCCAGCTCTCGCCGGCCTGCACGTCGTGGGCAGCGGTGATGGTGCCGGTGGTAATGAGGTCCCCAGCCCGCAATGGCTCCGCCCCGCCCTGCGTGTCGAGCACCGCGAGCAGCTCGGCCACGGCAGCCAACGGGCTGCCCAACACGTTCTCGCCGGCACCGGTCTCGCGGTGCTCGCCGTTGCGGAAGAGCTCCACGGTAAACGACGCCAGGGCGACAGGGAGGTCATTCAGGTTGCCCACGGCCTGCGGCTCCCCCACCAGCAGGGCACCATGGAAACCGCTGTCCGCCACTGTATCCGGCACGCCGAAACTGCCCGGCGGATAGTGCGATTGCACGATCTCGAAGGCCGGCGCGATCCAGTCGATGCAGCGATGGACGTCCTCGGCCGAGGTACCAGCGGGCGGCGCGTCATGCAAGTGGACGACCACCTCCGGTTCGATTCTCGGGTGTACCAGGCGCGCCAGGCTGAACGCCGCCTGAGCGGAATCCAGACGCATCACGGTGCGGTCGTACACATGGGCCCACATGGGCTGGTTGACGCCGAGCCGTTCCCATGCAGCCCGATTTGTCAGGCCGATCTTCCGGCCTACCGACTGCCAGCCCCGGGCCAGTCGATGTGCGTGGACAAGCCGGGCGACCCGATAACCGGCAGCGAGGTCGAAGCCCTCCGCGATCGCGGAACACGGCTCCACCTCCCGCGCTTCATCCTGCGCTGCCACAATACGCTCAGCCAGCCGCGCGTCGTCGGGGGAAATCGGCATGCTCGTCTCTCCTGGCCCGTCGGGGCTTCAGCATGCCGTACTTCATCGGGATTTTCGAGAGCGCTCAGTCCAGCGCGTAGGGAAGATCCCAGATCCGCTCCGGCTCGTGGCGAAGCAGGATCTCCTCCACCTCGCGCTTGACCGTGTTCGGCACGATCACCTTCACCTGATTGGACTCGCGGTCGAGGAACAGCTCCTCCCTGGCAAAGCCGTCGGAAACCAGTTCGTCGAACGCATTGACGGCCTTGTCCAGATTGCCGTAAGCGGCGGTCATTGTTAGCGCCATGGCTCCCTCCCGGTTTCAGTTCACTGACTTGGGAACACCTTTTCAGTATAGGTCACCGCCCCCACCGCCGGCCCTTGCGCCCGTCCCCCGACTCCTTCGGCGGCAGTTGCAGGACGATCTGCAGCGCCCGGGCATAGTCGTCTTCCGGCGGGAGGTAGCCCTGGGCCTCGCGCTCCAGCGCCTTGTCCACGCGCTCCCGGGCCGGCGCCGGCAACTGGCCCAGACGCGGACGGCCGATCAGCTCCACGTACTGGGTGAGAAACCGTATGGCGCGCAGCCGCCGCATCTGGCCGCCGACCGACCAGAGCCAGAAACGGGTGCGTAACCAGTCGAGCAGAAACAGCCCGACGCCGGGAATAACCAGGAAAGCCAGCAGCATCAGGATGGTCGCGGCCATGGTACGGTCAAGCCCCAGCGCGCCGCTGAGCAGGAACCCGGCGACCAGCACGCCGCCCAGCACCACCATGACCACCGCATTGGCCTTGAGCGTGGCCCAGACGTCATGCTTCAGCAGCTTCTCCCGCTCTTCCAGCACCCAGTCGGCCATGAAACACCTCCGGGGAAACGTCCGACGCCCTACTGATGAACATGGAGTCTTTCGCAGGAATCGCAAGAGGCGGTACGGCACCTGCGCGATGACGCCGATAGAACGTCCCGGCTACACTGGGAGCAGCAACGCACAACAACAAGACCCATCACCCGAGGAACAAGACCCATGGCCCTTGTGACCACGCCGGAACACCAGCGCTGGCTCGACCGGACAAAAGAAGAAGCGCTGGACCCCGGGTTGCCCATCTGCGACCCGCATCATCATCTCTGGGACCGAGGCGGTTCCCGCTACCTGCTCGACGAGCTGCTGGCGGACCTGGATTGCGGCCACAACATCGTCAGCACGGTGTACGTGGAGTGCGGCTCCATGTACCGGGCTTCCGGCCCGGAGGCCCTGCGGCCGGTGGGCGAGACCGAGTTCGTCAACGGCATTGCCGCCATGAGCGCAAGCGGTGGCTATGGCCCCGCGCGGGTCTGCGCCGGCATCGTCGGTTTCGCCGATCTCCTGCTGCAGGACGCGGTGGACGAAGTCCTGGAAGCGCACCTCGCGGCCAGCCCGCGATTCCGCGGCATTCGCCACGCCGGCGGCTGGGACCCCTCCCCGGACGTCCGCAACTCCCACAGCAACCCGCCCGAGGGGCTCTATGCCCGGGACGATTTCCGCCGCGGCTTCGCCCGACTGGCCCGGTACGGGCTGAGCTTCGAAGCCTGGCAGTACCATCACCAGCTCCCGCAGGTCACGGAGCTGGCGCGGGCATTCCCCGACGTGACCATCATACTGAACCATTTCAGCGGGCCGCTGGGCATCGGCCCCTGGGCGAATCGCCGGGAAGAAATCTTCCACCAGTGGAAAACCGACATTGCCGAGCTGGCACGTTGCGAGAACGTGGTGGCGAAGTTGGGCGGCCTGGTCATGACCGTCAACGGGTTCGGCTTTCACAAGGCGGACGCACCACCGGACTCCGCCACGCTGGCGAAAGCCACCAGGGACTGGTACCTGCATACCATCGATTGTTTCGGCCCGGACCGCTGCATGTTCGAGAGCAACTTCCCGATGGACCGGGCCAGCGTTCCCTATGGCGTGCTGTACAACAGCTTCAAGCGGATCGCCGACGGTTTCTCCGCTTCCGAACGCGCGGCGCTGTTCCGCGAGACGGCGGAGCGGGTCTACCGGATCGGTATCTGATCCGGGGCACGGCCAACCGCATCCACTGCCACGGGGGAATCGCATATGCATGTGCTGGTGACCGGAGGCACCGGATTCGTGGGCTCGCACACGGTCGCCGAGCTGGTCCGGCGTGGACACCAGGTACGGCTGCTCGTGCGCGATCCCGAGCGCATCCCGCCGGCGCTGGAACCCCTCGGGCTGCCCCCGCTGCCCCACCTCACCGGCGACGTGACCGACGCGGCGGCGGTGGCACAGGCCATGGAAGGCTGCGATGCGGTGGTCCATGCGGCATCGGTCTATTCCCTGGACGTCCGGGATGCCGGGCGCATGCTGCACGTCAACCCCGTCGGCACTGAAACCGTTCTGGCCGCCGCCCGGGACCGCGGCCTGGACCCCGTCGTCTACGTTTCCAGCTATGTGGCGCTGTTCCCACCCGACGGCGCCGTACTCAGCGGCCAGTCCCCGGTCGGAAGGGCGCCAGGCCCCTATTACCGATCGAAAGCCGCAGCCGAACATGTCGCCAGGGACTACCAGGCCCGCGGCACACCGGTGACCATCAGCTACCCGGGCGCGGTTTTCGGACCGCATGATCCGCACTTCGGCGAGAGCGCCCAGGCCGTACGCGGCATTCTTACCGGACGGATGCCGGTGATCCCGCGCGGTGGTATCAGCATTGTGGATGTCCGCGACCTGGCGCAGGCCCACGCCGCCATGGTCGAGGCAGGCCGCGGCCCGCGCCGCTACATGCTGACCGGAACCAGCCTGCCCTTCTCCACCATCATCGACACGCTGGCGGAAATCACCGGCCGCCGCATCCCCCGCCTGGTCCTGCCGGCATGGACCCTGCAGCCCGGCATTCGGATGGCGAGCCTGCTCCAGCGCCTGCTGCCGGTCCGCCTGCCGGTGAACGAGGAAGGTTTCAACGCCATCGTCTGGAATCCCCACGGCGACGACAGCCCGGCGGAAGCCGACCTCGGCTTCGCGCCCCGGAATGTCCGGGATACACTGACCGACACGGCACGCTGGATCTACCGGCAAGGGCAGATAACGAGAAAACGGGCGGGAAAGCTGGCCGACACACCCGACGACTGATCGCGCCAGCGCATTGGCCGCATCCGGCGGCACATTCCCGCGCAACCGGGAGAAGAGCCAATGAACGAGAACAACCGGGCGCCGGGCGCCGCCGCCGGCGGCCGCATTCTACCGGCAACACGCGTGGTCTCCGCCATCATCATCCCCTTCCTGGTGGCAGCCTTCATCATCCTGTTCCTGCGCCCCCACGAAACGGAACGGCTGTTCGCCTGGCCCATGGGGCCGCAGATGACGGCCATGATGCTGGGCGCCACCTACCTCACCGGCGTGTTCTACTTCACCACCGTGCTGTTCGCCCGGAGCTGGCAGCAGATCAAGTTCGGCCTGATTCCCGTGGCCTCGTTCGCCGCACTGATGGGCATTGCCACTGTCCTGCACTGGGGCGCATTCAACCAGGCCCATGTCACCACCTGGCTGTGGGTGGGACTGTACGCCACCACGCCGTTCCTGGTGTTCGGCCTCTGGCTGCGCAATACCCGGGCCGCGGCGCTGCCGCCGGCCGGCACCGGCGAGCTGACCCTGCCGCCGGTGGTCAGGGTGGCCGTCGGCATCGTCGGGGCGACCGGCCTGGTGGTGAGCCTGCTGCTGTTCGTGATCCCCGCCGTCATGATCGAAATCTGGCCCTGGCAGCTCAGCCCACTGACCGCCCGGGTGATCGCCGCCCAGTTCGTGGTCTTCAGCCTGTTCGCGCTGGCCGCGTTCCAGGACCCGCGCTGGGAATCCCTGCGCCTGGTCATCCGCTCCGAACTGGCGGCGCCGGTGTTCTTCCTGATCGCCCTGCTCCAGTCCTGGGACAATTTCGACCGGTCCAACCCGCTGACCTGGGTATTCGCCTTCAACGTCGCCGTGGTGTTCGTGATCGGCGTGCCGGCCATGTACGTCTTCATGGAGGCACGGCGGAAGTCCGGGAGAAGCGGTCCGTGAACGTGCTGATCTCCGGGGTGAACGGGCTGATCGGCTCCGCGCTGGTGGAGCAATTCGACGGCAAGCACCGGATCGACCTGCTGACAACCGCACCGGAACAGGCGCGGCGACGCTTCGGCGAGCACCGGCACTGCTGGACCTGGGACGATCTGAGCCGTGACGGCGCCGCGCTGCTGGGCAGGTACGACGTGATCCTCAACATGGCCGGCGCGCCCATCATGCAGCGCTGGACGGATGCCGCCAGGCACGAGATCCGGGAAAGCCGGGCCGGCAGGACAGGGCTGATCGCCGGCTGCATCCGTGATGCCGGCCTGAGCGGCATTCGCGTGATCAACGCCAGCTCCACCTACATCTACGGCTATCATCCCGACGTCCGGGAGCAGAACGCGCATGTGCTCGATGAACGCTCCGAGGTGGATGCCTACGCCTGCGGGAACTTCATCGTCGGCATCTGCAAGGCCTGGGAGCAGGCGCTGGACGTGCTGGACGGATCACGCGTGGTGAAGCTGCGCATCGGCGTCGTGCTGTCCGGCCGCGGCGGCGTGCTGCCGCCCATGATCCGCTACGCGCGCATGGGTCTCGGCGGCCGCGTGGGTTCGGGATTGCAGCCCTGCCCCTGGATCAGCCTGGCGGACGCGGTACGCGCCATCGATTTCATCATCGACCATCCCGAACTCCACGGGCCGATCAACCTGGTGGCGCCGGAGAACCTGACCCAGCAACAGGTCGGCAGGGCCGTCGGCGACCTGCTGAACAAGCGCATCCTGCTGCCCATGCCGGCATGGCTGATCAGGGTGCTGTACGGCGACATGGGCATCCAGTCCACGCTGAACGGCCCGCAGGTGCACCCGGGCGTGCTGCTGGACGCCGGTTTCCGGTTCGAGGACCCGGAACTGACACACGCCCTCCGGAGAATCCGGGAGCATGGGCTCTGATCCCCCGGCGGCTGCTATCGTATGACAAGGGAATGTTGAACCGCGGAGGTGCTTCCTGGCCAAGCTCAAGCTCGACCTGCACGACATCTACAACCGGGGGACAGACATCGACCGGGAACTGAACCGCGTCATCCAGGAAGCCGTGGAGAAAAGGATCAAGCTGGTGGAGATCATCCCCGGCAAAGGCTCCGGTCAGCTCAAGAAGCGCGTGCTGAAGTTCCTCGAACGCCCGGACATCAAGGCCCGGTACCACCGCATCGACAAGGACAGCCGGAACTTCGGCCGGCTGTTTGTCTGGTTCAAGCACTGAGGAGCCGGCTACCCCTCCTCGGCCGCCGATCCGCCACGAACGCGGTCCTGCCCCCTCAGGTATTCGTTGATGTCGTCAATGCCGTGCCGAGGGGAGGCCATCATTGTCCGCACTTCGGGGTCATGACAGTAGTCGAGATCCTGAACCCAAACTTTCGTGAACCATCGCGAAGTCAGGAAAAATGAGTTTGGGCACCGCGCGTAACCAGCCTCACGAAACTCCATCTCCCAATAGCTGTTTGCTGAAAACCTCACCACAATGAGACCGATTACACCACCGATGGCAATGACCGCTAATGCACCATTAACCAAGCGTCGGAGCTTGGGAGGAGCTGGCCGGCCCGTACACACCCGCCACAGCATCATGAAAGCGAGCAACAGAAAAAATAGGCCAGCCACGGGGGCGACAAACAGCGCACCCGTGGCGGTGGACCATTCAAATACCGGCGGAACTGTCTCCTGCACCAAGGGATAATCCTTGAGACCGAGCATAAGCAGGCGAAGAGGCCCCACCGCCAGCACCACCCCAAGCAGGATAGCCAATGCCGCACAGGCGAGAAGCACACGATTTGACGGTACTTTAGCTGTCACTTCTCCCGCCTCTGCAACTATCGCATCCCAGAAAACCGCTGAATGAATTCCATCTGGCCCTGAGGGCTACCGAGATAGTACTGAATACCTCTACGCGAGGTTTCCATCTCCCTCTTCAATGCTTCAATGGCGTCATCAAGCGCTGTGACAAGAGATTCCGAAATTCCGGTGTGCCTATCCAATTCACTCAGACCAAAGCCAACCGCAAGGGCAACAAGAATCCCCCCGGCAACGGGGATTACGATCGGCGCTGCCAAACCGAAGGCCATGCTACCCACGACCGCCAGCTTTGCACCAGCAATAAAGCCTCCCGCCGAAGCAACAGCCTTCGCCATATCCATCGACACATTCACCAGCAGATGCCGCCAGGTGACTTCGTCATCGAAGATCCACTGGAACGTCCGCACGGCCGGCGAGACAACCGCCGTGACGATGATACCGCCCGAGGCCATGGCCCGCTGCCCTGCCGGGCCCACGGCCATGCGGATAATGGTGGGGTGCTGGGCGCCGTAAAGCGAAGCTGGGAGATGCTGGCGCAACCCTGCATAACCACGAAGAGCTATCAGCGTCGTGTTACCGCGCTGGATAACCCGGTAGGTGGTCAGCACGCTCCCGCCCCGCCTCAGATCCCGAGCCAGGCGCGTCAGAACCGTGGAATCCCGAACGGGCGAGGCGGCCCCCGGGATCGTGTCCAGCGTATAGTTCGTCACCGTGCGGAAATTCTCCGCGATCTCCTCGTCCGTCAGTCCCTTGCGGCGTTGCCGCTCTTTCCACAGCTCGACCATCTCGGCCGGCGTCATGACGAAGACTTCCTTCTCCGGCAGGCGGCGCAGGTGGGCGCCCCGCGCCCGGCTGTTCCGGCCACGCTGCGCACGGGAAGAAGCGTTATCGATACTGAAAACAGGCATGTGCAAGCCCTCCATGGCTGATAGAAAACCGGGCACGG